>JADHRD010000112.1 GCA_016777585.1 Rhodospirillales bacterium | reverse complement strand
TGTCGCAACCAATAGGCTCCATTTATAATATTAGACTCTTGCTCAATTGATAGATGCCGTATTGGCTGCTCTAACGGCTTTGTTGTTAAGCGCAAATATACTGATCCACCTGTATCGTCCCTCAACCAAACTGGTGAATAATTATTCTGTCCGTCGCGTTGCATATAATCAAAAGCCCAATTCATAACTACGACCAATTCATCCATGAATGCTGGCTCAAAAGAAGCCAATCCATCTTGAGACATTCCTATTAAAGGGATCCCTATAGATTGATGAGCACCACCCTCCGGCGCAAGAGAAACGCCTGATGGAGTGCCAACGAGCATGAACCTAGCATCCTGATAACAACCATAATTTAGTGCATCCAAACCTCTAGATATAAATGGGTCGTATATAGTTCCAATTGGCAAAAGGCGCTTTCCAAAAATTGAGTGAGAAAGGCCAGCAGCTGCTAACAATAAGAATAAGTTCATTTCAGCAATTCCAAGTTCAATGTGCTGACCTTCGGGCGCTGTTTCCCATTTCGCAGTTGAGGGAATTCTCTGTTGACTAAAGTGATCACTTTTTATTTTACGACCAAAAAGCTTTTTTCTGTTTATCCAAGGTCCGAGACTAGTAGTTCCAGAAACATCAGGACTAGCGGTTAAAATATGCTTACTGAGTTCATTATTACTTTGTGCAATTTGGTCTAAAATTTTACCAAAACCAGCCTGTGAAGAAATAATTTTTGGAATATTGATTGAAATATTTTCAATAGTAATTTTGGCCGCCTCATACCGTCTTTCTTCTTTTTTAAAGAATGAGACACTATCTAAAAATTTTTTCAAATTTTTAATATCTGAAACTGACTCAAATGGCTCCCACTCGTTACCATCTGATACACCCATCTTAGTTTTCCATTCCTGCATCTGATCAGGCGTCATCAGTCCGCTATGATTGTCCTTATGTCCGGCAATAGGCGTACCCCATCCCTTAATAGTGTAAGCAAGAAAGCAGACCGGTTTATCATGATTAATTAATGAAAATTGCTCTGAGAGTGTCTCAACACAGTTTCCACCAAGGTTTTCCATTAATTTAGCCAGAGTTGCATCACACCGACTTTCAATTAGAGTAACAACATCTGCGTCCCCAGAGAGGTCATCAAGAAGTCGACGGCGCCAATTTTCTCCCCCGAGGTAAGTTAGTGCTGAATAATCTTCATTTGGGCATGTATCTATCCATTCCTTTAATTGTTTTCCACCCGGCTCCTTGAACGCAGCTTTTTGTAATTTGCCGTATTTGATTCGAACAACTTGCCAATCGAAAGCCTGAAATACTTTTTCAGCTCTCTCCCAAACCCCCTCATGAACAATACCATCTAGTGACTGACGATTATAATCAATAATCCACCACACATTTCTAACATCGTGTTTCCACCCCTCTTGAAGGCATTCATAAATATTGCCCTCATCGAGTTCCGCATCACCCATAAGAGCAACCATCCTTGAAACTGGTAATTTCTCGCACCAATCCTTTTCCGTTATATAATCCTGAATAATCGATGCAAAACTGGTAATAGCCACACCTAATCCAACTGAACCCGTCGAAAAATCCACATCATCAATATCTTTCGTTCGCGAAGGATAAGGTTGAATACCCCCAAAACCTCTAAAATTTTTCATATGTTCAAGGTCTAGTTTTCCCATAAGGTATTGCATTGCGTGAAAAATCGGCGACGCATGAGGTTTGACAGCAACGCGATCATTATTTTTGAGTGTTACGAAGTATAATGCAGTAAGAATAGAGACCATCGAAGCGCTTGAAGCCTGATGCCCACCAGTTTTTATCGTATTTTCTGACGACCGTATATGATTCGCATGATGAATCATCCAATGAGATAACCAAAGTAAGCGTTGCTCTATCTGACGTAAAAATTCAGGCGATATTTTTTGAGTAGTTGATGTGTCTTTTTTCATTGTAATTACTAATATTGATATTTTATTTTAATATAATAAACTCATTTAAATAGTTTATTCTTGCTAAATTTGATGTTTTTTCTATAACTTTAGGTTTATTCTCTAAAATATTATTTATATATGGTGGTATTATGCATGATTCTTTCGATGAAAAAATAATTCAATGCTTAGCTAATAACGGCCGAATTACAATCAATGAAATAAGTGAAGAAATAAATCTTAGCCAAACACCAGTGACCCGCAGGCTTAAGAAATTAGAAGCGGATGGGATAATAAAGGGTTATTCGGCACTAATTGATGAGAAGAAACTTGGTTTTGGGTTTTCTGTTTTTGTGCAAGTTAGGCTTGAGAGACAAATTGATGACGAATTAGATCAGTTTGAGAAAAAAGTAAATAGCCTAGCAGAAGTTGTTGATTGCTGGTTAATGACCGGCAAACATGATTATCTTTTGCGCGTAGTTACCAGAGACATTGAGGATTTTGAGAGATTTTTAGTAGGACAATTAACTAAAATAGGGGGCATCGCTTCAATTGAGTCCTCCATACCTCTTAGATGTGTAAAATCAGGTATTGCCCGTTATAGATAAAATAACCACATTTGCTTAGACATTAAATATACATACTTATTAAATAAATCTAATATAGAAATTAAGCTTTTAAAGCGCTCATATCAGTTCGCTTTGCATCTCGATGAGAATCCTCATTACTTCCATGCTTCCAATAGCTTGAGATATAAAGACAATCCTTGCTAATTTGTTGTTCAGTCTGAAAATAGTCACGTAAAATTCGCATAGCGTTAAATTCACAAGCTACCCAGATTGAAGGTTGACCACTAAGCATTGTAATACCTTTAACACAATCAGTGAGTAATTCAGATTTTTCTCCGGGCTTGGGATTCACAACCCATTTAATTTTAAAGCCTTCCGGCGTCGGCAGTGACTGGATGTCAGCCTCATCAATTACCTCAATCACAGCATATCCAATAGCTTCATTATGCAAATGTTCGATGTTTACGCTAATCGCTGGCAACGCAGTCATATCACCAACGAGTAAAAACCAGTCTGCTTGAGGATTAACTAAAGTTTTAGGCCCTGGCCCTCCTATCTTTATCAGATCGCCTACCTTACATTCAACAGCCCAGCATGAGGCTGGTCCCCCGTCATTATGCAATACAAAATCAATATCAATCTCATCTTTCCGCTGAGAACGTATTGAATAGGTTCTTGTGATAACCCTAGCATCAGCTTGTGGAAAATTTAATTTCACATACCCACCCTCAAAATTGTCCGGGAAGTCACTCATTCCTTTACCACCAAGCGTAATACGTTGCAGATTCGGAGTGATCCTTTTTACATCTATAACCTTTAATTGCCGCGGCTCTCTTTTAGCCATCTTAATTTCCTTAAATTAAATTATCTGCATTCAGTAATCTAAACTGCGTCATAATCGATGTAATAGAAAATTAACAAATATATCAAGAATGGAAGGATCGGTAAAATGATGTGAGTAGTATTTAATTTCTATGGTATTGGCATAGTTATTTACATAACTTTTTAAAATTATATATTAATTTCGATGACTCATATACTTTATTCACTTTTACTATTTTGATTGGTTTACACATTAACTGGCCTCAACCATCCTAAATGATTTATTATGCCAGAGTAAATAAACCAATGCTGCTGCAGATGCACTCCAATGAATAAACGGATCAGTAAATATGATAAGGATGCCCAAAATAAGCCGAACAATTATCTCCCAAGCTGGAAGCCTACGTCTATCAAAGCCAATTACAGCACTTGAGACCAAATAAATTACAATAGACAAACGCACAATAATTGATAAAAACGCCATTATATCGAAAGCTACTCCGGACGCCTCAACAATTAAAATCACAGGGTAGAAAGCAAAAACAAACGGAACTAAAAATTTCACCAAACCAATACGCATCGCATAGACTGCAGTCATCATTGGTGGGCCGTCAGCTATCGACGCTGCCGCGTAGGCGGCAATCGCAACTGGCGGTGTGATTGATGATGCAACACAGAAATAAAGAACAAAGAGATGAGCAACCAAGGTTGAAACACCTAATTCCGTTAATGACGGCCCTAAAATTAAGACTACTGTAAGGTAGGCTGGTAAAGTTGGAATACCCATGCTGAGCATCAATGATGCAGCAGCAGCGATCATTAAGGCAAACACTAGCTCACTTCCTCCAGCTTGACCAAGCAAGAGGGTGAAATCATTTGGTAACCCTGTAGCAGCCAAAACAGCAACTATAATTCCTACAACTGCAACTGACATAAGAAGTTCGCCAAATTGTCGGCCGCCATTGGCTAATGCACGAATAATAAGGAACGGGTTTTGTCGAACCTCAGGGTTCAAAAAGCTGAGGGGAATAAGTACGGTTAACGCAATATTACCCGCTCCCGCGGGAGAAAAACCTGATAGGAGCGCGTATACAACAGTCGCAATAGGCACCACGATAAGGATGAGATTATAATAATCCTGACGATGAACGGCGAGATCAATATCCGTATCCGATAAATCAGATACGGCTTCAATACCTAAACGCCGAGATTCAAAAACCACGCTCGTAAACAGGCTTGCATAATACGCTAAGGCCGGAATAAGAGCAGCAATAATTATATGGATGTAAGAAATTTCTGTAATATCGGCCATCACAAGTGCAGCTGCACCCATAACAGGTGGCATAATCTGGCCTGCACTTGAAGCGGTTGCCTCGACTCCCCCTGCGAATGCGGGGCTAAAACCCCGCCGCTTTATCATCGGAATTGTGATAACGCCAGTCGCTACAACATTTGTGACTGCGGCTCCCGACATTGTGCCAAACAAAGCAGATGACATAATTGCAGCATGTGCTGGACCACCTCTTAGATTTCGGGTGAAATGAAACGCAATTTTGATAAGTGACCGGGCACCCCCTGTCCTCTCAAGCATTGCTCCCAATAAAACAAATGGAAATGCAGTAAAAATAAGTATGCCAGTAATACCACCAACAATTCCTTCGCCCAAATTAAACCATAAATCTTCGGCTGAACTGCTTAAAATATTAAAAGGGGCGGTTTTAAAAATACCAGGCCAATATGGCCCGGTAAAATAATAAAACAGCGCTACTATTCCCACAATCGCAAGTGCTGCTCCCCATACACGCCAGCATAGAATAATAAATACAGCCGAGGCAGCCAAGGCAATCATGGCATGCGAAGGGCCAAAAATTACCATCGTATCGACCATTTCCAACATATCGATTGAAAATCTCCATAAGGCAAACGCAACTATCGCCATTAGAAAAACATCAAAAGAAAAACCGAGCCATTTTAATTTTGGTCGACTCTTGGAAAAGCTTGATGTGAAGGAATACTTTAAAATAACAAGAAAAACCGAAGCACCAAGCATCAGAGGTCGAATAATTTCTGGAGCAAACGGTCCTAATCGAGGAATTATCCAATATTGTGGGTAGGAATTAGTTAAGCCTACGAGAGCGACGAATAAACTTGCAATAAAAATAAAAATAACTAGCCAATTTAATGGTTTCGCTAAAATACGGTCCGCATTCATTTTTATCACCCAGTTTTTTAATTAAGAAAAATGGGCTGGCACGATCGTTCTCACCAACCCCTTTATGTGTAGATCAACATAAATTAAGGCAACAATGATGCTGGAATACTAGTTCCAACTTCCCTATAGTATTTTATAGCGCCTGGATGAAGCGGAAGATTAACGCCAGCGAATGGCTTATTAATATTCAGTGTTTTGAGAACAGAAGCACTTTTATGAATTTCGTCAATATTCTCCCACATAGTTTTAACCATCTTATAAACGAGATCGTCGCTCATACCTTTTCGGACAAGAATCGAGTTATTTGCGGCAGTAGTTCGCACGTCTCCACCAACTTGATTACGATAGGTGCCAGCCGGAATTATTGTATTCTCATTTAAGAGACGCTTAATCATAACATTTTTCCATTTTTTTGAGTCAGCAGCATCTCCCGCTCCAAGAAGATAAAACTTTTTCTTAGCCCCAATTTGATTAATTACCGCTGATCCAACTGCTGTTGGTCTAAAAAATACATCAATCTGGCCATCAAGCATTGCTTGCATACCCTGACCCCAGGGGAGGCGAATAGCTTTATAATCTTTTTTCGGATCCAACCCTGTAACCGCTTTAACGTAAGAGCTTGCTTGATTATAAAAACCACCTGCTGGTGGACCCATATAAACAACTTTACCTTTAAGATCATTTAATTTTTTAATACCAGAATCCTGCCAAACTATAATATGAATGGCGCTGGCTGGAAAACCGAATATCGCCCGAGACTCTGCATAAGCCTTCTTAGCTCGCTCTTGCAATCCCTTTTTATACATCTTTGATCCGGCTTTAAGCCAAGGAATAATTTGTGGCACCATGTGTATCATATCGAGGTCACCTGTCCCGAGTTTAAGAACAGATCGAGTCAATGCTTGACCAGTATTAATTTGTAAAGAAACGCCAATCTCACGTGGATAAATTTTACCTAGAACGGTCAACAGCATTGCAGACGATGAAGCTGGATTTGTGGCATCAGCCCTAAGGATTTTAGATTGTGCACTTATAGTGGTCGCCGAAAATGAAATACTTAAACATAGTCCCAACATGACGATTAATAGTTTAAATGAACTCATTGAATTTCCCCCTATATTTTTTATTTATAATTTAAAATATTTTTAAAATTTTAGTTTTAACCAATATATTACAGAATAATATTAAATGACAAGAGAGTCGCGATTGTTGAGTGTTTCTCGGTCATAGCCTGTAATCTTTTTATATTTAGCACCAATGTCATCGATTTCTTTCTGTGTGATAATCGAATGTATATTACCTACGGGCTCTGGGGCTCTCTCAGCCACTAT
>JADHRD010000111.1 GCA_016777585.1 Rhodospirillales bacterium | reverse complement strand
GATATTTCTGAGCCTGTTGAGTTCAACATCTTTACGCTTCCCAGTCCTTTCAGGATAGTTATTGATTTACCTGATGTAGATTGGAATTTACCGAGTGATATAATGGAGCGTCGTTCCTCTTATAGTCTTGGCATAATAAATCGCTTTAGATATGGATACTTTCGCTCTGGTCTCTCACGTATCGTTCTTGATATTACAGAGCCCGCGAAAGTTACGAAATCTTTTCTACTACGCCCAAATGGAGGGAAACAATATAGATTAGTTATCGATTTGGAGGCTATTGCCGAGAAGAAATATTTAGACTCAGTTGAATTGAGAAAAAAAACTGGCGCAGCCAGTTTAGATAAAATATCCAGATACCGTATTTATGATATTTTGCCACCCCGTCAGAAACCACTTATTGGTGATGAGAATACAAGTGTGGTTATATCCAAGAAAATCCCAGTAATTGTTATTGATCCGGGCCACGGTGGTATTGACCCTGGATCAACTAGTGGGCGTATTTTCGAAAAACATATAACTCTCGCCGCTGCGAAGGAAATGAAAAAATACTTGGAATCTCTGGGACGATATAAAGTTTTTCTTACCCGAACTAAAGATATGTTTATTCGTCTCAGAAAGAGAAGAACGATTGCTAGGAACTACAAAGCAGATTTATTTGTTTCTCTTCACGCTGATGCAATTAGAAACAAAAATATACGTGGTCTTTCAATTTACACTCTCTCAGAAAAGGCTTCTGACAGAGAGGCCGCCTATTTAGCGGAGCAAGAGAACAAATCAGACCTTATTGCGGGAATAGATCTATCTACTGAGTCCAAAGAAGTAGCAAATATTCTTATAGATCTCGCTCAACGCGAAACAATGAACGAGTCCTCTCGATTGGCGTATGAATTAGTAAAATACATACGCAAATTTTCTCGAACCTTATCTAATGCCCACCGTTTCGCCGGATTTGCTGTTTTAAAATCACCAGATGTGCCTTCAATACTTATAGAAATGGGTTTCCTTTCAAATCGCAGAGATGAAAAGGTATTAAGTAACCCTGCAAGCCGAGCTAAGTTAGCTCGAGTTATTGGTGATGCTATTGATTTCTATTTTCGGAAAAGAAAGTGAATAAACCATCAAAAATATATTTTCTTTATTTCTTTGTTGACATAAACAAGACATATTTTGAAAGTACTGACTAAAATTTAATTTGAATGAAAGACTAATTCGCGCATGTTTCGAAGCTTAATCCTTGTTATAAGTCTTGTATTTATGATTATTATTCTCGGATTAGGGTTTGGGGCTTTTATATTTTTCAAGTATGGCCAAGGCTTGCCGGATTATAAACAATTAGTAGATTATGAACCCTCAGTAATGACCCGTGTTCATGCTGGTGATGGCCGATTACTTTCGGAGTATGCTGAACAAAAAAGAGTTTTTGTTCCGTTTGTTGCAATTCCTAATTTAGTGGTGAATGCGTTCTTATCTGCCGAAGATAAGAATTTTTATTATCACCCTGGAATTGATCCGATGGGTATTGCGAGAGCGATTCTAACAAATATTAAAAACTATACATCAGGTCGTAAGCTTGTTGGAGCCTCTACTATTACTCAGCAGGTTGCAAAAAATTTTCTATTATCTGCGGATGTTAGTCTGGACCGTAAGATCAAAGAGGCAATTTTGGCATTTAGGATTGAGAGGGCTTTAACTAAGAATCGAATACTTGAACTTTATTTGAATGAAATTTATCTAGGTTTTGGATCATATGGTATCGCGACCGCTGCATTGAACTATTTCAATAAATCTCTAAATAATTTAACAGTTTCAGAGGCTGCTTTTCTAGCCGCTTTGCCTAAAGCGCCTAATAACTATAATCCATTTAATTACCCTCAAGCTGCTAAGTCGCGGAGAGATTGGGTTATTGGTCGAATGCTTGAAGATAAGCTCATTTCGCATAAGAGCGCACATGTAGCAACTTCATCGGCATTGATCACCAGAAAACGTAAAGAGACTGAGTACGTTAAGGCGGAATATTTTGCTGAGGAGGTTCGTCGTGAACTAGCATCAAAATATGGTAACCAGGCCGTTTATCGAGGTGGCTTGGTCGTCCGAAGTACGATCTTACCAGAATATCAGCGTTTCTCTGATATATCGCTCAGAAACGGATTGATTAAATATGATAGACGCCATGGTTGGCGCGGACCAATTCGGAACATAGGTATTCCAAAAGATTGGTTGCGGGCATTGTCCAAAATACCTCACCCGAAAGCATTAGGTAATTGGCGTTTAGCGGTAGTAACAAACATGACTAATATTGAGGTTTCAATAACTGTAGATGATGGATCTGAGGGATTGATACCATTGAATGAATTAAAATGGGCGCGTAAGTGGATCAAAGGCGAACGGCTAGGGCCAAAAATTAGCTTGCCAAAAGATGTTTTGAAAATTGGGGATGTTATAATTGTTGAACCAATTATAGTTGGTGAGGTAATAAATTCTGTTCTTAAATATCGGCTATTTCAAATGCCTGAAATAGAGGGGGCACTCGTTGTTATTGATGCACATACAGGACGTGTTTTAGCGCTATCTGGAGGTTTCTCTTATGAACGCAGTCAATTTAATCGAGCGTTCCAAGCTAAACGTCAACCGGGTTCAGCGTTTAAACCTTTTGTTTATTTGGCAGCGTTGGATAATGGATTTACGCCTTCTTCATTAATTTTGGACGCACCGTTTGTAATTGAACAAGGTTTTGGTAAGCCAAAGTGGCGACCTGGAAACTATACAGGTAAATTTTATGGCCTTAGTACTATGCGCCTTGGTATTGAGAAATCGAGAAATTTAATGACTGTGAGATTAGCTCAAACTGTTGGAATGGAGGTGGTATCGAAATATGCAAAAGATTTTGGCATATTTGAAAATTTACCGATTCAGTTGTCCATGGCGTTGGGTGCTGGAGAAACTACTCTTCTCAATTTAACAAGCGCATATGCAATGATTGTAAATGGTGGAAAAAAAATAGAAACAACGTTAATTGATAGAATTCAGGATAAGCACGGTAATACTATTTTTAGGCATGACAGAAGAAAATGTGATAAATGTCGAACTGATTTCTGGACAAACCAAGGTATTCCTGACTTAACAAATGAAAGAAAACAAATAATAAGTCCGACTAGTGCTTTTCAGATGGTGTCCATGTTAGAGGGTGCAGTGCAGCGTGGTACTGGAAGAATGATCCGGGATTTAGGAATTCCTTTGGCTGGAAAGACAGGTACCACTAATAAGTCTCTGGATACATGGTTTATCGGATTTTCTCCAGATCTGGCTGTCGGTGTCTTTGTTGGTTTTGATAAACCGCGCTCGCTTGGAAAGAGAGAACAAGGTGCAAGCGTGGCAGCTCCAATTTTTAAAGAATTTATGCGGAGTATATTATCAGATAAACCGGCAGTTCCTTTTCGAATACCATCGGAAGTAAGCCTTGTGCGTGTTAATGCCAATACAGGAGAATTGGCTGAGTTAGGTGATGAGGAAGTGATACTAGAGGCTTTTAAACCCGGCACGGCTCCAGTCGGTTCCGAGCAACAGTTTGATGGATCAGAGGAAATGCCCGAAAAGTCTAATAAAATCGGATTAGGGACTTTATATTAAAAGCAAAATTGTATAGAAAAATTAAAAGAGGTTTTTTTATAGTTATGAGCCAGTAAAACTATTTTATATAACAAAGGTGTGTCACATGCGTCCAGAAGTGCAAGTAATGATTATTGAAATAGAACAGGCAGTCCAATTACTCAGGAGGCATCTTTGACTATGATAACGCTATTAGAAGGGTTGAAGAATTAAACTCAATAATTGAGAGTCAAGATTTTTGGCAATCTCCGGAAAAGGCTCAAGGCCTGATGCGAGAGTATAATAAGTTAAAGAATAGTATCTCTGCAATTACTGAAATCAGTAACGATCTAGAATATAATATTGATCTTTTATCCCTTATTGAAATTGAAGATGATGAAAATCTATTGCATGAAGCCGAGTCAGCAATAATTAGTTTAAGTGATAAAGTTGAAAAAGCAAGAATCCAAGCGCTATTATCTGGTGAAGTTGATGTCAATGATAGCTACTTAGAAATTCATTCTGGTGCTGGCGGTACTGAAGCTCAAGATTGGGCACAAATGTTATTGCGTATGTATACGCGTTGGGCAGATTATCGGGGGTTCAAAATCGAATACCTTGAACAAAGTTCAGGAGAAGAGGCTGGATTAAAATCTGCAACAATCAGAATTACGGGCTCGGATGCATATGGCTGGCTTAAAACAGAGAGCGGAGTCCACCGCCTTGTTCGGATTTCGCCATTTGACTCAGGCGCTCGGAGACACACAAGTTTTGCTTCGGTTTGGGTTTACCCAGTAATCGACAATGATATTATTGTTGATATTGATGAAAAGGAAATTCGAGTTGATACATATCGGGCCTCTGGTGCGGGTGGGCAACACATAAATAAAACTGATTCAGCAATTCGAATAACACACATCCCCACTGGTGTAGTTGTTCAATGTCAGAATGATCGGTCTCAACATCGTAATCGCGCCTCCGCTTATGATATGTTAAGGGCGCGATTATACGAGATAGAATTGAGCAAAAGAGAAGAGAGTATTCAGGCAGAACATGATTCTAAAACCGATATTGGTTGGGGTCATCAAATACGCTCTTATGTTCTTCAGCCCTATCAATTAGTAAAAGATTTGCGTACAGAAATTGAAACGTCTGATACCCAAAGTGTTTTGGATGGTAATTTGGATTTGTTTATGTCTGCAGCTCTTGCGGCCAAGGTTGGTGAATAAAAATTTATGATTGAAATATTAATAAATAGTTAAGTTTGGTCTCTTGATATTAAGTAATAAAAAAGCATAGATATATTTTTAGTTGGTTAGATTTGTGCCCATAGATAATATCAATTATCTTTAACTTACATAATCTTATTACCAAATTAAAGAATTAACGTTCTTAAAATAGGATTAGTTTTGTATATTTAAATTTGTTTTTAAATGGAGTTAGTTTTTTGTTTTTACCTGGTCTTCGTGCCATTTTAAATATTTTAATTTTTGCTTTTTTAGGTATTTTTTTATTCACGGGTATTCTTTTTTGGAAGTTAACAACTGGTCCAATTTCACTTACCTTCCTAACTCCTTATTTTGAAAAGGTTCTGAATGAGGCATTAAACAATAAACTAGAAATAGAGTTAGATGAAACAGTTTTAGTTTGGGGTGGTTGGGAAAATAATATTGATATTCGTTTGCGCGGTACCAAAGCTATTGATGTTTTGGGGAAGATAGTAGCTCAGATCCCTGAACTCGCTGTAACACTAAGCCCCATCGCATTAGTCGAAGGTAAATTGGCGCCTCAGAGCATAAGTATTTTTGACCTTAGGTTAAATATACTGCGGAATTCTTCTGGGAAGATTGAAGTAGGGCCAGTTAATTATAATAAAGAATCTGATGGTTTAATAAGTAAAGAATTAAATTTATTTGAAGGGTTAATTGGTGATTTATTAGTAAAACAAGATCCAGCAAAACCATTAAGTCATTTAAAATATGTAAATATTATTCGCGGCAATGTTTTCTTTCATGATCAGAAACTTGAGGTTAAATGGAATGCTCCGGATACAGATATCAGACTAAGTCGCGATAGCGATACCTTATCAATCATTGCAGATTTAATGCTGAAATCTGATAATGCCACGACTCAAAAGCCTACCGCGATAAATTTAATGGGAAATTATAGTATAAACACTAAAAAAGCCAAAATCACGTTAGGTTTTAATAATTTGAACCCTAGAAATTTTGCCCTTTTTTCCCAAAAACTAAAGCCTCTTAAATTTTTTGATTTGCCTCTAAATGGAACTATAGATGCAGTTATATTGAAAAATGGAGAAGTTCCAGGGTTCGATTTTAATTTTGAAGGCGAGGCAGGAAAATTTGGAATTGATAAAAATATAGACATTTCAACGGCAGTAGAGAGTGCAAAATTCCGAGGTAATTTTAATCAAAATACAGGAATATTGCGTGTTGATAATTTTCAAATAAACCTAGGTGATGATGGAATATTAAAAATAAGAAAACCAATTTCCCATGATTGGAAAATTCGACAACTTTCTTTGATAGGTAGTTACTACCTTGACTACGGCTTAATAGAAATTGATGCTTTTCAATTTAAGGATAAAGACTCAACGTTTGATACGACCGCGACCATTCAGGAGTTTGATGATGAGTTTTCGTTTGAAATAGGCGTTAAGGCGAGCAATCTGTTAGTGAATAACATGTCTGATGTATGGCCAGAGAGTTGGCATCGGGTTATTCGAACGTGGCTTGTTGAAAATTTAAATGATGGAGTGATAGATGACGCTCAAGCTAGGTTTTCTGGTACATACAATTTACAAAAAGGTGTTAAAATAAAAACAAGTCTCGGCTCAATGAGTTATAAAAATATGTCCATTGATTATTTAGACTCAATGCCGAGAGCAACTCATGGAGTTGGGCATATTAAATTTAATGAGAATAAATTTGAAGTTTTTATATCTAAGGGAAAATCAGGAAGCTTAAATATTCAAGCAGGTCGTATCGTTTTTTCCGGATTAAATAACTTTGATCAATATGCAGATGTGGATATCAACCTAGAGGGACCATTAGGCCCGACAATTAACGTCTTAAGCAAGAACTTGCCAAGTTCAAATCGCTTATCGGAACTATCCAAAAGAAATATAAAAGCTGATTTAAATGCTAAATTAAAACTTAATTTTCTTGTTGAAACAAAAACGACCACTCAAATGGTCAAGGGTTTCCTTGATGCAAAATTGAAGAATGTTGAAATACCCAAACTACCGTTCAACCTTGAGTTTCTAAAGGGTGATCT
>JADHRD010000019.1 GCA_016777585.1 Rhodospirillales bacterium | reverse complement strand
ATATGAACCCGACCCTAAATAATAAGGCAGGACAATACGCTCTCGACACCTACCTTAAAATTAAAAAAGTATCACACCCCGAGGCTGCTGGTTGGGGAACACCACAAATGATCCCACGTATGACACAAGGTCATGCCTTCTCATGCCAATATTGGGATGGCGTGATATCCTTGGCTGAGAATCCTAAAAAGTCTAAAACAGCAGGGAAATGGCGTTATGGCCTTGTCCCAGGGTCTACTTTTTCAGGAAAACAAGTCCACCGTTCAATTTCATCGCCAATCGCATCAATTCTAATTAATCGATATAGCCCTCGAAAGCAACAAGCAGCAATGATGGCAATGTGGATGGCAACATTAAAAAATAGTGCATCCATTGTTTCTGATCGTGTTAATACATTTCATGATCCTTGGCACAAGGGCCACATGTCGAATAGTCTGGTAAGAAAAGCGTATACCCCAGCTGGCGTGGACGCTATCGAGCAAAATCTAAAAGTTGCATCACCGCCCATTTACTTAACTGGTATGTTGGAATTTCAGGACATTCTAGCCAAAAATATATCAGAGGCTTACGTTGGACAACTCTCAGCTAAAGACGTACTTCCAAATACTGAAAAAGCATGGAAGAAGATTGTTCGCAGAATTGGGAAGAAAAAACTCAAAAAAGAACTAGCTAGTTATAAAGCGGTTTTTCCAACAGTGAATGTTCCAACTTAAGCTTTTATCTTTTATTCGTAAATAAAGAGATTTAAGAAAATAAAGTTTAGTCAGGGCTCCTAAGTATTTGCCCTGACTAAATAGACCTATTCAGGAAATTAGATATATGGGATCCAATAATCTTGCCGGGACTAGTGTAAATTCAACGCGAGAGATGACACGAGCGCGAGCAATAAAACGGTTTAAATGGATAACAATATCACCGATTGTTGTTATATTTTTGGTTGTTTTAATGCCAGCGTTAATTCTTCAGCTCTATTTTTCTTTTTTTGGCTGGACTGTTTATCTCGGTAGTTGGTGGGACGCCGAATTTGTTGGCTTCGAAATATTTGAAGAGGTATTGACTGATGAACGACTCGGCTGGGCAGTTATTCGCTCACTTTATTTCTCATTTGGGTCAACCGTTGGATGTTTTTTAGTTGGCTTTGGACTAGCACTTTTAATGTACCGACCCTTTAAGGGAAATGCATTTTATTATATTATGTTTATTATACCCATGCTTACCGTCCCCATCGTAGTGGCATACACGGGCGAAATGCTATTATACCAGAATGGCCCGATAAATGGAATTCTTAGCTCACTATTGGGTCATGACATCAAAGTAAGTTGGCTCGCAGATGCAGACATTGCATTAACAACGGTCATGATTATGGAAATATGGAATTGGACACCTTTCTCATTTATCATAATGATTGCTGGCCTAGCCTCCTTACCTAAAGAACCTCAAGAAGCTGCGCAAATATTGGGAGCTGGAAAGTTTCGAGTTTTTTTTGAAATTCAATTACCGCTATTAAGGCCAGTAATTCTTCTCGCCTTAATTCTAAGATTTCTTGAAGCTATGGCCGAATATCCCAAGATCTGGTCGCTGTTTCAAGGTGGGCCTGGATCAGTAACAGAAACAATTCCAGTTTTAATCTATTTAACCACCTGGAACTATTTTGAAATTTCAAAGGGAGCCGCTCAATCATATGTTGTTATGATCCTAATGATATTAATTGTATTGGGAGCAATTTGGGTACTACGGCGGGAAAAAACGAACCTTGACCAAATGTATAAATAACAAATTTATAAAAGAGAAGAAAAATGAGGCTAAATAAAAGAAATAAAAAATATATTTTTGAGGGATTTCGTTATTCGACACTTACAATTTGGTTGGTAATAGTGGGTTTTCCTCTTTTTTGGATTGTTGGAACCTCATTCAAACCTGATGCTGAATGGTTTGCGTGGCCACCCGTATATTGGTCAGAAACTCCAACTCTATCAAATTATGCTAACGTTTGGATGGGTAAGGAGGAGTTAACAGTCACTCAATATGCACAATCCATGCAAAAGCCTTGGAAGGCTCTGGGAAACAGTACATTGGTCGCCCTAGTTTCAACTAGTCTTTCAGTATTCTTTGGGGCGATTTTAGCATATGGTGTTTCTCGTTATCAAGTTCTTACAGAGGCTAGAATGTTTCAGCTCCTAATGCTGAGGATGGTTCCACCAATCGTTATCGTTGCCCCACTATCATTACATTACTCAACCCTAGGCCTGTTGGATACCCACCTTGGCCTAATATTGGTATATTTTTTGACGACCCTACCTTACGCCGTTTGGATGACAAAAAGCTTTATCGATGAAATCCCAATGGAAATAGAACAAGCAGCAGAGATTTTAGGGGCAAGCAAATGGCGTACGATATGGGAGGTTGTATTACCTTTAGCAAGATCTGGTTTGGTTGCGACATTTCTTTTTATATTGATTTTAACTTGGAGTGAATATCTGCTCGCATTACTTCTCTCTAAAACTGAAGTAGTAACTCTTCCTGTAGAACTTAGTAAATATGAGGGCTCCACAGAAGGCAGAGTATATGGTCGACAAGCAGCTCTCGCTGTTGGCATTACTATACCCCTAATTATAATTGGAATTTTTATTCGGAAACATCTAGCTCGTGGTTTCAGTTTCGGCATGGTTAGGAGATAAAAAAAATGGCACATATTGAATTTAAAAATTTACGAAAAGAATATGGATCCACCGTAGCCGTAAAAGAACTTAATTTAGAGATAGACGATGGAGAATTTCTGGTACTTGTAGGCCCTTCAGGTTGTGGAAAAACAACTACGCTTCGCATGATAGCGGGTTTTGAAGACCCAACGATTGGTGAAATTCTAATGGATGGTAGGGTCATTAATGAACTTGAGCCACGCGATAGGAATATCGGTATGGTATTTCAAAGTCATGCGTTATTCCCGCATAAAACAATTTATGATAACATTGAATTTGGCCTTAGAATGAAAAAAATTCCTGCCGAAGAGCGTCGTATTATCGTAAAAGAAGTTGCAGAAATGGTTCATATTACCCCACTTCTCAATAAACGACCGGGTCAACTCTCGGGTGGAGAGTCCCAACGGGTTGCTCTAGCAAGAACGCTGGTTACAAAACCGTCCACATTTCTTCTAGATGAACCACTCTCAAGTTTGGATGCAAAACTTCGCCGGGAACTTCGAGCTGAGGTTGATCGACTTCATACCAGACTGAGAACAACCTTTGTTTACGTCACCCATGACCAAGAAGAGGCCATGACATTAGCAGATCGAATTGTTGTTATGAATAACGGTGAAATTGAGCAACAAGGCACACCCATGGACATTTACTCAAATCCAAAATCATATTTTGTTGCAGATTTCTTTGGTTCACCTTCTATGAACTTAATTAACGGTGAAATAGTTGAAGAAAATAATAAATTAGCTTTTAAAAATAACCAGCTAAAAGTTCAAATACCTGATCATTTTTCTGACAAAGTTTCAGGAAAAGTGACATTAGGCATCCGTCCAGAACACGTAAAAATTAAAACTGACGGTGGTGAAATCCAAGATGTTATTGATCTTGTGGAGCCCATGGGCAAAGATACCTTGCTTTATTTTAAAGCAGGAGCAGAGCGACCATTTATTGTAATTATTGAAGGATTAGTAACCAATGATTTTAAATCTGGCCAGAGTGTAGGACTCGATTTTCCAGACGATAAAGTATTTCTCTTTAACGAACACGGCCAACGTCTATAAATAAAAATAATAAATGAACAGTCCTCAATAACTAAGCAAATTATATAATACTCTAGTCTCGATATAACCATGTGATTTATATAAATTAAATCAATGGAAATATCTCAAGAACCTTATTTATTCCTATTCAATCATTAGGGTTATCGTAACAATTCTATTTTTGGAACCCAGCTATCAGGTATCCAGACAATAGCATTTTGTTTAAATTTATTTCCAATATCCTTGCCTTTTTGCAGTGTTACATCCAGTGCAAGAACTCCAACTTCATCAGGCCAATCTTTTTCCAAATCACTCGCAACACATAGGATAAATTCAATGCCCATATTATTAAGCATTAATTTTAGCTTATTGTGAGCCAATAGATTCAGCATATCCGTCGCAATTTTACTAAAAGGATTATAACCTGTAACAAAAACTGCAGATTGATAATTCTTTTTAAAACAATAGTTTTGGAGGGGCTTACTTTTCTGACCAATTTTCATATAGAAAGATTGTTCAGCTATTACATAATAATTTGCGTTAGCATATGCACTGATCGTACTATCATTTATATTCGGCGATTTCATTTATGAATTAAATGCTCAGGTTTCAAATAATTTCCCATAACCAATAAAAAAATCATCAATACCCGCTGACCTAATGGCCCACCACAAGGTTGCCTGATTACTTGAAATTATTGGCTTTCCTATTTTCTGTTCTAATTCAGGTATTAAATTTAAAGATGGGAAATCTGTACAGGATATTAATAGGGCTTCAGCCGCATCACAATTTACAGAAAAAATATGAGATTTAATTTTATCAATAGGTGTCTGAGCAATCTGGATATATTCATGAGCCCCGCCAGAGCCGATACCAAGACCACTTATACCTAATACATCAAAACCATTGTTTTCCAGAAAAAGCATCTCGTGATTATTTAAATCTTCGTGATAAGGGGTAGCAACACTAATTTTTTTTACATTGAGATGATTTAGTGCTGCAATTATAGAACCAGCAGTACTAACACACGGAATTCCTGAAATTTTACTCATAAAATCGGTTAATTCATTTATTGGATCAGCCATTGACCCAGCTGTACAACCATAAGCTATGCTAGTTAAACCAGCCATTCCAAGATCAGTCGTCGATTTTTCTATATCACGATAAAGCCCCTCTTTGCCTTTTTTACTTAAAACATCGGTATGAAGTGGCATTCGCGTTACATGTAATGAAATGTCAGGGGGCAACATTATGTGCCATTCAGCTTCATTTACAGTATTTGTTGGTGGTACAATTAACCCTAGCTTGGCTCTTTTCCCATACGCGGTGGAATTAGAAAAGGTGTTTACCATTTTAACCTGTCACTGTATCTGGAAACAAACCGGCTTTCATAATTTGCCCCGGAAGGGGTGTATCAAAAAATGTCTCTGCCCAAAGAGAAGTTTCAATATACGCATCTATTTTGATACCAGTTTCAAAACCCATATTTCGGAGCATAAAGCATAAATCTTCAGTCGCAATATTACCTGTTGCTTTAGGTGCGAAAGGGCATCCCCCCAATCCTCCGACAGAAGCATCCAAGAATAATATGCCCGCACTTGCTGCAGCAGCCGCATTTGCAAAACCGGTATTTCTCGTATTGTGAAGATGGAACCCCAAACCTATCTCGGAACCCACAGCATGCCTCACAACACTCAATAATTCTGTCACCTGCGTAGGAACCCCTGATCCAATTGTATCAGCCATTCCAACTTCAACACATCCTCCATCAACAAGTTTACTAGCTATTTTTGCCACCTGATCAACTTCTATCTTGCCCTCAAAGGGGCAGCCAAATGCAGCAGCGACTGTTGCAGAGAGTTTTAATCCAGCATTTACAACTTTATCCGCTATTTTTGAAAATCCAACGAGACTTTCATTAATGGTTGCCCCTTGATTCCGTTGATTGAAAGTTTCGCTGGCTACTACCACATAACGGACTTCATCAACGCCTGCTTCAATTGCCCGCTCGGCACCCATAGCATTTAAGGCTAGTCCCGCAAATTTTACACCCTTTGGTCTTTTGATTTTTGCCATTACCACTTCGGCATCAGCCATCTGAGGAACACGTTTCGGATTAACAAAACTTACCGCCTCAATTCTTGGAACACCTGTAGATGAGAGCCTATCGATTAACTCAACTCGTTCTTCAACTGTCCATATACGTGGTTCACTCTGGAGACCATCTCTTGGGCCAACCTCACAAATCTCAATTTTAGATGACACCATTTTTCTCCATTTCCGCTAATTCTTCTATATCTATTCCGAGCACGCCATTATAAACCTCTTCATTATGACTACCAGGTTTTTCTGAACCCAACCATCCAATATCACCGGCCGTTTCGCTCATAATTGGAACTATACCTGGTACTGCGATGTCTCCGAAAAATTCGTCATGCTCACGCCGTATCATATTGCGTTCTTGAAAGTGTGGATCGGAGGCTACATCTGCTATTGTATTTATCGGGCCAACAACCACACCATTCTCATCAAGATGTTTCGAGAGTTCTTCAGCTGTCATAGTTTTTGTCCAATCGCCTATTAAACCATCAAGCAATTCTGAATTTTCTCCGCGCGCTCGATGATCAGCAAACCTCTCATCCGTAATCCACTCAGGTTTATCCATCGCAATACATAGTCGTTTGAACATAGCATCAATATTTGCAGCAATAATAACGTATTTTCCATCAGAAGTTGGATATAAGTTCGAAGGCGCTACATTCGCTATCCCAGTTCCGCTTGGTTCCCGTATAACACCGAGCTTATCATATTCAGGTAGGGAACTCTCCATCATCGACAAACATGACTCGGCAATTGACGTATCTACCACTTGCCCTTTCCCACCACCCATAGCATCTCTCCAATAGAGAGCCATAAGAATACCTTGAGCAGCAAACATCCCTGTAAGGGTATCGCCAAGTGACAAGCCTGTACGAGGCGGTGGTTGGTTTGGATATCCATTAATATATCTCATTCCACTAAGAGCCTCTCCCACACTAGCAAAACCTGGACGTTCTGCATATGGACCTGTCTGGCCGTAGCCCGATACTCTGGATATAATTAGACTTGGATTTACTTTAAGTAATTCTTCAGGCCCCAAGCCCCACTTTTCTAAAGTTCCAGGTTTAAAATTCTCGGTTAACACATCTGCTTCCGCAACAAGTCTTAGGATTAGAGCTTGCCCACGTTTGTCACGCAAATTTGCCGTGACCGACTTTTTATTTCTAGCCAAAGTCGACCACCATAGACATTTTCCTTCCCAACGATGATGCCCCCACTCGCGCATTGGATCCCCCGTGACTGGTGTCTCAACTTTAATGATTTCCGCACCAAAATCAGCTAACCGAGAGGCTGTGAAAGGTCCAGCCAGTAGTTGGCCCATTTCAATTACTCGAACACCGGCAAGTGGACCTTTCAATTTGGGATCACGTTGGTCAACAGAAATTGTCATTCGGGCCTCTCCATCATAAATTAAATATTTTTATTAAAATTACTTGATATATACGTGTGAAAGTTTGTTGCTGGGCGCTTAATTAACCACTCTAAGATATTACTATTACCGCGAAGCCCATGTTTATCATAGTGCTCGTTCATAGCACATAATTGTTCAATCCGCTCAGATGGCATACCATTTTTTTTTGCTATGCGTATATACTCATCAGCTGGTTTTGCTTCAGCAAAAACTGGTCTGCCAAGGACTTCAGAAATTATACGGGCCATATCAACTTGACTTAAAGCTTCTGGCCCCGCTAACTGATAAGTAGCAAAATCATGGCCTTCACCAACCAAAACGTTAGAAACGGCCTCTGCTAAATCAGCTAAATCTACAATATTGAATTTAGAATTAACGCTGAAAGGCATGCAGTGTTTTCCCGTTTCTATTATTTCTCTCCATATCAACTGATGGTGCTGCATATATCGACCTGGCTGCAAAATTGTGTAGTTTTGCCCAGAGTTTACGAGATATTCTTCCGCCCGTAATTTGAGAGAATGATGTCGCACTTCTGATAATAATGGATGAAGTACCGAATAAAGAACCAATCTTTGAATATTATGCTTAAGACACAAATCTGTAATCTTCATGGCCAAGGTGGCCTCATTTGAATTCATCGGCGGACAAATATGAATAACTTGATCACAATTAAGGATGGCAGATTCCAAGGCTTGGTCATCAAATAAATCCCCAACAACTATATTGCTTGCGCCAATTTCTATAAGTTCTTTGCCAACTTCCTCACGTCTTATAAATGCTCTAACGTTAACGTCCAGTCCCTTAAGTGCTGCGATTACAGCTCTGCCAGTTCGCCCAGAAGCACCAGTAACTAATATCAAGTTGTCTCCATCTGCCACCAAGAAGTTCCAATCAATAAGTAAAAATTACACTGATTTTTTTTATTGAGTATCAGTTTGTTTACAAGACTATAATCTCGAGCACAATGACTGTATTGTAATTTTTTTCGTGAATAAGAAACCGATGTGACTAAAACGGTATTTAATTTCCCGAAATGGTTGAAATTATTTGATTCACCTGTATCCTCCGAGTCAATAATAAGAAAATGAAAACTTAACATCAGCCTTTCACTTCGACTACGATAAACCAAGGCTGTTAGATTTTTACAATAAGCGGAGGATCTCTATATGACCTACAAAAAAATAATAGTATTAGCGACGACGGGATTAATGATGGCGGGTCCTGCACTCGCCCAAACGGTGGGAATTGGCACAACGGCAAAAGGGGCTACCAGTCAAGTAAGTGCTGGAATTGCTAAAATAACATCACAGTTCGGCGGCATGCAAATGAGGCCAACTCCAATGGCCGGAACACAAAAATATATTCCTGCAGTAAATGCAGGTACGTTAGAATTTGGTGTAGCTAACATTATGCAGACAGCTTGGGCAATTAAAGGTCAAGTTCTATCCAAAGGTAAACCTAATCCAAATATTAAACTCGTCGGCACTTTAATGAAGTTTCGCGTAGGGCCATTAGTCGCGAAGCCCTCAAAATTTAAATCCGTTGGTGATCTTAAAGGATCGCGAACTCCAACTGGGTTTAAGGGTGCACCTTTGTTTAACGAAATTATTAAAACTGCGTTAGCAACTGGCAATCTAACAGTCTCAGATACTAAAAATATCCCCATTTCTGCACTAGTTCCCAGTTGGAAAGCTCTAATGGCTGGCAAAATTGACTTTGCAATCGGTGCATATGGCTCAGGATTTATGAAGCTAATTGCTAAAAAGGTCGGCGGCATAAGGTTTATTTCAATGGACATGTCCGCGGCTACTCAAGCAAAAGTTGCTGAAATGATGCCAGGCGCTGAAATTTTAACCGTCAAACCAAATGCAAAAATTCCAGGTGTTGAAGTGCCGACAAACTTGTTTCACTTTGACTATATGTTATTTGCCGGAAAAGGTGTAGCCGATGACGTGGTTTACAGAGTTACTAAAGCAATGTTTGAAAATAAAAAAGCTCTTGTTGGTGCATCTGGAATGTGGCGGGGATTTTCACCAAAGTCCATGTCAAAGAAACAGGGAGATCTAGAATACCACCCTGGGTCAATCAAATTATTTAAGGAGAAAGGTATTTGGCGGTAGAAAATACTACCGAGGTAACAAATAATGCGCCCGCACCACAATCTAGAGTGGCGCGGGCGTTAACTCCGTGGCTTGCATCGACCCTTGCTATTATAGGAATTATTTGGGCCAGTGGCTTTCTTATAGATTTGGGTATAGGGCTTATAACTGAACAAGTTATATGCGGCATACTTGGACTAGCTTTTGCAATAATTTACCTGAATGTAAGAGCATCTAAAAAGATCTACACAAGCCTCCCCTGGTACGATGCAATTGCCGCGGCCATTGGCTTTTTTTTGGGTTGGTATTTATTTTTCAGATATCCTCTACTTCTGGACCAGATTGCCTACATGCCAAAAGAAGCGTCTTTTCTTGGTTTTTTACTGATCATTCTTACTTCTGAGGCACTAAGGCGAACTGCCGGTTGGGGACTCTTATGCATTCTATTAGTGTTCTTTGCCTATGGCCTTTTTGGTCACCTGATCCCGGGCACATTATCAGGGAGATCTCTTGAGATTACTAAATTTTTTTCCTATTTAGGAATGGATACAAATGCGCTTTTAGGCACGCCATTAATAATCATTTTTACAGTAGTTGTAGTTTTTATTTTCTTGGGCCAAGTATTATTAAGGTCTGGAGGGTCAGAATATTTTACTGATTTAGCTGCGGCATTAATGGGACGTTCTCGGGGCGGTTCAGCAAAAATTGCCGTCGTGGCATCAGGCTTATTTGGTTCAATTTCAGGAAGCGCAGTTTCTAACGTCGCATCAACAGGGGTTATAACTATCCCGCTAATGCGAAAAGGTGGATATTCTGCAAAAGTAGCCGGTGCGATTGAAGCCGTAGCATCAACTGGTGGACAAATTATGCCACCGATAATGGGGGCAGCAGCCTTTCTTATGGCAGAACTTGCTGATGTACTTTATCAAGAAGTTATAGTAGCAGCTATTTTACCGGCACTTTTATATTACATTTCAGTCTTTCTCCAAGCAGATTTGGAAGCAGGGAAAATAGGGATTAAGCCAATACCTGATGATCAGATACCACAATTTAGTAAGGTTATGAAATCAGGTTGGTATTTTTTAGTTCCTTTTATAATTTTATTGGGCACCTTATTCTGGTTAAATGCTCCCCCGGAAACGGCAGCGTTGTTCGGAACCGCATCAATATGCATACTAGGTTGCATTTTTACCTACAAAGGAAATCGCCTAAATTTAATTACTCTTTGGACATGCCTAAAGAAAACTGGTGAGATTTCTGTTGATATCATCATTATTGGTGCTGCAGCAGGTTTAATTATAGGTGTATTAGAAGCAACAGGTTTAAGTTTTGGGCTTACCTTTATGTTGGTTCAGGTGGGTGAGGGTAATTTATTTTTACTTTTAGTCCTAACAGCGTTTATTTGCATAATTTTAGGAATGGGAATGCCAACCACGGCAATCTATTTTCTCTTAGCAGTATTAGCGACACAACCACTTATTGATCTGGGCGTTGAGCCATTAGCCGCGCACCTTTTTGTTCTTTATTTTGGACTAATGTCAATGATTACTCCACCAGTTGCCTTAGCAGCTTTTACGGCAGCTAAGCTAGCTGAAACGGGGCCCATGGCCACGGCTTGGTCAGCATGCCGATTCGGTTGGCCAGCTTTTATTGTTCCTTTCCTATTTGTGCTAGCTCCTAATCTCATTATGGTTGGAAACAGCATTGATATTGCTATTACATTTTTCACTGCGATCGCTGGAATTTGGTTTACCTCTGCTGGATTTATCGGCTACCTCACGAGTGCGCTCTCTAAGCTGCATCGATTTTGCTATGTCATTGGCGGATTATTTTTACTATTACCATCGCAAACTTTTTCACAAGCTTATTTATTTGAAATAGCGGGAGGATTCATTTGTGGTTCATTTCTAACATTAGAGTTTAAACAAAAAAGATCTGAGATTTAATCAAGCAATTGATTTTGCTCTTTCTATACCTTCGATCATAGCCACACGCCTTAAATATTTCCGTTGTTTTTCATCATCTGATGTAATCGCTCTTAATTCATTGAAGAATTCTTCTCTCTCATTTTGATTTTTTCGCTCCAAATTCTTTTTATTTTCAATACTCTGAGCCTGAAGATATTCAGAGGCAACTGTTTTACGCTGACGTTCATAAAGATCCAGCAAATCTTCCGAACCATTATTAAACCAGATTTGATTTAATTTCTCTGTCAAATTAAAAGCATCATGAAAACCAAAATTCATTCCCATCCCACCTAAGGGATTATTGATATGCGCGGCATCACCCGCAATTATTACTCGACCCTCACGATATTTATTCGCGACACGTTGATGAACATGGTAAAGGTTTCGATGAATAATTTCATAGGGCTCACTTCGCGGCTGAAATCCCTGTAGTCTTTTTTCAATTGTCTCATCATCAAAAATCTCTTCCTCTGAAAAAGTTGAATCATTTGGAAATACCACTCTCCATAGACCATTATCATCGGGACCTTTTACGCAGAATAAAGCACACCACTCCTCAGGATCAGCAATATAATTTGTTATAGCATAGCCATGTTGAGCAAAATCATAAGGCGTACTTACAACTAGAAATCTCTCTTCAAATTCAAACCCTTCAAAATCAACATTCATTGCCTTGCGAACATTACTACGACCACCATCACAACCCACAATATACCTGCCACGGAACTCGCGCGTGCCATCAGGTGTATTTACAATTGCGACCACCCCTTCATCATCTTGTCTTACGCTTTGAACACTGTGATTATTTAAAATTTTATGATTATTAAACTCACTTAAGTTATCTAAAATAATATTACTGATCTTGTGCTGTTCGAGCATCACACGATATGGAAATGGAGTATCATTTTTTAAAACCCCAAGATTAAAGTCTGCTATTAGGCCTTGCCTACGATCACGATAATGATAGTTTTGAGTAACAAACCCTCGTTTTAAGAAAATTGGAGTTAGGCCTATAGTCTCAAACATTTCTAATGTCGGGGGATGGATAGTTGCAGCTCTTGGGTCCTCTGATATTCCACTTCCAGCCTCAAAAAGTGTAAATGGAATACCATACTTAGCTAAATTTATAGCAGTCGTGTAACCGATGGGGCCCCCACCAGCGATCAAAACCCGATTATCTTCTGACATTTTTGAAATCCTGAAATATAATTTTTTTCTCGGTATATTATACAAATCTAAGGAATGATAAATCCCTTTAATCAATAAATTAATGATTTTTATTGGCAAATTTAAATAAAGATATAAAAGGTAGAGTTATAATGAGTAAAAATCTCCAATCTCAAATAAATTCCAATATACAGGGGATTTTATGGATGATTTTAGCGGGAGCTGCTTTTGGTGCAAGTAATGTCGCCGTAAAAATGGCAGCTATCGATATGCATCCATTTGTGGTTGTTTTCTTTAGAAGCATATTAGGAGTTGTTCTTTTAGCTCATGTTTTTTTCAATAAAGACTTTATATGGAACCCTGGACCTCGATTAAAACTCCATTTCCTTAGGGGAGTTTTGCAAACCACGGCACTCTTATGTTTATACGTTGGTGTTACGGTTACTCCACTCGCAACGGTTATCGCTCTTGCTTTTATCACTCCGCTTTTCTCAGCGGGTGGAGCGATTTTATTTTTAGGTGAAACATCCAAATTTAATAGGTGGGCTGCAATCTTTATTGGCCTTTTAGGCGCGGTTATTATTGTTAGGCCTGGTTTTATAACTATTAGTTTTGGAGTTTTGCTTATTATTGCTTACACCCTGCAACAAGCAGCCTCAAATTTAACTGCTAAAAAATTAATCATTGATGAGCCTGTTTCGACCGTTGTAGCTTGGATGACACTCATCTCTGCTCCTCTAACTTTAATTCCTGCTTTATTATTCTGGTCTTGGCCAGATATGTGGGGGTGGTTTTTGGTTAGCGTGAATGCCGTATGTTCTACGGTGGCGCATCTTGCTACAACACAAGCGTATAGACTTGCTGATATAACAATTGCGGATCCAATGATTTACTTTAGACTAATAGCAGGGGCTATATTTGGTTATATCTTTTTTAATGAGATTCCAGATGGTTGGGTTTGGGCAGGAAGCACCGTTATAATAATAGCTGCAACCATTTTAAGTCGTGATAAATCTCTGTCAGTTAACAGATAACGAATAAATATTTATTGAGAATACTATTAAAATTAAATAATCAACTTTTGCTATGATAAAAAATTATGTAGATTAAAGATAAAATAACCAACTACCCCTAAGAGGATAATAAGCATGGATCAAATAATAGAATTAACCAAACCACAGGAACCTTGGATTGGATCGAGAGGGCGAATTGGCGTAGTAATTCCATCAACAAATACAGCGGTTGAATACGACTGCCAGCGTTTTATGCCAGAAGGTTTAACTTGGCATTTTGCTCGTTTCTGGGTCAACCAACCTGATTTAACGAGCGACAATATGTTTCTTGCATTTATTGAAGCGATTAGACCCACTATTCCTCTTGCAATGCGAGATATTCTCACCGCGGAGATGGATTATATAATGATGGGAATGTCTGCAGAGACCTTTTGGGGAGGACTAGAAGGCAATGCTGAATTTGAGCAAAAACTCCGGGATGTTATGGGCCCGGAAATGGGTCTTACATCAGGCGCAAAGGCAGTACAAGACGCTCTAAATTCTTTTAAAGTGAAAAATGTCGCCGTGCTGACCCCTTATCAGCCGGTAGGCGATGAGCAGGTATTCAGATTCTTCTCTGAGTCTGGCTTTAATGTTATTAAAGTTTTTGGTCTAAAATGTGATACTGCAACATCAATCTCCCATACCCCACGACACGATGTTATAGATATTGTTCTCAACGAGCTTGATAGCGATAAGGTGGATGCAATCGTACAAGTTGGAACAAATTTAAGTACCGTTGATCAATTCCCCACACTCGAGCAAAAATTGGGTAAGCCAGTAATCCCGATCAATGTAGCGTCTATATGGCATTCATTGAGAGCTCTTGGAATTAATGATAAATTCATTGGGAGAGGAATGTTATTTGAACAGTTCTAAAAAATCGTTATAAGGTTTTAGTAAGGGGAAACAATTTTTTGTCGGAAAATAAAAATATGAAAGAAAAGTCTCACGTTATAATTACCGGCGCTGGACCAGTTGGTTGTGTATCAGCGTTAATTTTAGCAAAAGCTGGAATCCACGTAACACTCCTCGAAGCTGAGAATGATTTACCCTTGGATATGCGGGCATCAACCTTTCATCCACCAACATTAGATATGTTGGAAGAACTCGGAGTAGTAAGCGAGATTATTAAGCAAGGACTTATCACTCCAAAATTTCAATATCGAGATAGAGCAGATGGATTGGTCGCCGAATTTGATATGTCTGCGATAGCCGAACACACTAATCATCCTTATAGGGTTCAGGCAGAGCAATACAAACTTACCCGCATAATTTCCGGAATATTAGCGGATTACCCGCATGTTAATCAAAAATTTAGTTCAAAGGCTCTAAGTCTTGAGCAAGATGATAATTCTGTAACTGTATATTATGAAACAAATGGTGAAACAGAATCAATCACCGCAGATTATCTAATCTCTTGTGATGGGTCTCGGAGTTTTGCGCGGAAATCATTAGATATTGGATTTCCAGGTTTTACCTATCCTGAATTATTTATGGTGGTAAGTACAAAAGATGAAATTACCGATGTCGTTCCAGACATGTGTCCAGTAGCCTATATTACTGACCCAGAAGAATGGTGTGCTGTAATAAGAGCCCCAGAAATGTGGCGGTTTTTAATTCCCACTAATCCAGAAATGTCTGAAGAAGAACTTCTAGATGAGGATTTTCTCGAATCGCGCATCCAAGGCTTTGCTCCAAAATCAGAAAAGTATACTGTATCACACTCCACACTTTATCCTGTTAATCAACGTGTTGCAGAAACTTATCGAAAAGGCCGAGTGTTGCTCGCAGGCGATGCAGCCCATGTAAATAATCCTCTGGGTGGAATGGGAATGAATGGCGGTGTTCATGACGGTGTTAATATTGCAAAAAAACTCGTTCAAATACTTAATAATAAAGAAAGCGAAAAACTTCTGGACCTATATGATCGTCAAAGGCGTCCCATTGCGGTGGAGTATGTTCAAGCCCATTCAATACGCAATAAAAAGATAATGGAAGAAAAAGATCCAAAAATTCGCAGGCAACGTCAAGATGAGATCAGAGCTGTTCGCGACAACTCTGACAAATCCTTCGAGCTAATGATGCAGGTTTCTATGATTAATTCGATTAATAAATCAAATGCTACCGCTTGATATTAAGCGGACCAAAGGTCACTAAATTGAGTTGCCACAGCATTTTCATACGTGACCTCGCTATCAATCAAACCCATTGCCTGCGAGAATGAACTCATTCCAGAGATAAATTCTGGGGTAATTGCCGCGTTATAAAACGGAAGATCACGTTGAATTATATCGGCAATTAACTCTGCTTCCTCTGCGGGGAATCTTTTTCGACCAACTTCGGTTGCCAATTTATAATTATCTTTGAGTGCATTTTGTGTTTTTACAAGAGCTCTTACTGCAGCAGCGCAAGCATCAGGGTTCTCACTGATTAATTTCTCTGACGTGATTAAAGCTGGCATTGTATAATTAAATGCCGAGGAAGGGCCGTCTCCTCGGCGCGCATCTATAACCAATGTTCCAGCACCCGACTTAACAGCAACCTCGGCTCCCATTCCATTTGCCCAAAACCCATCAATTTTACCATCTTGCAATGCTCTTGCGGCAGTAACTCCAAAATTTACATTCTTTCCCGTGAAGGCACCTGGTACCGGCGCAATATTTACTTTGTCGGCCTCTAGATCAATACCATATTCGGTAAGTAAATGTTTTAACCCTAGATCAACCAACGGCGCGGCTCCGATATTTAGACCTTTGACAGCTTCAATATCACCTTGCCCCGCTCCTAGATCACTTCTTAAAATTAAAAACCAGTACATTCCTTGAGCTAATGCTCCTAATAGCTTACCGCCCTTCCAGCCGGGAAAAGCATGAGGAGTAGAGTGGGCTGATCCTCCAACAAAATCGATTTCGCCATCTCTCATCTTTTCAAGTGTATGATCAACGGGAAATATTAACTCTAGCTCCATATCCAAACCTTCCTCTTCGAAAAAGCCTAGGTCCACGGCAGCTATAGCGGGAAAATAGGAATTTGAGACAAGATCTGGAATTGCAATTTTCATAATATTTCCTCTGATAAGTTTATAATAATTTATTAGTTTTATTCTTTCTGAATAACACCTTCTATAAGGTAATCAATGTCTTTGGTTAATGATAAACTCTGAAGCACGTTCAGCAATCATTAAGACAGGTATTTGAATATTACCGCTAATAATATCAGGCATTACTGACGCATCTGCAACACGTAAATTATCTATCCCTCTAACTTTAAGAGTCCCGTCGACTACAGAACTATGATCTGAGCCCATTCGACATGTCCCACATGGATGATGGACCGAAATACCAGTCGCGCGAATATGTTCATCAATCTCTTGATCCGTTTTAACCAAGTTACCTGGTAATACCTCATCAGATCGAAATTCATCAAGAGCCGGGTCTTCCGAGAGATGGCGACAAACTTTAAAGCCATCTCGTAGCATCTTTCTATCATTCTCAGTAGACAGAAAATTTTGTCTTAATTGCATTAAAGTTGTGGGATTTGATGAAACTAATTCTAGAGAGCCTCTACTCTCTGGATGCAAAAGCACAGCCCTGCAGCCAAACCCATCCTCCCATTTTGGTTTAAAAATTGGGAACCAGGGGTATGCATTAGCCGGAGCTCCATTAAATAGGATCTGAGTATCCGGAACGTCTGAACTAGGATCGACATTAGCAAAACCGTTCAAGCCGCCCGGAAAGTCAGCGGCAACACCAGTTCCAAAAAGATACGCACTTAGCAAACCTATGGTTAAACGATCAATTCGGGTTTTTGGCAAGAAAGGTCCTGGTGTTTTTCTTTTATAACCAACACTCGCCGAAATATGATCCTGAAGGTTTTTACCAACCTCGGGCGCATCTAACACTACTCTGATTCCCTGTTTTTCTAATTGTTGGGCGGGGCCTATTCCCGATAACATTAATAAATGCGGAGAATTAATTGCACCAGCTGAAAGCACAACTTCTCTATCAGCCGATATAATACTCAAATCACCAGATCGATTTGCCACCTCGATGCCAATGGCTTTCTTATTTTCAAATAAAAGTCGGGTAACGAACTGGCGATCTAAAACTGTTAAATTAGATCTATTAACGATAGGTTTTAAATACGCATCAGCCGCACTAAACCTTCGCCCCTCAAATATATTCTGTTGTGATCTCGAAAACCCGATTTGATTAACACCATTATAATCTTCAGCTAATCCAAGCCCTATATTATCAGCAGCTTCTAAATAAGCTGTATAGAGGGGATCTTGATATTTGCTAAATCTTACTTTTAGAGGACCATTGGTCCCCCTATATTCATTTTGAGATTCGGGGTTTATCTCATCTTCCCAATTCTCTATTTTTTTAAAATAAGGCAAAACATCATTATAACCCCAATGCTCTAGTCCGGTTTTCTGCCACCGTTGGTAATCACCAGCGTTTCCCCGAACAACTGTCATTGCATTAATTGAAGAACATCCCCCAACAACTCTGCCCCTTACACATTCGATTTCACGTCCATCCATGAATGCTTCTGGTTGAGTGTCATAGCCCCAATCCAGTCGTCTTTTTTTCACGAACTGCATCCACAACAGGGGTATTTTAATCATGGGATCATAGTCTTTTGGTCCAGCTTCCACCAAAAGAACCTGATTTTTAATATCCTCACTAAGACGATTGGCTAAAACACAACCTGCTGAGCCCGCACCTATAATAATATAGTCATATTTTTTATTTTTTTTTACCATTACCAAACAATCATTAATTTTTATCAGTAACCTTGATTACAACTGCCATACCAGTATCACCAGCGGCACAACCGGTAAACAGTCCAGTCCCTCCTCCGCGAACAACGAGCTCTTCTATCAATTCAATGATCGCTCTTACTCCCATAGGGCCTTGGGGGTGACCCCAAACTAAAGTACAACCATAGTTGTTCATTTTTTTGATGTCATAACCCGTTTGCATGGCAAAATATGCATCATTGACTGCAAATGGGTTATGAGTTTTGACAGTATCAATATCATCTAATCTACAATTTGCAAATTCCAGTGCTTTTTTTGCAGCCGGAACCGGGGCCTCCGGCATATATCCATTTTTCACACGTGATGACCCGAAGCCTTTTATCTCAACAATGATATTTGGGTCACTACTCAATTCAGCTGATTTTTCGGGCTTTGATATAACAATGCACGCATTTCCATCGGCCGGGTGAGTCTGTCCACCATATGTCACGGTACCGCCGCTCATGACAGGTTTAAGTGAAGCCAGTTTATTAGGATCCGATTCAAAAACCCCCTCATCTCCATCCAATGTGGCAATTATTCGCTTGAGGTTAGCCGATGGAACGTCGAAAGGTAAGGACATAAAACGCCTTAGAAATGCAGAATTATTATCCAAAGACCTTTGGTATTGCTCTTGCCTAATTGAAACTATTTCATGTTGGTATTCAGTCGTAATTTTATGTTTCTTTGCAACATTCTCAGCTGTTTCAAGCATGGAGTGATGCCCTAATGGATCATTTTGCATATTATGAAGAGTAATATTTTCGTGAACACCCGTGCCGCCTATCCCAGAAGGAGATGGATAATATACTTGTGGACCATTAGAAATACGATCCATTGTTGCTACAATCGCGACATTTCCCGAGTTACACTCAATATTCTGAGTTGCGTCTTGAATACACCTAACGCTCGTGGCGCAAACCTGAGATATACTCGGCCCTGGGAGATTAGGAGCGCCAATCATTCCAGTAAACCAAGGCAATCCCACAAAAGACTGATACTGAGGAACAGTCATTCCGAGAACAGCATAATCAAAAACTTCTGGACTTATTTTCCTCTTTTCTAACTCTTTTTTCGCGACATAAGCAGCAAATTCAATACTATGCAGATGAGATAAATGGCCTTGCCACTTTGTAAATGGCGATGACCAATATGCGCCGTAGGGGATTTGTGCGGAGAAAGAAGCCATTTGTTTAATCCATCCTAGGTTTAGCTGATCAATAATATGAACAAAAATACTTTTTATTTAACTATTAGTATTAGAACTGTTAAACTTTTAATCAGAAATTTATGTCACAAAATTTTCTTTGTAAACTATTTTAGCCCAACCGCGAATGCCGCGATCTACAACTTCATCGTTTTTACCTGATAGAATCCAATCATGGACTGGAATCGCAAAGCCCGTTTTCGGTCTATTAATAAGTTTGTTGGGCAGTGGTCTTTTTAACCCATGAGCCATATCAGTTTTATTAAATGCCCTGGCAGCAATTTTTTTAAAAAGAAAGGAATCAATTAAAGGCGTTCTAATTTCACATGAATGAGCCATACCTGCCCAATCTGCATCTCTTAGAAGTTGATTCTTCATGTACCATTGGCTTTCGAGAACAGATACCTTGTTTTTTGGCAGGGATATCCCATCTATTGATTCGTTGACCATATTATTTAAATTAAGGTTCTTCCAACCTTCTTCAACAAATGTCTTATCAAGAAACTCTGGTAACTCCCACGGTAAAAATAATCCTCTGCGCAAAATATAGGCAGAGCCATAATCGCTTGAATACTCAAACAGTGAGGCATACTTCGGTGAAGTTAACTGCTTCAGTAAAGGACCACTTATCTTACGAAATACCCTTCCAAAATTTCCGATCCCTGGTATCCAGCCAATATTTTTTACGATTGATGGAACCTGTTTGAAAGTGTCATAGCCACCAAAAACTTCATCACCCCCTACCCCCGACAAGGCAACTTTCAAACCTTTTCTTGCTGCTTCCCGGGCGACAAAATAGGTATTCACACCGTCAATAGAGGGCTGGTCCATGGATTCTATTAGATTACTTTTAATAGTAGAGAAATCTTCTGCATTGATAGTGGGCGCATGATGGTTTGATTGATATAAACCAGCAACTTCTTTTGCTAAAGGGGACTCGTTGGAGTGGCTACCTGAAAATTCGTCAAAATTTAATGTTATACTCTCAATTGAGCCCTTAGAAATTTCCGAAGCGTATGCAAGTATACTCGAAGAGTCCAGCCCAGCGGATAGAAATACGCCAACAGGCACGTCCGAAACAAGATGATGCTCTACACTCTCCAACAATGCACTTCTTAGATGAAGTGGGGCAACATCTAAATTCTGTTTTTCGAGTTCGATCATCTCTTTTCTCATGCAAAAATAAGTTTTAAACTCTTTTTTACCTGTGCAATCAAACCAGGCATAAGTACCTGCTGATAGACTTTTAATATCTCTGTACATTGTATGAGGCTCGGGGACATACCCAAGGGTGAAAAATCCGATATGTCCAGCTGGATTTGGTGCACGTGAAATTTCTCTTCCCGATAACAGTGCTTTGACTTGAGAGGCCAATCGCAGCGTCTTACCATTATCAGAATAATATAATGGCTTAATCCCATATGGATCTCGGGCAAGAAACATTCCCTTTTTTTCAACATCCCAAATCACGAAGGCAAACATGCCCCGCAATCGAAGAAGCATTTCAGGGCCGTATTCGTCATAAAGTTGTAATAGAACCTCGGTATCTGAATTCGTATCGAATCGGCGCCCTTTACTGATAAGCTCCTTTTTGAGTTCTAAATAATTATATATCTCGCCATTAAATGATATTTCTAATCGGATATTCCCAATCTCATCTTTTAGTGACATTGGTTGTGCGCCGGCTGAACCAACTTCGATAATCGCAAGTCTTCGATGCGCAAGTCCAACCTTGCCATCATCCGATAACCAAATCCCAGCCCCATCTGGACCCCTAGCAGCCATCCTATCACGCACCCTTAACAATTCCTCTTCGTCTACTCGTGATGGAGCATTGGAATAATTGAAAATAGCAGCTATACCGCACATAATTTCACCATACGTATTGAATAAGCATTAAAATATCAAAGCTCTTTGATTTAAAAGTTCAATAGTTTTTAACTATAGAAAGTGTTATAAATTTGTCTTAAAGTACAGAAGATAAATTTGTTTTGTTAGGATTTTATTTTGAGTAAACCTTACCAAATAAGGCTTGGAGGCTACGGCCCACCAACCACCTCATTTAGCAGATCTATTAAACTGATCGGGAATAGACTAGAAAATCAATTTGGTACTGATGTTGATATTAAATATATTTATAATATTATGGACTTGGGTTACAAAGCCGATGATATTTTATGGTTAACAGAGCACGGTTTTCTAACCATATCATATCAATCATCCAGCTATCTAACTGATCAAGTACCCGAACTTGGCTTTGTTGATTTACCGTTTCTTTTCAAAAATAATCATCATGCGCGAAATTGTATGGATGGGGAATTAGGCGCTTATTTATCCCAAAAAACAGAAGAGAGAATTAATTATAAAATTCTAGGTTATTTTGAAAATGGGTTCCGGCATATTTCAAATCGGTTAAGAACAATTCAAACACCAAATGACTTTAAGAATATGAAGATCAGAGTTTTACCAAGTGAATTTCAAGCAAAAACTTTTTCACTCTTGGGAGCAACACCCATGCGCATGGACTTAACAGAGGCTATTAATGGTGTGATCGACGGTACCTTAGATGCTCAAGAAAATCCATTCGCAAATACAGTGACCTATGGCGTTCACAATCACCATAAATACCATACAATATCTAACCACTTTTATATCTCGAGAAGCATCATGTGTAACCGAACGACATATTATTCATGGCCTGAGGAACTTAAAATAGCAATGAGTGAAGCTGTTCACGAAGCTGTTTTGTGGCAGAGAGAACAAGCTGAACAGGAAGTAATTGACTCCCGCAAAGCAATTGAAGCGGCAGGCTGTGAGATAGTTGAATTAACAACTACGCAACAGGAATTATTCACCCAGGCAACAAAATCACAATACGATGAAGCACGCGATCTATTTGGTTCGAAAATGTTTAACTTGGCAAAAGAAACTTAGTCACAAAGCAAAATTGCACGAAAGTCATTCACATTTGTATAGGTAGGACCTGTTTGAACCAAACTGTCTAATTCTTTAAAAAAATTATACGAGTCATTATTTGCCAGCATAAAATCTGGGTTTAGCCCAACCTTTTGAGCTGAAACTAAAGTTTCCGGCGTTATAAACGCTCCTGCATATTCAGAAAAACCATCAATACCATCTGTATCACAGGCTACAGCACTAACGTCAGAGCGGCCATTAAGGCCTAATGCTAATGCTAATAAAAACTCCATATTTGGTCCCCCTTTTCCGGTTCCAGTTACATTCACCGTTAATTCACCACCCGATAATAAAAGACATGGTTTAGCATTAATATATTTTTGCACTTCATCTGCGAGGTCGTAACCCATTTTCTTTGCTTCACCTTGTAAACCTTCATCCAAAATAATGGGCGTTATTCCAGACTTTTTTGCAAAATTTGCTGAAGCTTCCAATGCCATTCGATTATTCGCTATCATCTCAAACTTAAATTTATTGAAAACCTTAGGAGCGAGCTTAGATTCTACTTTCTTTTTAGAACGCAGATACTTGAGAATTGATTTTGGCTCTGTTATCTCGTATTTCTCAAGAATTTTTAACGCTTGGTCGCATGTACTGCGATCTGGAACAGTTGGGCCAGATGCAATTACAGACGGATCATCTCCAACAACATCAGATATTGCCAATGTCAAAACAGGGGCTGGCAAACAAGCTAGCGCTAACTGACCACCTTTAATCCTCGATATGTGTTTACGAACAGTATTAATTTCACTAACTGTCGCTCCACATAACAATAATTTTTTATTGATTAATTGCTTTTCTATAATTGTTAAATCAGACGCTGGCAGGGTAAGTAACGATGATCCTCCGCCTGAAATGAGACAAATTACAAGATCATCCTCGGTGAGATCCTGAACCTCTTCAAGAATTATTTTTGCTGCTCTTACTCCCGTTTCGTCGGGTATTGGATGCGATGCTTGAATTACATTTATGAATTCGCATTGAACATTGTATCCGTAGCGAGTCACTACCGTTCCAGTTAAAGGTCCTTTAAAATATTTTTCTAAAGATTTAGCCATAGCCGCAGAGGCTTTACCTGCACCAATAACTACAGTTCTGCCTCGAGGCGGATCAGGAATAAACTTAGCTATACATGATGATGGTTGAACAGCCTCAATCGCTTTATCAAAGCAAGCAGATAAAAAATCCCTCCGATTACTAATCATCGATTATTCTCGTTTTTTACCCAGTATTAAAAAATATAGACAGCTAATAATTCTGAATTTTTATATTTCTATAATTTTAATAGTTTTTCTGAATTACCATGTAATATCTTGGCCTTATCAACACTATTTAACATAATTCGTTCCATCCATTTGGGCCCCGGTTCATTAGGAACGAATGGATAATCAATAGCAAAAAGGATATGGTCAGCACTCATTTCCTGAATGCATAGCATTAGCGCTGGATCTGAGAAGAAACCGGACGTTGTGATATAAAAATTATTTGAGAAAATTTTACGAAACTCTACACCATCATTTCCGGGGCGATTCAAAGCTAAGTCTATTCGCCACATCAAAAAAGGTAGAGTTTCTCCTAAATGTCCTAATATTATTTTCAGATTTGGATATTTTTTAAAAACGCCTGAAAGCACCATCCGAATGCCAGCAGTAGCAGTTTCTAACGTAAAACCCCAACCTGCATTTAAGAAACCTGGATATTTTTCAATGTAATCGCCAAGGTAAGCCTCAATAACTTTTTCATGCGGAATACCAGGATGAAGATAGATTGGCACGTCTAGCGCCTCAGCCCTCTCAAAAATAGGCCAGAAACGCTGATCATCAATAAACAGCTCTCCACCTGTCAGGCCGTGTATCATAGCACCCTTAAAACCAAGTTGTTTTACCGCTCGTTCCAGCTCGTCAGCCGCTGAAACTGGTTCAGCAGTGGCTAAATTGGCAAAACCAGCTAACCTATCTGGGTTTGTTTGACAAATCTCATACAACCTATCGTTAGCAGCTGCAGCTATCCCAGGCCCAATATCAGCTGCCAGTTTTTGGGTTGACGGGGCACCATGGGAAAGAACTTGAACGTCTATTCCAGCCTCATCCATAGAGTCAATTCTAGCCTTACCAACATCCAACAAAGTCTTTTTTAGAAAGCCTGCTAATTTCCCATCTCGACCATCAAAATGTTTTACAACCTCAGGATCATAGTAGTGCTCCTCAATTGCTATAACGCGCTGATTATCCAAAATAGTCATATTTACTAGCCTCCATAAAATAATTCTCGTTAATAATTTTTTTCTTGTTCCTCTTTAAAGTCCACTGCAATCATAATAAATCTCTCGTAATACTAATTATTATATTGACTTTACTTGATGTCTTTACATTTAATTCGCATTAAAGACTCTTTGCTATGATATACTTCATTACTTCATTCGTACCAGCGTAAATACGGTGTACTCGAGCATCCGCCCATGCCCTTGCTATTGGAAATTCCCAAATATATCCGTATCCTCCATAAAGTTGCAAACAATCATCTAATATTCTATCTGCCAGTTCAGTAGCCCACAGTTTTGCTTTTGCAGCTAATTCAGGTGTTACTCCGCCTTTAGCATGAAGTTCTATGCAGCGATCCATAAATGGCCTACCCGCCTCGATATCAGCAGACATTTCAGCAAGTTTAAACTGTGTGTTTTGAAAATCAAATACGGTTTGCCCAAAGGTTTTTCGTTCCTTTGTATAATTAATAGTTTGTTCGACAGCTACTTCTGCCATAGCGATAGAACGTAGCGCTACAACTAGCCTTTCTTGAGCTAATCCATCAATTAATAATGACCATCCCTGATTCAAATAACCTACCATGTGCGACGCGGGCACGCATACATTATCAAAAAAGAGTTCTGCTGTGTCCTGTGCTTTATTTCCTATCTTTTTAAGGTTTTTCCCTCGACTTACCCCTTCCAGGGCAAGATCAACCCAGAACATAGAAACTCCTTTTGAACCCAAAGCAGGATTAGTTTTAACTGCTAAAAGTATATAATCTGCGATATGCCCGTTCGTAATGAACGTTTTAGCCCCATTAATTATAAAGTTATTACCGTCGGCTTGAGCACGAGTTTTAATTTCTTTCAAATCACTGCCCCCACCAGGCTCGGTAAGGCCTATCGCTGAAATCCATTCACCGCTAACCATTTTAGGGAGCCAAGATCTTTTTTGATCTTCGGTACAAAATTTATGCAATATAGGAGCAATTATAAATGAGTGCATATCAAAAGAGGGTGCTGAAACACCAAAACGGCCAAGTTCCTCAAGTACAATAGCGTCAAAAAAGAAGTCTCCCCCCATGCCACCATATTCTTCTGACGTACTTGTTCCTAAGATTCCTATCTTTCCGGCTTTAGACCATACATCTCGGGGAGTTCTTCCCTCTTCCTCCCATTGAGCATAATGAGGCAGAACCTCTTCCTTAATGAAATTAGCAACACTATTGCGAAATATCTCATGTTCTTCATTATAGATATTTCGGGGTATACTTAATGCCATCTTTATTTCCTGTTAGTAATTCGACCTATAACCCTTAAATTTAAACCCCAAAGCTATGAACTAGAAAACTAATCAAATTTAATCACTTTTTTTTGAGGTGTAAGATTTATTTCATCAATAACCGTTCCTCGTCGCATAGATAAAACAGTTAGAATAGATTTAGCAACATCACTTGGTTCAATAGCATTTTTATCATCATCACCAGGCCGAAATTTTAAATCATTAAAAAATTCTGTTCTTACCATACCTGGATTAATTATTGTAACACGTATATTCTTATCTGCACTTTCCTGTCTAATTGATTGTGCGAAACCTCGAATACCAAATTTAACTGTACAATAAAGACTTCCCATTTGTGAACCCCTCAAAGCGGCCTCAGACCCCATAAATATAATATCCCCCATTTCACTTGACTTAAATTGCGATATCACGGACCGTGTCACAATGAGATGTGAAATAAGATTTACATTAATATAGGCCTGAATTTGTTCAGATGAAAAATTTTCAAGACTTCCAAATTTACCAAAGCCAGCACAATTAACGAGACCGTTTATATCTGGTGATGAGGTCATTATTTCTGTAATGGTGCTCGTTATATTACTCAGGTCGCCTAAGTTTAAAGCAACAGTATTATAATTTTCATCGTTGGGTTGAAATTGCTCATGGTTCCTTGCTATACCTGTTACCTTTGCACCCGAACTGAGCAATAACTCGGTAGTAGCTCTGCCAATACCACTAGAAGACCCACTTACTAAAATATGTCGACCCTTCATACTTGGTCAGACAAATTGGAACTTCCCTCAGATACACACTGAAAAATAATACTATCTGAAACAAAATTAGAAAATAATTGTCGACAATGAAGTGCCATCTCGTTTTCAATTTCTTCGCTATACGCCATAATTGAACCTCTTTGGGTGATAGGACCAGTGAATAGTATATCATCTGGATATAATTTAAATATTTTTTGAAACATTGCACGAGGAAAACGGAGTGGACCAAAACTAATGGAATGAATGGCCTCACTTGGAATATTTTTAGAAATACTTACAATCAACTCTGTATAAAGTTCTTTCCAATTTTTTCCATAGATAAGTGGATCAAACCTGAGTCCTATTTTCCACCCTCTATTTGCCAAATCAGTCATCGACTTAATTCGACGATCTATCGAGGGAGCTTTGTGATCTAGTACCCCAGACATAATTTGTGGCATAAGACTATAAGCAATAATACAATTGTCTGGCGGGGATACAATTGTCATCGGTTTTAGCTTTGCACTTTTAGTTCTAACTTCCAACATAGATTTTGGATATGGGCTGAAAATAGGCAGAATATAATCTAAAAAACCCGTTATATTTTCTAACGCAAGGGAATCGCAGTCGTAACCTGAAAAAAAAGTTATATTATCTTTAGAAAATTCCTTATTAATTTGAATAATTTGTTCGGCAAAGTCCTCAAAATTAATAAAAATAACATAGTTAGCCGAGCTATACATACCTTGCAAAAAACAATACCTGCAATCATATATACAGTTATACATATGAGAGAAATAATAATTCCGCTTTCCACCAATACCGAAGCCATCGGGGGCCGGAAGTATGAGCTTTTTATATTTCTTTGCTAAAATTATGGCAGGATTAATCTTTTGTATTTTAAAATTTTGATTGCGCTTATTAAAAACTTCTCCAAATCGATCAATCTCTATTATTCTAGCCAAGGGGAATTTAGAGATAATTAATTTAGCTCGGGGGTGTTCTAAAACCTCTTCCTCAACATAAATTGTATCTACCACAAATTTTCCCAATCAACTTTATTATTATCTAAACTAGACTTCAAAAAATATAAAATCTGTTTAGAGTCTGAAAATTTCTTAATTTCATTATCTAATGTTCTATTTGGAAAGGCAGTTAACCATCGTTTTACCAAAGCATTTAATTGGTGCTCCTGCGAAACAGTAAAATGCCATCCACTCAAAATATCGCTGCAAATATCTGGCGGCGATAGGCGTCGAGCTTCAGAAGCAGAGATGCTTCGTAATTTTTCTGATACATCTAATATGCTGCCAATATTCGCAGAAACTAATTTAGAAACCTTTTTTCCTGTTAAATTCTTCACATCCTCCTCTGGTCCATCTGAAACAATTTTGAGCAATATGATGAGTTCTTTTGGTGATAGTCTGCTGGCAGTCTTAAAAAAACCATAGCCTTCCATATCAAATAAAATATCCCGCTTATAGTCTGTGCTAGGATAATCAGAAGTTACCAATTCAGATCGGGGCAATTTTAGAGGGAAGACAACACTGGGATAACTATATTTTGTAGAATTATGCTGCCTAATTTTATCAACCAGAAAAAGCGTTCCCATACTTGCTATTCCATGTCCAGCGATTCCTATATTTATAAAACCAGCCCACGGAGGCGCCTTATTCTCATTCCTTAACAATTGTGTGGCTTGTGAGGAGTTTAATTGACCTACTCCTGTTATTATTAAACAATTATTTTTTGTTTGATCCTCAAAAATTGGGAACTTTAAGCCATGATCAATACGTGACATTTTAAAGTATGCGATAATCGGTTTAGCCTCAACTTTTAAGGCGACAATCCAACAAATAACTGGTGTATTTTTCATGGTAAAACAATAATCTATTAACATAATTAAAATTTATAGTTGTTGAAATTCTTTTAATTTTTTTTGATAAAAATTGACAAATTCAGCATTGCCCCTTTTCATAGCTCCATTAATTAAAATCTCAATTTTAGCAATAGCCACCTCCTTTGCGGCACATGCTTGATTAGCAGTTAACGCGTTACTCGCAACAAGTTTCTCAATTGATTGTATTCGAAACCGATCCATTCCCCAAAACTTTCTAGATAATTGATCATCGTGCCCCCCATATTTAATAGTCAGTGGGCGATCAATATGGAGAATAGTTTCACGTGCCGTAATACGAAGCCAAAGGTCATAGTCCTCACAAACTGCTAGATCTTCATCAAACAACCCCACTTCGTTCAACAAATCTCGCCTGATCATAACGCTACTAGGAGAGACAAGACATCGCTGTAAACAATCGTGGAAAATATCACCCCCGCTTTTCTTATGCTTCTTCATTTGATTCACAAACTGTCCTCGCCGATACCAAATCTCATCCGTGTGTACTAAACGATATTTATTTTGCTCTAAAATAGCGGCAACTTGTGACTCGATTTTTCTTGGGCACCATTCGTCATCAGAATCCAGAAAAGCAATCCACTCACTTTTTTTATCAACTTTAGATATACCTGTATTGCGGGCAGCGCTTACTCCTAGCTTTTTCTCCTCGATACAAACTATATTGGGAAAGTCTTTTTTTATTAGCTCTACCGTATCGTCAGTTGATCCATTATCAACAACAATTATCTCATGTATATTATATGTCTGTGACAAAACCGACTTAATGGCCCTACTAATAGTGTGCGAGCGGTTATAAGTGGGAATTATGGCCGAAACGGCTAGTGGATTAGCTTCTGATAATTCACTTCGTTTCATATACTTGTTTCAAAACTTAAATAGTAGTCTCATAAAATTCTAGATAACCAATTACAAACTTGTTCAGTG
>JADHRD010000110.1 GCA_016777585.1 Rhodospirillales bacterium | reverse complement strand
ATTATTCTTACTTTGATAATTTTTTTATATTTGAGGGCAATAACTAGGTTTAAGAGAGAAAGAAAAAAATATTTTCGAGAATTATTGGTCTCTAAAAACTTATGCATGGTTATTAATAAAGAGTCCAAAATACAATTCATAAATCAAGCTTTCAAAAAATATTTTGAAAAAAAATTTAGTATTAATTTGGGACAAACCGAAATACTTGATGAAGTTTCTAAGTTGCTTAGTGAAGATTCAAGGGAGATTTTTAACAAAATATGCGCTGGCGACATCAGAAATTGGCGAGGATTGTTTGAGCTCTCGTTTTTTTCTGAGGGTGTGAAGGACATATACTGGAATATAAGTGTTGAAGTATATAACGAATTTAGAATACTTTACATAGATGATGTTACCACTCAGAAAGTAGAGCAATTCGAAAAAGTGGTACAACAAAAATATATTGATGATTTACTCGATCAATCACCAATAGGTTTCTTTTCAGTCGATCTTGATGGAAAGTTTTGTTACATAAACAGCATTCTTCGTAAATGGTTAGGAATAAAAAATAAAAATATTATAGACGTGCCTACTTATTTTAGAGATTTTGTATCTCCGGATTTGATTGGCGAGCAAAACATCGAAACGGACGAAGATGGAAAGCACGGATCTCTTATTTTACGGCCAATAGATGGAGAGGATTTTTTAGTTTATTTAGTACAATCTGAAAAGCTCTCATCAGATGGTGATTTTAAATATAGTCGCTCTATAGTTTTTAGAGAACCATTTGCGACTTTATCTGGCGACCATGCAAGTTTGGCTTTATTAGAACAAATTCCATGGTTATTTTCAGACTCCCCAGTCGGGATAGTCATGCTCAATATTCAGGGAGAGGTCATAGAATGCAATAGAGCATTTCTGAAGCTTTTGGGCTTGCATCGTGATGGAGTTCTCACTCGGCCATTGTCAGAGAGAATAAATAAAGAAGATAGAAGTGATGCAGATGCGCAATTTTCAAAAGTAGTAATGGGTATTGTGCCTGCTACATTAATAGAAGTTAGAATGCCGGCTGGAGGTGAAAGAGAGTTAACAGCCTCTCTTTTTGTTAGTAGAATTTGTGATACTGAGAATGATGTTGTTGGATTAGTAGTGCATGTAATAGATACTACTGAGCAAAAAAATCTTGAAGTGCAATTCAATCAAGCTCAAAAAATGCAAGCTGTTGGTCAATTGGCAGGAGGAGTTGCACATGATTTTAATAATTTATTGACCGCAATGGGTGGATTTTGTGATCTACTCCTAGACCGACATGGTAGCGAAGATCCATCATTTTCAGATATCATGCAGATAAAACAAAATACTAATAGAGCTGCAAATTTGGTACGTCAGTTATTAGCGTTTTCTAGAAGACAGACCCTCCAGCCAAAAGTTTTTGCAATTAGGGATGCATTAAGCGATTTATCAAATTTATTGAGGCGATTGATTGGTGAAAATATAGAATTGGAAATTAATCATGGTGTCGATGTAGACTTAATTAGGACTGATCCCGGACAATTTGATCAGGTTATAATCAATCTAGCCGTAAATTCTAGGGATGCAATGCCCGGTGGTGGTATTATTACTGTTCTGACAGAGCGGGTTAATGTCGAAACTTCGATTCAACGCGGGCATGAGGTTATGTCTGCTGGCGAGTATATACTGATAAAAGTTGTTGATACAGGCTCAGGTATTGCGCGCGAGGATATTGGTCGTATCTTTGAGCCCTTTTTTTCTACCAAAGGAGTTGGTGAGGGCACTGGTTTGGGTTTATCAACAGTTTATGGAATTATCCGACAATCTGATGGATATATCTTTGTTGACTCTGCTCTTGGAGAGGGAACATCATTTTCTATATATCTGCCAGCTTTTAGCGCCGCTGAAGCTGAGCAATTTAATCAGAATCTGGTTACGAATCAATCAGTTTCGCCAGATTTGACAGGAGCTGGCACGATCCTTCTCGTAGAAGATGAGGATGCAGTAAGGTTGTTTGGATCCCGAGCTTTACGCAACAAGGGTTATAGGGTTCTCGAGGCTCGAGATGGTGAAAATGCACTAGATGTTATAAACGCTTACGATGATAAAATAGATTTAATTTTAACTGATGTAATGATGCCGGGTATGGATGGTCACACGTTAGTTCGTTTGATATTAGAGGAGCTTCCAGATATTCGTGTAATCCTAATGTCAGGTTATGCGGAGGATGCGATACCCGGGGAAATTAGTGAAAATCCAACAATTAATTTTTTATCGAAGCCCTTTAGTCTTCAAGATTTAGCCCTGAAGGTTAAAGAAGTTTTGACAGATAAAAAATCTGAACTTTAAGATGTGGTTAATCGTTGATCATTTCTACTTTTTATCAGCGTCGCATATAATAAATATAAAAATAGAGTTGCGATTAATAGAATCGGTCTCTTTTTTTTTAAATAATTAATTATCTTTAATTCAACGCTGATTCTCTTATTTTTCCAATTAAGGGATAAATTTTCTATAATAACCATTTATTTCCAGATACTTACAAATATGCTTGCAAATAAGAACAAAACAAGTACACTAGAATAAATTTGCACAGTTAAACCTGCTATGAAATAAGGAGATACCATTATGCCAGACGGAGCACTTCGACTTGTGGAAAAGAATAATATAGATAAAGAGAAAGCATTAGAGGCAGCCTTGGGCCAAATTGAACGTAACTTTGGTAAAGGTTCAATCATGAAATTAGGGCAGTCTGATAATGCGTTAGAGATTGAAGCAATTTCAACTGGATCTCTGGGCCTAGATATCGCTCTCGGCATTGGCGGCTTGCCTCAGGGAAGAATTATAGAAATTTATGGCCCTGAGAGCTCAGGTAAAACAACGCTCTCTTTGCATGTAGTAGCTGAAGCTCAAAAGGCAGGAGGTACATGCGCATTTGTTGATGCTGAGCACGCATTAGATCCAGGTTATGCAAAAAAACTAGGGGTTAATGTAGAGGATCTTCTTATTTCTCAGCCAGATGCGGGAGAACAAGCATTGGAAATAGCGGATACTTTAGTGCGCTCGGGTGCCATTGATGTTCTTGTTATTGATAGCGTTGCCGCACTTGTTCCAAGAGCTGAGCTTGAGGGAGAAATGGGAGACCATCATGTTGGTTTGCAGGCTCGTTTAATGAGCCAAGCGTTGCGGAAGTTAACGTCTTCTGTTGCTAAATCAAATACAATGATCATATTTATCAATCAAATTAGAATGAAAATAGGGGTGATGTTTGGAAGCCCCGAGACAACAACAGGTGGAAATGCCCTAAAGTTTTATTCATCAGTTCGATTAGATATTCGACGTATTGGGGCGATTAAAGACAAGGATGATGTGGTCGGAAACCACACTCGAGTAAAAGTTGTTAAAAATAAAATAGCGCCGCCTTTTAAGACTATTGAGTTTGATATAATGTACGGAGAAGGTATCTCTAAGATGGGAGAGCTAATAGATCTCGGAGTAACAGCCGATATTGTTGAAAAGTCGGGTTCATGGTTTTCCTATAATAGCCAAAGGATAGGCCAGGGTAGAGAAAATGTAAAAAATTTCTTACGTGAAAATCCAGAAATTGCAGCGGATATTGAACATAAGATACGAGAAAATGCCGGATTATTGGCTGGAGAAATGATTTCCCCGATATTAGCTGACAAAGCAGAACCTGATAAGGACAGCTAACATTATATTAGCCTGATATAAAGTTTACTTTTATTAAAAGAATTTAAAAAAATAGTCCTGGATTTTTTTTGGGCTATTTTTTTAATATTTGAAGGACCAGTTACTTGCTGGATATATTTGGAATCTGGACATGTGAACTCCAGCAAGGTAAAAAACCAAAGAAATAAACTTATTTAGGGTATTACGAATGCAGTCAACAAATGATATACGTTCACTCTTCCTCGATTATTTTTCGGAACATAATCATGAAGTAGTACCATCTTCTCTTTTGGTTCCTCAAAATGATCCAACGCTAATGTTTGCAAACGCTGGAATGGTTCAATTTAAGAATATATTTACAGGTCAGGAAACTCGAGATTATGTTCGGGCAACAACTTCTCAAAAATGTGTCCGTGCAGGAGGCAAGCATAATGATTTAGAAAATGTTGGTTATACAGCCCGGCATCATACATTTTTTGAAATGCTAGGAAATTTTTCATTTGGGGATTATTTTAAAGAGCAAGCAATCCAGTTGGCGTGGGATCTGATAACTAAAGAGTATGCTTTGCCAAAAGAAAAACTCCTAGTAACAGTGTTTTCTGAGGACAATCAAGCATTTGAACTTTGGAAAAAAATAGGCGGTCTGTCTGAAGACAAAATTATTAGAATTCCTACACAAGATAACTTTTGGTCGATGGGCGAAACAGGCCCCTGTGGTCCTTGTTCTGAAATATTTTACGATCATGGTGACCATATTAAAGGTGGTCCTCCAGGGTCTGTAGACGAGGATGGTGATCGGTTCATTGAAATTTGGAACTTGGTGTTTATGCAATTTGAACAAATAGACTCTAAGACACGGATTGATCTTCCAAAGCCTAGCATTGATACTGGGATGGGGCTAGAGCGCATCTCAGCAGTAATGCAGGGTACTCATGATAACTATCAAACTGATCTTTTCCAATCGTTAATCAGAACCTCATCAGAAATATCGGGCACTTCCCCAGATGGTGAATATAATGTTTCACATAGGGTAATATCAGACCATCTTCGTGCCACGAGTTTCTTGATAACTGATGGCGTGCTGCCTTCAAATGAGGGTAGAGGATATGTTCTGCGGAGAATCATGCGAAGGGCAATGAGGCATGCGCACCTAATGGGATGTGAAGATATATTTCTATTTAAACTTGTTCCCGAGCTGGTTCACCAGATGGGCCAGGCATTTCCAGAATTGGCTCGTGCTCAGGATTTGATCTCAGAGACACTTAAACTTGAAGAAACACGTTTTAAAAATACTCTGGATCGTGGATTAAAATTACTTGACGAAGAAACAAATAAATTATCTTCAGGTGGTATCTTGCCAGGTGACATTGCCTTCAAACTTTATGACACATTCGGTTTCCCGTTAGATTTGACTGTCGATGCTTTACGCAGTCAAGGCTACAGGATCGACCATAAGGGTTTTGAGGTCGCTATGGAAAAACAGCGGTCTGATGCCCGTGCGTCTTGGTCTGGATCCGGAGATTTGGCCACAGAAATGGTTTGGTTTGATATTAAGCAAGAATTTGGTGCTACTGAGTTCCTTGGTTACGATGCGGAAATTGGTGAAGGTGAAGTAGTTGCATTGGTTTTAAAGGGTGTAAATGTAATGCAAGCAGAGGCTGGATCCGATGTTTTAATTATACTAAATCAAACGCCATTCTACGGTGAATCGGGCGGACAACAGGGTGACTTTGGTAGCATGAATAATGACAGTGGTGTAAAAATTAATATTTACAACACACAAAAGAAACTTGGAGATTTAATAGTTCATGAAGGAAAAATTATTGGTACCAAGCTTAAAGTGGGTGACCAACTTGAACTAATGGTTAATCATGAGAGGCGCTCCTCAATTCGCACTCATCATTCAGCCACCCATCTTTTGCATTCGGCGCTACAAAATAAATTGGGACGGCATGTCACTCAAAAAGGCTCATTAGTTGCTGAAGACAAGCTGAGGTTTGATGTGTCTCATCCAACCGCGATTAGTAGGGAAGATCTCGATAAAGTCGAGGATCAAGTTAACAAGCAAATCCGGTTAAATACGGAGGTGATAACTCGTTTGATGACCCCAGACGAAGCAATTGGTATGGGTGCGATGGCTCTGTTCGGCGAGAAGTATGGTGATGAAGTTCGCGTAGTAAGTATGGGTTTTTCGAATGAAAAAGAATTTTTTTCAACAGAACTTTGTGGTGGAACACACACGAAAAGAACAGGGGATATTGGAGTTTTCCGAATATTATCAGAAACAGCTGTTTCGTCTGGTGTTCGGCGTATTGAGGCTGTTGCTGGAATAACCGCCCAAAATTATATTATTAATGACTCAAAAATTTTATTAGATACGGCAAATTTATTAAAAGTGCCTATTGCTGATATTCCCCGCCGAACAGAAGTTCTGCTGGAAGATAGAAAGAAATTAGAAAAAGAGATAGTTGATCTTAGGAGGGAATTGGCTAGTGGCAACAATGATCAATCAGAAATTAAAAAGATTTCAAATATTAATTTTATTGGCAAGCACCTAAATGATTTACCAGCCAAAGATCTCAAAGGTTTGGCTGATGAATTTAGGTCGCAGATTGGTTCGGGTGTGGTAGCTTTAACTAGTTTACATGAGAATAAAGTTTCTATCGTAGTAAGCGTTACTGACGATCTTACAGATGAGATAAGCGCTGTCGATTTAGTAAAACTTGGAGCCAATGTTGTTGATGGAAAAGGTGGTGGAGGTCGTGTTGATATGGCACAAGCAGGGGGCCCAAATTCAGCTAAAGTTGGTGAAGTGATAGAATCTATTGAAAATGAATTAATGTTAAAAACCTAAACTAGAGGAAATTAGTGCCGTGAACTTTAAAAGCACAAATAACTATGTGGCCACAGAAGATCTTTTAATAGCCGTGAATGGAGCAGTAGCGCTAGAAAAACCACTTCTAGTGAAAGGTGAGCCAGGTACAGGAAAAACAGTTCTTGCTCATGAAATCGCATCTTCGTTGGGGCGCCCGCTTATCGAATGGCATATTAAGTCGACAACAAAGGCACAACAAGGTTTATACGAATATGATGCAGTTTCTAGACTTCGTGACTCTCAATTAGGTCATGAAGAGGTTAACAACATTGCTAACTATATAAAAAAAGGAAAACTTTGGGATGCTTTTAGTTCTGACGAGCTTCCCATTTTACTAATCGATGAAATAGATAAGGCTGATATCGAATTTCCCAATGATCTACTTTTAGAGTTAGATAGAATGGAATTTCATGTTTACGAGACAGGGGAAACTGTCAG
>JADHRD010000109.1 GCA_016777585.1 Rhodospirillales bacterium | reverse complement strand
AGGGTTGTGGTCTGAAACTACTCGAGTAATTAAAAAGTCATTTGAAATGAGGATTTAAAGAATATTTATAATTGCATATCTTGTTTATCAGAAAATTTAATAGATAAACTTAATTTTCGAGTTAGCGGGCTATAATTACAGAATTCGTAGCATGCTCCATCACTTTAAACGCAACACTTCCCAAGAAAAACCTTTTTAAACTTGTATTCCCACTGCTACCAACCACGATACACGAGTACTTTTCTCCAGCATCAATTATTTCTTCGAATGGGTTTCCCACACGAACAAAAGAATCCACGACATCTAAGCCATTCGATTTAAGCTCGTTAACGGCTTGATTAACAAATGTCCATGCTTCCTCTTCTCCCTCTGTATCCCGAGCTACAGATAGCACTGACAATCTAGAACCAATGCGTTTTGAAACTATTGCAGAGCGTTTAACCATCGCCATAGCTCGCTCAGAGCCATCTGTACATAATAAATGCCCATGCCCCCTCTCCAACGATCGAGCCACTAGCACAGAGCATGGTGCATGCATAGAAACTTTCTCGGCAACAGCTGGATCCCAAAAAGATTTGGCCCAACCACCCCAAGAGCCCTCATCTCCTAATATTATTAAATCATAAGGACCAAGTTGATATTGATCCAAAATACCAGAAGCAATGGTTGATGCTGTTTTTAATTTAAGAACAATAGTTTGCCCAACCTGGTTCGTATATTCAATTTTATTATCGCCAAGAGGGTCTCCTTCAACGTCTGTATGGGTAATTTTTTCGTTCCAATCGGCTGATAATGCATCACCAGCAATTAACTGTTCTAGCCCCTGCTTGAGATATTTAATCCCAGGTAACTCGAGCCCCCAACTCAGCATGTTTTCACGCGCTACCCGAACTTGTAATCCACCTGAACGTAAACCTTGATCGATTGGACGCACATACAATAAAACAATATCCGATTTTGGGTTAGAAGCTGCCGCGTCAGCAGCATAAGATAGACCTCGGTAAGACTCTTTCGTACCATCTATGCATACCAATACTCGATATCTCTCCTTGCGGTTTTCGAATATTTGATTCAAGTCAGTATCTGTGCCAACCATAAAATTTCCAATTTATTAATATACTGTTAGAAGTGTTAGTTTTATGATCAAATTTGTCCAGAGAATTCTTTAATTTAAACTTAAATTCCTAGAAAAGGCCAATATAAATAGGCTGCGCCAAGCATAATACATGTTGAAACTAATGCCATTTTCCAGCCAACAACAAGAAAATCAACTGTTTTTAAGTAGCCTGAAGCGTAAACAATTGTGCATGCGGGGGTACCTACCACTGTCAGATAAGCAAAAGCCGATGAAATCGCTGTGATAAATCCAATTACTATTGGACTTTCATTTGCTACTGAAGCCATTTTGAGAACAACAGGTCCTAAAACAGCTACAGCCGCACCATTAGACATCATGTTGGTAACCCCAGTGGTAAGCACTGATACAGCCGCCCACAATCCAAAACCTTCATTGGCACCTATTGGAGCCAGCATATTTAAAAAACTATTAGCCACCCACGCCGCAGCTCCAGTTTCTTTCATTTCAATGCCCAAAGAAATAGCGGCCCCATACAGTAAAACAACGCCCCAATTAACTCCCGAATTAATATCCTCCCAACGAACTATACCCGCAATTAGAAAACATGTTGCGCCACATATTGCGATTGTCCCCATACCAACTTTATCAGACACTAATATCCAACCGCAGAGAACCAAAAAAAAGAGACCTATTGCAACCCAATCACTTGATCGCATTGGTCCTTCTTTCTCAACTTGGGCGCGAAGTTTTACAACTGCTCGAGAGAGGTCACGGTATTCAGGCTTAAAAGTTAAAAATAAAATCAGAGTGACAAAGGGCAACTGAATGAGAAACATTGGGTACGCAAAAACCATCCACCGAACGTAGTCGATAATAAAACGTTGTGTTTCAGGATTAGTTGGATCGTAAAAAAATTCCCTCCAATAACCAATCATTATTGCATTTCTAGCTCCACCTGAGGGCGTTCCAATACCTGCAACGGAGCAACCATAAGCGATCGAAAAAAGAAGAACAGCTGCTAAATTTCGAACTTTTTTAGGATCATCCGATGTTAAAGTTACTAGTGTTATTCCGACGGGCAACATCATTGCAGCAACCGTATGTTCACCCACAAAAGAAGCCAACAAACCTGAAACTACTGATATGCCAAAACAAACTCTCGATGTTCTTGTTCCAGTGATCCTGACTATAATCCATGCAATTCTTTTATCTAAATTTTGCTTAACAACCGCAACAGCGAGCATTAAAGAGCCCATAATGAACAAAACAGAGTCGTTCCAAAGTGTTTTAGCAACCTCTGACGATGATGTACCCAGCAAAAAAACTTGACCGAGTATTATTAAAAGTGCAACGGCCGGCAAGGGAATAGGTTCGGTAATAAATAAAATTGTGGCGACAACGGACATCGACAAAACGATGAGGCCCTCTCTACTTAATCCCGAAGGCTGAAGCAGAGTCAACATTAAAACGCCTATGGTTAATGCAATAAAAAACCATCTTTTCTCCCAAACAAAATGAGTCAAAAAATCAAATATAACTTGCTTCAAACTGATCCTAAGGTTCGTTATAAATACGCTAATACTTCTGCGTGGAGCTCCTGATAAATCAGGACTTGGGTTATTCATTATCGGGCCCTCAAAAAACTTATTATTATTTTTATAGTGTTTTTACAAAACTTATCGAAACGACTAAGATTTTTATTCAATTTTATCGGCAGCAAACCGTAATTTATCAATGTTTTCAGCATAGTTACCGCCAGTGAATATGGCACTACCAGCTACAAAAGCATTTGCTCCAGCTTTCACCGCAGTTAAAATGTTGTTTGGTTTGATTCCACCATCAACCATAAGGTCAATGTCTCGGATACCAATCATCTCTCTAATTTTCTGAATTTTAATAATCTGTGACTCAATAAAAGATTGCCCCCCAAATCCTGGGTTAACCGACATAACAAGAATCAAATCAATATCATCAATAACATTTTCTAAAACTCTCTCATGAGTAGAAGGATTAAGTGATACACCAACTCGCTTACCCAAATCACGAATAACCTGTATACTTCGGTGTAAATGTATATCAGCTTCCGCATGAACGGTAATAATATCTGCTCCAGCTTCCGCATAATCGGCTAAATATTGTACAGCCGGATTAATCATCAAATGAACATCAAAAGGCTTTTGACTATAAGGCCGAATGGCTTTTATGACAGGTGGGCCAAACGTTAAATTGGGAACAAAATGCCCATCCATCACATCAATATGTATGTAGTCCGCACCTGCTTTATCAACGGCAATGACCTCCTCGCCGAGTTTAGCAAAATCTGCTGAAAGTATAGATGGTGATATCTTAATTTTGCTCATTTTCTTCTTTTTTTAATCTGCTTTATTCCCCCAAATAATTACCCTTACAAGCTTCGCTATTTAGTTTAGCGCGAAGGGTAAGTGCCTTTTGAGCAGAGACAACATTATCTCCAACACCCTTCCAAGCTTGTAATACACTAGCTTGAAGTGCCCTGCCATATGAATAACTTAGTTTCCACGGTAAATTGCCGTTTTGTGCATTCATCGTGTTTAGATTTAAGGTAGCATCTGCTTCACTTTGTCCGCCAGACAAAAACATTATGCCAGGAACAGCAGCAGGGACACATCTTTTCAATGTAGCAACGGTCCTATCGGCAATTTCAAGGGTATCTATTGTGTCCAAACAATCAGATCCTGGAATAATCATATTTGGTTTAAGTATCATAGCCTCTAGCTCAACACCTTGTGCGTAAATTTCCCCAAATACTGCGTTTAATGTCTCCTCGGTTACATGCTGACAAACTTCCACATCATGATCTCCATCCATTAAGACTTCGGGTTCAACTATCGGAACCAGTCCACCTTCTTGACAAATTTTTGCGTATCTCGCTAACGCATGCGCGTTAGTATGGATTGCATAGCCTGAGGGCATATCGCTACCAATTTTAATAACAGCGCGCCATTTTGCAAACTGAGCACCCAACCCAACATATTCTTCCACACGAGCAACCAATCCGTCTAAGCCTTCAGTAATTGTTTCATTCTCTGACCCAGATAATGGTTTAGCCCCAGCATCCACTTTTATGCCCGGAATAATGTTCTTTTGCACCATAAGATCAACTAACGATATCCCGTCGGTTGTTGATTGACGAATAGTCTCATCGTATAGAATCACACCACTAATAAATTTTTCAATATCCTGAGCTCTGAGTAATAGCTCTCGGTAATCTCGACGATTATCCTCTGAAGAAATAACGTTTATTGCGTCAAATCGCTTACCAATCGTTCCCGTACTTTCATCCGCCGCTAATAAGCCTTTATTATCTGCCACCATAGCCTGAGCTGTAATTGCTAATTTGCTAATATCCATCTATTATTCTCCAATCGTTCGCAATACGTTAGTACCTACATTTTTAACCTTGTTTTTACCTTTTTAACAACGTTCTCAGAAGTTATGCCAAAGTGTTTATAAAGCTCTGAGGCTGGTCCCGATGCACCAAACGAGGTCATTCCTATAAACTCACCATTCTCGCCAATATATTTTTGCCAGCCCATCTCTACTGCAGCTTCTATTCCAACTCTTAGACCTGAACCGAGAACATACTCTTTGTAAACAGTGTCTTGTTCGTCGAAAAGATGCCATGATGGCAAAGAGACAACCGCGGCATTTACGCCAATTTCCTGCAAAGATTTTTTTGCTTCTAACGCTATTTCCACTTCAGACCCAGTAGATATTATTGTAACGTCTCTCTCTCCTGCAGCTTCGGCTAAAACATAACCGCCTTTAGCCGATAGATTATCATTCGAATGTTCTGTTCTTACGGTCTTTAAGCCTTGCCGCGTTAGAACGATTGCTGAGGGGGTGCCAGCACTCTCTATGGCAATTTTCCAACACTCAGCAGTCTCGATCGAGTCTGCTGGCCGCAGGACATTTAAATTTGGAATTGCTCTCAGAGAGGCCAGTGTTTCAACAGGTTGATGTGTTGGGCCATCTTCACCAAGTCCAATAGAGTCATGCGTTAGGACATAAATTACTTTTAAACCCATTAACGCCGAGAGCCTTAACGCTCCCCTTAGGTAGTCCGCGAAAACCAAAAATGTACCACCGTAGGGAACTGTGCCGCCATGAAGGGCCAAGCCATTCATAACACATGCCATACCAAATTCTCTAACTCCGTAATGAATGTAACTGCCTTGAAAATTATCGCTAGCTACGGGCGTTGAATTCGTGGTTTTGGTGTTTACAGACCCTGTTAGATCAGCTGAACCACCAATTAGACCGGGCATTATATTAGTTAACAACTCCAATACTGCACCTGATGCCTGACGTGTTGCTATCTTAGGCTTCTCACGGGATAAATTCTCTTTGTGAATATTTAATATACGCGCAACTTCATTTGGAACTTCACCAGAAATAGCTTCTTCAAGCTCTGATTTTAATGCATCATTTCTATATTTAGCATCCCACGCTCGTCTTTTATCAGAATTTTGCGAGCCAGCCTGTAACCATAAATCACGAACATTTTGTGGTACTTGGAAAGGGTCATAGGGCCATTCCATTTTTTTTCGAGCCAAAGCTATCTCATCATTTCCGAGAGGTGCGCCATGGGTGCCTGCCGTACCTTGCTTGTTTGGCGCACCCATTCCAATTATCGTTTTACATGCTATCATTGAGGGTTTTTTTGTTTTTTTTGCTTTGGCAATTGAATCAGAAATTGCGTCTGGATCATGTCCATCAATACTTTCCACATCCCAACCACACGACTCAAAACGCTGTAATTGATCGTCAGAAACACTTAAATTAGTACTTCCATCAATGGAGATGGAATTATCATCAAAAAAAACGATGAGTTTTGACAACTTAAGGTGTCCTGCTATTGATATAGCTTCGTGACTAATACCTTCCATTAAACATCCATCACCGGCAATTACATAAGTATGGTGGTCAATTAATTCATCACCAAATCTACCGTTCATTAACCTTTCTCCAAGAGCCATTCCAACGGCCATCGCAAGCCCTTGGCCTAAAGGTCCAGTAGTACATTCTATACCTGAGGCATGTCCATATTCAGGGTGCCCTGCTGTTCTAAACCCAAGTTGCCTAAAATTCTTTAATTCATCTAATGACATATCAGCGTAACCACTTAGATGTAAAAGTGAGTAAAGTAACATTGATCCATGACCCGCTGATAAAACGAATCGATCACGGTCAATCCAATCAGGAGAGGAAGCATCATACTTTAAAAATTTTGAAAATAAAACGGTTGCAACATCGGCCATGCCCATTGGCATACCAGGGTGGCCACTATTCGCGGCCTGCACGCCATCGACGGCTAAAAAACGGATAGCATTTGCCATTTCCTGATGAAATTTTGTAAAAGAGTGTTCTAAACTATCTTGTTTACCCGACATATAACTTTAGCTCCAAATCCAAATAGAGAGCACTGAAAACCAAGATGCGCAATACACTAGATTACTCCCTGCTACAGTAAAGAATTTCTAACATTTTCGATACTGCACGTCTAATATCATTTATAACGGAGATAAAAAAACATAACATTACCAGAAAACCAGCCAATATTGGCTATGAATTGCTCGGGGTATACGACCGAATGAGACTTTTCACAAGGCAGTTTGTCGAATCGAAGCGATTTCTCACAATATTAATTAAACAACTTAAAAAAATTAAGTAATCCGCTTCTTTTCTATTAGACCTAAAGTAAAGGACATAATTGGAGGAACAAGTGCAAGAGTTAAGATTGCAGATAAGGATAGTCCACCCAAAACAACTGACCCAAGACCTCGGTAGAGTTCAGAACCGGCTCCCGGAAAAACGACCAGGGGCAGCATGCCAAAAATCGATGTTAATGTAGACATAAAAATCGGTCTTACACGATTCCGTGTAGCCTCTTCAATTGCATCACC
>JADHRD010000108.1 GCA_016777585.1 Rhodospirillales bacterium | reverse complement strand
ATATAGAGGCTTTTGTTGAACCGCGTTTATCATTAGTGGATTTTCTTAGAAATGAGCTGGAATTAACCGGCTCACATGTTGGATGTGAACATGGGGTTTGCGGAGCTTGCAGCATTAAGGTTGATGGTAATGTTGTTAGAGGCTGTTTGATGCTGGCATCTCAGGCGGATGGTTCTGATATTCTATCTATTGAAGGCGCATCAGACTCTGGAAGTATTGCGGATCTTCAAAAAGCATTTCATGAACGCAATGCATTGCAATGCGGTTTCTGTACGCCGGGGATGTTGTTGACGTCGTCAGAGTTACTCGATCACAACAAAACACCAACTAGGACAGAAATTCGCGAGTATCTCTCTGGTAATTATTGCAGATGCACTGGTTATGAAGCAATTATTGATGCCGTAGAGACGGTATCAAACGATCGAGCTGGGAGTGGTCGCAATGGCAAATCGTAAAGATATGATGCATGACCACATTCTTGATCGCCCAAATAGTTATATTGGTAAATCTGTGCCGCGACCCAATGCTAAAAGGCTACTTGCCGGAAGGGGAACTTTTACCGACGATATTAACTTACCTCGCCAGACCCATGTAGCCTTTCTTCGGTCTCCTTACGCACATGCCGAAATAGTGAAGATTGATATAACTACGGCAGAATCATCACCTGGCGTTGTAAAAATAATGACAGGCCAGGACATGGCAAAGATATGTACTCCTTGGGTTGGAGTTCTCTCACATCTTGAAGGAATTAAGTCAGCACCTCAGTATGCGTTGGCTATTGGGAAGGCTTCGTGGCAAGGAGAGCCAGTTGTTGCTGTTGTTGCTAAATCTAGGTCTCAGGCTGAGGATGCAATAGATTTAATACAGGTGGACTGGAATGAACTTGATGTTGTTGTTGATATGGAGAAAGCCTTGGATTCTGACGTACCCGTCATTCATGATGAACTTGGTGATAATCTGACTTGGCAACGAAATGTTGATTGCGGCGACGTTGATTCAGCCTTTGAAAATGCCGATCATGTAATCGAGGAAACTTATATTTCCAACCGACATACAGGAGTATGTCTGGAAACCAGGGTTATCGTTGCAGACTATAATCCTGGAGAAGATCAATTAACAGTTTACCACTCAACCCAGTGCCCCCATATGATGCAAAATCTTTTTGCAAAACATTTAGGCTTGGAAGAACATAAAGTAAGAATTATTTGTAAAGATGTTGGAGGGTCTTTCGGGGTGAAAGTTCACTCATACCCCGATGAGTATGCGACAGCAGCTCTCGCCTATTTTCTTAAAAGGCCAGTTAAATTCACAGCTGACCGGTTGGAGTCATTTACGAGTGATATACATGCGAGAGATCATAGAATAAATACAAAAATTGCAGTTTCAAACGAAGGCGAAATTCAGGCTTTTGAGATTGATGATCTTACCGGCATAGGTCCCTACTCGGTATATCCTCGGACCAGTGGTATTGAAGTTAATCAAGTTGTAAATTTAACCGGTGGGCAATACAAGAATAGAAATTATCGTGCGCAAGCGCGCGTAGTACTACAGAATAAATCTCCTATGTGTCAGTATCGGGCGGTTGGGCATCCTGTATTAACGTTGATTACTGAGGGTATGGTTGATGATGCTGCTAGAAAGATCGGCATGGACCCGCTAGAAATAAGGCGGAGAAATTTAATACCAGATGATGATTATCCTTGTACAGCGCCAACAGGTTTACCTTTTGAAAAATTATCTCATCATGCATCTCTTGAGAAATTAGCTAAAATGATAGACTACGATGCCCTTCGAGAAGATCAAAGGGAAGCTCGTGAAAATGGTATTTACCGCGGGATTGGAATTGCCACGTTTATTGAGGTTACGAATCCTGGGGCAACTTTTTATGGTATAGGCGGAGCTGCAATTTCAGCGCAGGATGGAGCCACTCTTCGTTTAGATGCGAAAGGTAACCTTATCGTCGAGATTAGCGTTACTGAGCAGGGTCAAGGGACCGAGGCGGTCGTGGCTCAGTGCGCCGCAACCGCCATGGGTATTTCTTTGGAGAAAGTAAGAGTAATTACCGGTGATACAGATGTTACGCCTTACGGTGGAGGAACCTGGGCTTCGCGCGCGGCTGCGATTGGCGGCGAGGCAACTGTCCAAGCGGGCAAGGCACTTAAGAAAAATATTATAGAGGTTGCAGGAATAATGTTACAGGCTGATCCTGCAACGCTAGATATTTGCAATAATAATGTTATTGATAATAACGATGGTAATGCGAGAATTTCCCTCGAGGAGGTCGGGCGAATATGCTATTATCGTCCAGATACTTTGCCAAAAGATTATCAATCAGAATTAGTTGTTACCCGGCATTATGTGCCAAAGCAATTTCCATTTGCTTTCACCAATGGAGTGCAGGGTTGTTACGTTGAAGTTGATACAAATACTGGTTTTATAAAATTTAAGAAATACGTTGTTGTCGAAGATTGTGGAACAGTTATAAACCCACAACTCGTTGATGAGCAGATCCGTGGGGGAGTAATACAGGGATTAGGTGGAGCTCTTTATGAAGAATGCCTCTATAGCTCAGAAGGTCAATTCCTGAATGGAAACATGGCAGACTATTTGGTTCCAATGGCAGTCGAAATGCCTGATATTGAGGTAGGGCATGTCGAAACCCCAACATTAGAATCGGAATTAGGCGCAAAAGGCGCTGGTGAGGCGGGGACTGGTGGTGCACCTGCGGTGATTATGAATGCCATAAATGATGCGTTAAGTCCTCTAGGCGGTAAGGTTACTGATCAACCGTTTACACCCGAGAAAATTTTAAAGGCAATTGGAAAGATTACCTAGAATAACTCTATAAGGAGCTGAGAGTTTTATTTCTATTTATTATTAATAATAATTAATTTCGACAGTGATGCCATTTGGATCTTCTGCAAATATTTGGAGTAGATTCATGTTTGGGACTTCTCTCTCTCGATATTTTATTTTTATACTATCTAAACTATTTTTAAGTCCATCTGGCTCAGTGGCTCTAAAAGCTAAATGATCAACAGCACCACTGCCATTAAGAAATATCACATTACTAACACCAAGGTAGTTGTATAAACCTTCAGGATTTTTTGGATCTATTCCTACGAGATGGACTAAAGGAATTTCTCCCGAGTACATCCAATACCCTGGAAATGGAAATTCTGGTCGGGGTCCTGAGCAAAGGCCCAAAGCCTCATAGAAAGTTTTGGTTTCTTCCATCTTCTCAGTCCGGATTGCATAATGATCTATTTTTTCTAAGGGCATCTATTTAGTTCTCATTTTGTATAAGCTCAATCCATAAAAACATGCGTTAATAGTGTTTTATACTAATTTAAAATAAAAAAAAGGGGAGTAAATATTTACTCCCCTTTACTAAATGATGAAAATTTACTCTATTTTATAACATAATTAATTGGATAGGTATGACCGCCAGCTTTTGTTTCAGCAATATAAGCACGCATAATTTTACCCATATCAATTTTCTTTTTCTTAGAAACGGCTTCAGCTCTGGAATTCGGCCATGCGCTAAGTTTTTGAGCCCAAGCCTTTTTAGCGGCAGGATCAATTACTTGTATTTTTGTTCCAGCCTCTCTCAGCTTAGCAATGCCCCACGAGTGATCATTTTGAGAAGCTGTTAGGGACTGTGTATGGTATTTCTTTGCTTCTTCATCAATAATCTTTAAAACTTCACCAGGCAATTTTTTACGTGATTTTAGATTCATCGTGAGCGCAATTTGAGTAACGGCTCCAAAATCTGTTATTGTATAATAACCACCTTTAATAGCTTCATGTAGTTTCAATTTATAATCGGTATCGGGGAAAAGAATGATAGCCTCGCCAACGCCTGTTTGCATTTGCTGAGCTGCCTTTGGGATTGTTGTACGCACGGGAATTCCAGCAGCTACCCAAGGAAGGTTAGGCCCGGCAGCCAAAACTTTACGCCCCTTAAGATCCTCAAACTTTTTCCAGTCAAAAGAGCTAAGTAAGCCGTAATTGTTAAACCCAGATACGGCTAAAAGCTTTTGCTTGTAGCGTTTCTCCAAATCTTGAGCAATTGAAGGATGGTCTTTTACAATTTTTGCAAATATCGCACCGGCCTTTACTGCATTGGGCTCACCAAACGGCACGTAATACCCAAGATTTAAAGCCATTGCTTTGTCATCGTCAAAACAGACGCACCAAGCACCAATGTCAAGGCGCCCATCTTGTGTACCCTCCAAAGTATCAAATACGTTGACAACGGTTCCCGCATAATGCTCTTTAAAATTAATTTTATATTTAGTTTCTGCCGCTACACGCCGCTTCACGTTGGGCACAAAAAATTTTGAAGCGGATTTTACATACGTAATAAATGGTGGGTGCCCTGAACCAATTCGCAGGGTAATATTATTCCCTTTAATTTTTGCCGCCTCAACAGATTGAGTGAAAGCCATTATTGCAACTACCCCGACTGCACTCATTTTAAATAAAAACTTAAACATATTTTAGTCTCCCAGTTAGTTTTGTAGTTTGGTCCTTTTAGTATAAATATAAAGTATAGTTTATTACAATTTATTTCAGTACCATGTTAGGTAGCCATGTAGCTATTTCTGGATATCTCCAAATCATTAACATTACAATTAACATCAAAATCCAATAAGGCACTGATCCTTTAAATATTTCTGCTAATGTGGCTTGAGCATCGTCGATCGAGCCTTTGACCGTATAAACCAAGAGCCCAAATGGTGGTGTTAAGAGGCCTGCCTCAATACATAAAATACCAAAAAGAGCGAAAGCGATTGGATCAAAGAAGCCTTCTGTTAGGGGGGCAAAAATAGGAACAGTAATTAATATTATTGAAATTGAGTCTAAGATCATTCCTAAAGCCAGCCAGATTAAGATTATAACAATGATTATTCCAGTCGGACCTAAACTAAAATGTTCAAAAGTATCGCGGATAAGTTCGGACATTCCAGCAGCTTCCATAAATTTTGCATACATATTTGCAGTAAGAAGTAGAAACATAACTGGGGCTGCGGATTTACCAGAGTCAACGACAGCCATTGCTAATTGTTTAGTCCTCATACCTTTCAAAATTCCTAAGAGCATGGCCCCGGCTGCTCCAACCCCTCCGGCTTCAGAAGGCGTAAACAAGCCACCCCAAATACCTCCTAAAACGAGCAAAATTAAAAGAGCAATTCCTATGCCGCTCGCAAATTCTGCTCGTGTTAACTTACTTTGTTCAGCAGTTTCATCAAACTTTGGTGCTAATTTTGGATTTATCGTTGCTGAAACAGCAATATAAACCATAAAAAATGATGCTAGAATTAATCCTGGGATTGCACCGGCGATAAACAATTGTGATATCGATTTTTCAGCAATAATTCCCCAAACGATAAGCAAAACGCTGGGTGGAATTATCATTCCGAGACAGGCACTACCTGCAACAGACCCTAGAGCAAATTGCCGGTTGTACTGGTGGTATCTCATTTGAGGATAAGCAATACGACTAAAAGCTGCCGCTGCGGCTATACTTACTCCAGTTACGGCTGCAAAAACTGCATTTCCCGCTACCGTTGCAACAGCTAAACGTCCAGGAATAAGTTTCATAGTATGATTTATGAGCTTGTATAAATCGCGTGCTGATCCTGATTTATTAACAAAGTCACCTAACAGCATAAACAGAGGAATTGCAGCAAAAACCTCACTTCTTAAGTACTCATAGGCCACACTGCCCAAGCCACTCATTGCGATATCAAAGCCATCTTGGAAGTCGCCATCTCCAAATATTAGGATATTGCCAATCAGCGCTGTCATCGCAAATGCGAAGGCAATGTGTATACCGGTAAGAATTCCTACCAACATGATTGCAAACATGCCTATTAAGATTGTTGTTTGATCAAATTCCATATTTTTAATTTTGTATCAAAGAAAAATGACTAATATTCTTCAATACTCTCCCTGTTTTATAACTCTAGTTTACGACTCTAGTTTTTTTATAAACCTCTTACTTACTCAAATTGTTCACTTTTAGATAGGCTATTGTAAATCATCAGTGAGCATACTGCTCCACCAATAATTCCAATGAAAACGACTAGTGTTCTAATGGGGTAAACCGGGATCTCGACGACACCCGAACCTTCTTGTTCAAGGATATCCCATGATTCAATCATATTTTCCCAGCTACCGTAAGCTATACCAAGAAAAATTAATGCTGCTAATAAGTAGGATAATGCTTCAACTATAGCTTTGCCCTTTGGGCTTAGTTTACCATAAACTATTGTCGTCCTTAGAGAGCTGCGATTAATAATGGTAAGAGGCAATTGTAGCATTAATATTGAGAGAACCGAGTTTGATACTATTTCATTTGTACCATGGAACGGTTCTCCAAATACTTCTCTTCCTAAAACATCATAAAGGATTAAAACCGCTATTGAAAATAGCCAGCAAGCTGAAACGACGTTCAAGGCCGATGAAAACGACTTACAAACAACTTCAACTTTCGTAGCCTCAATCGGATTCGTATTATTCATACTTAAACCCTAACCTCCCTTATTTATTATTTTTTTTTCAAGATATAGCACCAATAATACTAATGATCAATTGATCACTTAATAAACGAGAATGAAGAGTTATGTGAAAATTATTCTAGTCTTCACCCATACCCTGTGTAGCATCAAGTATAACAGTTTCAACTTCGCCCGAACCATCTCTTCGGTGGACTGCTGCCTCTTGGTATTCTTTTGACTCAAAGCAAGCAACAGCAGCCTCAAATGTTGGAAATTCAATTACAACAAAGCGCTCAAAATACTCTGGGCCTTCCATAATTTTGAATTTTCCACCTCTTGATAGGGCTTTGCCGCCGTATTCTTTTACAATACCGCCAACGAGAGCGGTATATTTCGAATAATTCTCCGGCGTATTTATTTTGGAACGAGCTACCCAGTATGCTGGCATTAAATTTCTCCTCTATTTACAATCTGTTTTCTTTTATGGCATTGGCATTGGTTGATCATTTGTTGGAACATTCCAACCT
>JADHRD010000018.1 GCA_016777585.1 Rhodospirillales bacterium | reverse complement strand
CGCATGGATAGATAAGAAGTCGGAATGTATTAGAACATCGTCGAGATCAACTTTTTTGACATTAAATTTAGAAAAAATATCATCCGGACAATAGGGGTCAGATGCAATGACATTTATCCCAAAGGCTTGGGCCTTCCCTACGATCTGTTGTGGAATGTTTCCAAGACCAATTAAGCCTAACGTTTTTCCTCGTAATCGGCCGATCGGGGCCACCGCTGGCATTTCCCAGCGACCCTGTGCTGCACGCGCATTTGCGAAAGGGATTTTTCTGGCGCAGGCTAATAGTAAAGCCATGGCGTGGTCTGATACTTCGTCAAGGCAATAGACTGGGGCATAACAAACGGCAATGCCTTTTGCAGTAGCCGCTGCAATATCAATGTTATCTGTTCCAATGCCAAAGCGTCCAATTGCTTTACATTTATTTAAACCAGAGATTACTTCAGCTGTAATAGGACTGTACGTAACTAATAATGCATCTGCATCCGCTGCCGCCTCCAATATACTTTTAACAGATTTATCCTTGGAAAGCCTGAATTCTTTTGATGTCTGTTCCTCGAGAGCTTTTTTAGCCGGGTCCAGAGTTGGAAAGACTGTATCAGCAACAGCGATTGTAAAATTAGACATATAACTTAATCCTCTCAAAAAACATTCTTATATTTGAACAAAAAACATACTCTTATATAAGAGTAACTAATGCTAATTAACACCAGAAAACATGATTTTCCAGTAATTTATTTATAAAAATCAGCTATGATCGATATAATCCAAAGTATTTGGGCAAAATAGCTTAAATTGTTCGATTATATTTTGAAAAAAATTATCTTATATGATGTCTTTCCTTGACAGTAGTGTTCCAATGATAATAGCTTCGGCCAGTTTTTTTGCTCTTATATAAGAGTGGCAATATCGAGAAATAGACCTAAAACGTTATAAGCCATTTCGAACAATAGCAAATTTATTCAATATAGACATGGGAAATCAATATGAAACAAATTAACGTGGGCATCATCGGAACAGGCTGGTGCGGCGGGATCAGAGCAAATACATGCTCATCTAATCCCTTAGTTAAGGACCTTCACATCGCTGAAATAAAAATAGACCGGCTTGAAGAAGTCAAACAGTTAACAAATCCAGTGACTGCCACCACAGACTATCATGAGTTATTAAAAAATGATGATATTGATGCATTTTTTATTTCAGCCACTCCTGAAGACATCCATTACCCAATGGCTAAAGATTGCATGGAAGCTGGAAAGCACGTGTTTCTCGAAAAGCCTCTCTCTTTAACATTGAAAGAAGCAGACCATTTGGTAGAACTAGCTGAAACGAATGATGTGAAATTTACGATTGGTTATTCACAGAGATTTAATCCCAAGTTTGCATACCTAAAGAAATGTTTGAGTGATGGAACAATCGGAAATCCAGTAGCGGGATTGGTGAGCCGACACATTACGCGTGGTTTGGGACACAAAATTGGTGGGCGAATCAAACTGTCCCCAGCTGCTATGGAAGCCACCCATGATCTTGACTTTCTCCTCTGGTGCCTGGAACCCGCTAAACCTATTCGAGTTTACTCACAATCAGCTTATGGAGTAATGAAAGATGTCACCGGATTAGAGGATGCCCAATGGTCAATAGTCACTCTTGATAATGGCGTTATTATTACGATCGGTTCTGGTTGGACAATGCCTCCTGGTCATCCAAACTATTCGGGAACTTGGATTGAGTTTACGGGCACAGAGGGCATGTTGGTTATGGATGATACTCATAGAGATGTCGTATTGAACACTATGAAAAATGGAATAAGGTTGCCCATGTCTACAATGCCTGGGGAGCAAGTTGAACACGTGTTTGCCGGTCCTATGCATGATGAAGGAGTTCACTTTTTGGAAGCTGTCGCTCTAAATAGGTCAGTTATGGTAACGCCAAAGCAGGCGAGGCAAGTTATGGAAGTTTACATGGCTGCTGACTTATCGGTTGAGAGAAATGAGCCTGTTAATTTGCCATTGAACAACAATGACAGATCATCAATTAGAGTTCCAAAAAAATAGTTCTTACTTAACTATTTTTTGCTGAGTTTTTTACTCTTTTTTTCTTTCTTACCTAAGCTATCTAAATCTGGGTATAAAAGAGAAAAGTCATCTTCTGAGCGACCTTGCTGCATGGCCGCCTGAATATATTCATAAGTATTGCGGCCGATATTTACAGTTGCTCCAAGTTTATCAGCTAAATTTATTGCCATCCCTACATCTTTATTCAGGTTAAATACACGTGAACGTGCATCCCATGTTTCCGATAAAATATGATCGGGAAACCGGCGCTCTGATATAAAACTTCGTGCGTTTCCATTATTAAAAACTTCAATTAAGTCCTTTAAATCAATACCTGCCTTGTTGCCTAAATGTGCAGCCTCGCACAAAGCAAAAAAATTAGCATGTGTAATCATATTGTGTACAACTTTCATTGTATGCCCGGTTCCACTTTTACCCAAATATATCAATTTTTTTGCCACAGCATCTAGAATTGGGGCCGTTTTTTTATAGGTTTTTTCATCTCCGCCTATCATTAATGTCATGGTGCCTTCGTCAGCCCCCTTAGCCCCACCGCCGGTCATCCCTGCGTCCATATAAACAACTTGTTTTTTGAGTGATCGATTGGCTAGTTTTTTAGTATATACAGGATCAGACGTAGTAAAATCATACAAGATCAATCCTTTGCGAGGCTTCGATAATATTCCTGATTTCCCCTTAAGCATTGCGTCTATCTCTGGAGATCCGGGAACAACAAAAATTATAATTTCACATTTCTGCGACATCTCAAAAGGTATTGAAATTATTGTTTTATTTTTAAAATGCATCCGAGATGCTTCGTTTAGGTCCCATACGTGAACTACATGCTTGGCCAGTAAAAGGTTTTTTACGATGCCTTTTCCCATATTACCAAGGCCAATTACACCAATTTTTCTTGACTTAATTTTACTAGTGGAGTTTTTTTTAGAATTCATTTTTTTTCTTCTTGTTCCTTGGTCTCTCAATATTTGCCGCTCTTTCCATAGCTGCACAGACCGCTGCAGCATCCTCATCAGAATGCCCCTGAGCAATAGCAGCATAATATGATTGTAAGGCGACGTGGTAAATTGGAGTTGGAACCTGCATCTGATGAGCATGATCGGAAATAAACCTGGAATCTTTAATGGGTATAGAAAAGTTCATACCCTCATATTCATAATTATTGTTTGCCATCATTGCCCCGCGAGTTTCAAACATCGAAGAGCTAGACCCTGATCCACTGATAACGCTGTGTATAATTTCTGCATCAAGCCCTGATTTCATTCCCAATACCATTACCTCAGCGGCGATTGAATTATGAACTAAATTTAGAATGTTTGCACAGAATTTCATTTTCATCCCGTTACCAAAGGAGCCGACATAAAACGTTTTTTTTGCAAAACTGGATATAATATGTACAACCGCGTTATAAGTGCCTTCATCACCGCTCCCAAAAGCGGTTAGTTGCCGCTTTTTTGCTAAAATTCGGTTTCCACTTACTGGGCAATCTAATAAATTCTTATTACAAGAATCCATATAAAGTTTTATTCTTTCCTTTGTATCAATTGGAAATGTTCCAAGTTCAATTATGGTTTGGTTCTCTTTACTTGCTTTATCAATACCATCTGGACCGCTAAAAACCTCCATCATGGCATCGATACTTGATAGACAAGTTAATACAACATCAGATTTCAAGGCTACATCTCTTGGAGATGAACCTTTTGAGATACCAATTTTCGCGAGATTTGATAAAACCTCGGAATTTGTGTCGTATCCCGTAACATCAAAACCAGCCTTAATTAGATTTTCTGCCATGGCTGATCCAAGAACCCCAAGGCCAATAAAACCAATTTTTTCTTTCATATTAATTTGCCTCTATAGTATCAAAATATTCCAATTTTTAATTGGAAGGAATTTTGGTTAACCCGATTCTTTGATGTAATGATAGTTGGTGGTATCACAGTGACTTACCCTCCATTCCACAGGTCGACCATCCAGCATTCTGGCAAGGCGATTAATTTCCAATAAAGGCGAATTTTCTGGGACATTTAGAATATTAGACTCCTCATGTGATGCTGGAACAGCTCTCAATTGTTCTTCAGCTTTTGCAACTGTAATTCCGTAAAAAGATTGATAAAACCGAAAGAGGTTGTTTGGAGGCTCTGAGTCCGAACCAAAGTCTGGGAAATGCTCTAAGGGTAGAGTGATAGTTTCAAAGATTGTAGGTACGTCTTCATAATAACGAATTCGTTGAAATTGTATAACTCTGTCACGGTTCATTAATTCGAGTTTTGTGAATTCAGCTTCAGATGGCTCTTTTTCTCTGAAGTTAAGAATTTTGCTCTCTGGCAGGATTCTGGTGCCGTTATTGCCAGCCAGGCTGAAATACAAAAAGAGAGCTCTTCGTTCAGTATGTTGAGAGACAAACGTGCCCAAGCCTTGACGCCGATAAAGAAGGTTTTCAGCCACCATATCGTTTAATGCTTTTCTAACCGTTCCCTGGCTAACATCAAGCTCTGTAGCCAATTGTATTTCGCTTGGCAGGGCATCTCCAGGCTTCCAGATATTTTCAATTAGTCGTTGTCGAATAATGTTTTCGACTCTTTGATATTTAGTTTGCGGCCTAGTCGTTTGACTTGGGTGGCCTGATTTAATTAATTTTAATTTTGTTATTTTTTCGGTCATTGGAAAAATCTCAATTCTATATTTAAAAAAAAATTCTCAAATACGACTTCTATGTTAAGATATTGCGAACTTGATTGTTTACGGTATTATATTTCAAAACTAATCTTACAGTGTATAAACTTCGATAACTAGGAAAATTTAATGTCGGAAACCAAAATCTTTAAAATCGGTGATGCTCCAACTCACGAAAGAGGAGACGGTGTTATCACAACGGTGCTTGTGACCAACGAAAAATGTGGGTCAAGAATAACCTCTGGTCTGACAAGTTTCCCTGTTGGCAAAGAGGTGCCTGTACACTGTCATAATTGCGATGAGCAAGTAGTGTTGCTAGAGGGAACGTGTAACGTAGAGATAGATGGAGAATTAACGCCAGTATCAAAAATGGATACAACTTATATAAAAGCCGGTACTTTCCATCGTTTTGTTAATATTGGAGATACTCGCGCGGTTATTTTATGGACTTATGACTCTGATGCAGTAACTCGTACATTTCTGAAAACGGGTAAAACCGTTGAACACCTATCGGGTGAAGACGTGGTAACAACTCAGTAAATTTTTTTGGTATCAATATGATCAACTCAGAAAAAACATATTCTTTTTTTTCTCAAAACAAAATCGCGGACTTTATTGAGAGTAGTTTTAAGGCTGTAGGTATGCCAAATGAGCATGCTAAAATTATTAGTCACTTAATGAGTGAAGCTGATGTCAGTGGTGCTGACGGACACGGAATTTTTCGTTTACCGGGCTATATTCGCCGCATCAAGGAAGGGGGGCTAAACTTAAATCCTGATATCAGAGTAGAGCGGGAAAAATCTGGGATGGCACTGGTTAACGGGGATAATGCTCAGGGTCACCTTGTAATGAAGTTCTGCGCTGATCTGGCAACAAAAAAAGCAAAAAAAAGTGGGGTTGCTTGGGTTGGAGTTCACCATAGCAATCATGCGGGACCTGCGGCACTCTATGCAAAAATTCCGTTATCTGAGAATATGATTGGCATTTATGTTGCTATCGGAAATGCAAATCATCTTCCTCCTTGGGGAGGAACCGAGATGCTATTATCAACTAATCCGATAGCGATTGCTGTTCCCGGTTTAAAAGAGCCATCAATCGTATTGGATATGGCAACGACCGTTGCTGCATATGGAAAAGTAAAAACAGCTGCACAGCGCGGTGAGCAGATGCCAGAGGGTTGGATGATTGACCGCGAGGGACAACCACTTACTGATCCCGCAAAATCAGAAGATGGTTTTTTATTACCGATTGGCGGACCAAAAGGTTATGGTCTAGCTTTGATGTTTGGGCTTCTCGCTGGGACCTTAAACGGTGCTGCGTTTGGAAAAGACGTTATTGACTTTAATGCCGATTTCAAAACTGCAACTAACACAGGCCAGTTTGTGGTCGCTATTGATATTGCGTCTTTTTCTGACGTAGGCACTTTCAAGTCTAATGTCGACGATATATATCGTACAATGAAAAATTCACCAACTTTACCTGGCTATGATGAAGTCTTGTTACCAGGTGAGCAAAGCCACAAAAAACGTATGAATCGTATTAAAAATGGCATTCCTTTGCACGACGAACTATTGGAAACCCTTAATAAAACAGCTCGAGACTTGGGTGTCGAGCCATTGAAGAAAACATAGTCTTCACAAACGATTATTTATAAAATTCTTCAGGGTCAATAGGGAGTGCAATTTCTTGGCCTAGCTTCGCTGATAAATCCATTGCCATTGTACACAAAAGGTTTGAATGCCCCTCAGCTGCAGTTGCGTGAGGAGTAGGAGTTCCCATCATAATTCGTGTAAACCACCCAATTGTTTCTTCTCTCATTGGACCGTATAACTGATCATTCCATAAATCCCCTGGTGGGTATGATGTTAAGAAATCAACATGGCGCTCGGGTGCTTCATAACCGCCGGAAATATAACCCCCTGGTAATCTTTGATTCGTTGCTAGAACGAGATCACGATGGGTGTCCTCTATGTCAATAATGCCCTCTCTACCAACAATACCAATCTCAAGACCATAAACAGAACCGGGCCAAACTTCGGGAAGAGCCCAACAAATATTCATTGAGAAAATGGTGCCATCGTCCATGGTAAAAATACCAAAAGTAGAGTCTTTTGTACCCCATTCATTTAGGACTTTATCTACGGATTTTGCGTATACTGAGATGGGCTTTTTACCTTCCATTAACCACATTGACATATCGAGGGAGTGCGTTCCAGAGACAACCATGGGGGTTAAATTATGTCGAGCATTGGTCTTCGCAATAGTCGCGATTGGAACCATTCTATTCATGAATGCTCGTGTAGTGACTGTGTGAACATCTCCGATTTGACCGGATGTGAGGCGTTCCTTTACTGTTAGAAATCTTCTACGAAACCGCTGCGTATATCCAACACATGCGTCTAATTTAGCCTCTTCAATTGCATTTAATATTTGAAGTGATTCACGTGCTTCAGTTGCAAGAGGCTTCTCAATAAATAATTTATGTCCTCTTTCAACAGCGCATAAAGTTGGTTCTGTGTGTTTATTTTCGTCGGTAATAATCATCACAGCGTTAACTTCTGGTCGATTAATTAGTTCGTTAAAGTCGTTCGTATAAAAATCGGCGTTGGTATCTTCTTTAAGTTTTTTGCCCAAATCATCATTAACATCACAAAGACCTAACCACTTAACTCCAGGGTACTCCCGAGCATACTTGGCACGAATCCGGCCAATAGTTCCGCACCCAACTACGGCTAGCCCAATTTCGTTGACAGTATCCATATTTGCATTCGACATTTCATACCCCTCAAATCATAAAATAAATAAACCCAAGATTATCATCTTGTGGACATGTTTTAATGACAAATAGACGGATCGTAAAGTAACTTAGGATAAAAAATAAACGATGGTTGTTTTTGTACGAAAAATTTTATAGGCTATCTGAAAAAAAGTTATTCGCTATTATTCAACTCAGGGAGCATTTAATGATAAGATTTAATACTAAATTTATAACTACCGTTGCCGTAGCTGCTTTGGCTATGTTTTCAAGTCCAAATCTCGACGCACAAGACTTAAGGGTCGGTGCTGGAAAAAATGTTGGTGGTATGATTGTTTTTGTCGCACAGGGTAAGGGTATTTTTGCGAAGCACGGGCTTAATACAAAGGTCGTGGTGCGAAAAACAGGGGCCGCTCTTACAAAGTCTCTAGCTGCTGGAGAGATTGATTTTGCGCCTGCTACGTTTACGAACTTGCCTGTGGCACTTGAAAAAGGAATTAAGTTAAAAGGTGTTGTTGGCTACGTTGGCGGACATTTTAATTCGCCTACCAGCGATGGAAACATTGGTATTGTTGCTCGAGGGAAGGGAATAAATTCGCTCAAAGACCTCAAAGGTAAGAAAGTTGGTGTGAAGTTTGGTAGTGCTGGAGATTTATACTTACAGGAAATTTTGCGAAAAAATGGTATGTCAAAAAGGGATATCAAGCGTATTAATGTCAGCCCATCAAGCTATGTTTCAACTATTGATTCTGGTGGCGTCGATGCGGTTGTTGCTTGGGAGCCAAGTTTGACTAGTGCCTTAGACAAGATAAAGGGATCCAAACTTATTTCTCGCGGCGGAGGGCACGTGTGCTTTTGCGCAGGGATGCACGGTAAGCCAGAGGTTGTTTATAAAGACCGTAAAAGAACCCAGGCTTTTGTTGATGCCATGGCTGAAGCTGCTCATTTTTTAAGAGATCCTAAAAATGCTGACGAAGTAGCTGAGATTGGCTCTCGCTTTCTCCGTGGTACCGCACCCTCTTTGGTGAAACGCTCAATTAAGCACATTGTTTATGATGCTCGTATTGGTGGTGGAACAATGGCGGCATTTAAGGCTTCCGTAAAGTTGCTTATTGCTCAAAAGAAAATGAAGAAGCCATATGATCCTGCGAGATATTTGGACACCTCTTTTGTTGATGATACTATTAAGCGACATCCTGCGTGGTTCTCAGATATAAAGTAGTCCTTAAATATAATATGTGAAATCTGGGTGCGGCTTTAAAGTCGCACCCTTCCTTTGTTTTATAGCGTCAGAGAAATTTTATGCCTGCAAAGTTAGTTATTCAAGACCTTACCCATCACTACCCAGACGAATATACTGGTGAATCAGTTCACGCGCTGGAAAAAATAAATTTAAAAGTAGAAGAGGGTGAATTAGTAACAGTCGTTGGCCCAAGTGGTTGTGGTAAATCGACACTTCTTAACATCCTTGCGGGTCTCCTACCTTATCGAGAAGGATTAGTGACTGTCGACGGGGTAAAGATAGAGGGACCAGGATCTGATAGAGGCGTGGTATTCCAGGAACACGCTATTCTTCCATGGCGTAGTGTCTCGAAGAATATTGGTCACGGCCTTGAGCTGAGGGGTGCGCCTGTTGAGGAGAGGAAACAGAAAGTTGCTGCTTTTATCAAATTAGTCGGTTTGGAAGGCTTTGAAGATAAATACCCGCACGAACTTTCTGGTGGAATGAAACAGAGATGTGCTGTTGCTAGAACATTATGTGCTGATCCAGTAGTAATGCTAATGGATGAGCCTTTCGCAGCTGTTGATGCCCAAACTCGCATTACTCTGCAGGAGGAGTTGAACCGGATAGCTATAGCAACAAAAAAAACAATTATCTTTATTACACACGCTGTCGATGAAGCAGCCTTTTTAGGAGATCGATGTTTTGTTTTTTCAGCTAGGCCAGGGCGCCTTAAGGCTATTGTTGATATTAATATAGCACGTGAAAAAAGAATTTGGTCTGAAATGAATGTTGATAAAGAATTCCTGAGCTCACGTGACGAGATTCTCCGGTTAGTCAGGGAGGAGGTTAATGTTGCTATCGAGGAATAATCTCAATCGGTTCTTAGCATTTTGGAGACATTTCTCAGGTGCAAATGCTATACACTTAGTATTAGTGATTTTTGGAATATTACTAGTGTGGACTTTGATATCCCATGCTTTGGAAAACCCTGATCGATATCTGCCTTCTCCAATAGCAGTTGCCTTATCGTCATTTGATATGGTTTATGAAGGATTATTGCCTAGCTATTTTGGTGATACAATTGGTCGATTGATTGTAGGCAGCATATTCGGTTTGGCTTTGGGTATCCCGTTTGGTTTGATTCTAGGGATTAATCGGACGGTAGCGGACATGTTTTATCCAATGATGAATTTCTTTCAATCAATTTCCGGTATCGCAATTTTCCCAATAGTTGTAGTGTGGTTCGGAAATAGTGATAAGACAATCTTTATAGTGATTTTGTACACTAGTTTTTTTCCGATAGCCTTCACAGTTTTGAGTGGTGTGAGGGAAATTCCCATGAAGTATATACATGCCGTACGAACCTTAGGCGGAAGTAGATTCCAAATTATACGCGATGTATTGTTACCCGGGTCTTTACCGCACATAGCTACCGGCTCAAGGCTAAGTATAGGGTTCGCTTGGCGCGCAGTGATTGCAGGCGAAATGCTCGCTGGTCGTGAGGGTCTTGGTTGGATGATATTCACTGCTCAAGATGTGGATAGGACCTCTGAAGTTATTTTAGGTATGTTACTAATAGGATTATCGTGGATTATACTGGACCATTATCTGTTAAGACCGTTTGAGGCCGACACAATTGAAAGGTGGGGGCTAGTCCAACGATGAGTATGGCCAGCACATTATCAGTAAATATTCAAAAAAGGATAGGTCGGCAGCGCCTTAGAAAATTCTTTCTAGGATCCATACCGTTTTTGATTTTAATAACTGTTTGGCATTTGAACGAAGTATTTAATTGGTTAGAACCTGTTTTTATCCCGAAAGTTAGTGAAGTCTGGGAGGCATTCTTTATACTGCAAGAAGATTGTGAAGGGTTTAGTGCAGCTATTGCTTTGGATCAGAGTTGTATGATGTCGACCCATATACTATCGAGTGTTGGGCGGGTTCTTCTGGCCTCAATTATTGGCCTTCCTGCCGGCATTGCACTTGGAATATTTGCCGGCATGAGCCGTCCCATTTCTAAAGTCTTAGAGCCAATTGGAATTTTTGCAAACTCCATTTCTGGTATAGCTTGGATTCCCCTTGCCATCGTATGGTTTGGAGTTGGTTGGATGACAACTCTTTTTATAATGCTTAATACAATATTTTGGTTGATGTTTTTCAATGCGATGATGGGGGTTAGGAGTATAGCACGAGTATATGAGCAAAGTGTCTTGACCATGGGTGGAAGTCGTTGGGATGTAATCACTAACGTATATTTGCCGGGGGCTATGCCAAGTATTATCTCTGGAATGAGAATGTCTATGGGTTTTGGTTGGCGTGCTTTGATTGCCGCGGAAATGATAGGCGGTGATAGTGGGCTAGGATTTATGATATTTTCTTCAGCATCGGAATTTAAAATTGAAGAAGTCTTTCTCGGCGTTATCATTATTTCTTTAATCTTTCTAGCGACTGATCGCTATTGTCTTATACCTCTCGAAAAGTGGACGGTCCATCGCTGGGGTTTAGTTTGGAAACCGCATTAAATGAGTAATCTAACTGTAAAAGATAAGAAGATAGTTCAACATCGTTGGTATACGCGGCGGGATTTTTTGTTTTGTGCTGTAATAGGTGCGCTTGTAATGACTTACCATGGTTGGGGATTTATTGAAGGTCCCTCTAGGATCACAAGTCAGTTGCATGCTAAGATGCAGGCTAATGAAGAAATAAAAGTAAATATAAAAATTACCTCTAATTTCCCAGCACAAGAGTTTCATATGGGTGTTTTTCAAGAAGTCGGGACTATTAGAGATACTAAGGGGAATGATACCTTTTTATTTAAGGTTAAACCCGGTGATATACGAATGCTCTCTCGTAAATACTGGATTAAGCTAATAGATTTAGCGCCTTAATTCCTGCTGATTTGTTAAGCACCTAATTTTTTTTGTTTTTATTAATCCCAGGTTGAACAGTGACCACCCATTCTTTTAAACTTGTTTTTTCTTATTTTACATGGTTGTTTGCCACATGATCAAAATGTATGGCTTAAAAAACTGTGATACCTGCAAAAAGGCAAAAAAAGATCTTATGCATGCTAATAAAACATTTGAGATTTTTGACTTTAAAAGTGACGGACTAAGAAAAGAAAAACTCCTGGACTGGTCAGCGAAATTAGGTTGGGAAACGCTTATAAATAAACGTGGAACAACTTGGAGAAGACTCAAAGGTACTGAAAAATCAGACTTAAATATAAATGAATTAATTAATTTGGTGATGCTTAACCCTGCTCTAATTAAACGCCCTTTATTCGAATTAGATGACTTTGTAATTGTTGGGTATCGTGAGGAGCAGAAAAAGGCGTTAGGAATTTAAGGCTAATGTGGAGTAGATAAATGCAAACTGACTTAAATAGAGATGAATTTCTTGAACTTTTGGAAAAACTATCAAGTACTAAGAAATCTGATGTGCTCTCGATTGTTGAAGAAATTAATAATAAAATGTCAAATGCTGGTGTCACTTGGGATCAATTATTAATTTCTTCTCAAGCTGAAGAGGAAGAGGAAGTTGAAGAGCCGGATGATGATGAAGTTAGTAATATTGAAGATGTTGAGGAATCTAAATCTCAGCCTATTAGTAAGACTGAGATCACTGAGGTTAAAAAACTTATTCAAGCTATCGATGCAATTTCCAAGTCCGATGCAACTAAACAAGAGTTGCGTGAGTATGAAGAAGACCTGAAAGAGGGGGATTTTGAGCAAATGGATCTCCAATACCTGCGTGCTCTGAAAGATAGGCTATCTAAATAAATATGACTAAGGCCCTAATATATCATATGTGCCGGGAAGATGAATGGATCAATGCTCAGGCTAGTGGCATTTATAAAGGCTCATCACAAGATATCGATGATGGCTTCATACATTTCTCGACTGCCAAATTAATTGTTGAAAGCGCAGCTAAACATCGGTTTGGTCAGGATAATCTTGTATTACTCGAGGTTAATTCGGAAGATCTCGGTGATAAATTAAAATGGGAACCATCAAGAAATAATATAGAATTTCCGCATTTGTACGATGCCTTGGAAATTAATTTCGTTATTCGGCATCACAAACTTAAACTTGGACCGGATGGCACACATGTGTTCCCCGAACACTGGAATTTAAGGTAAAGCTTGGGCAATAAAAAGTTCCTAATTTTTGTATAAAACTAAATATTAGTTATTGGAGCAACCTGTGGCTGATTTCTCAATAGAACAAGGCATTCATAATCAAGGCTATTGTCGAGTGGCTGGGGTTGATGAGGTAGGCAGAGGGGCTTGGGCGGGTCCCGTCTTTGCAGCAGCAGTTATTTTTAGTAATACGAAAGTGAGCTCTGAAATATATTCCGAGATTAACGACTCTAAAAAACTTTCAAGTAAAAAGAGAGAGTGTTTACACGAAATTATTATTCGAGAGGCGGAAGTAGGGATTGGTCAGGCGAGTGTTGAAGATATTGATAATATGAATATTTTAAATGCAACATTCCTAGCCATGGAACGAGCAATTTCTAATTTAGAGAGTAAAGCAGATTTTATAATAATTGATGGCAATCAATCCAGACCAGTTTTTGATCCTTCACGACCCATAATAAAAGGTGATACCATTTCGTTGTCTATCGCGGCAGCCTCAATTGTTGCGAAGGTGTCTAGAGACAGATTAATGATAAGATTGGATTCTAAATTTGAAGGCTATGGCTGGAACCACAATAAAGGTTATGGCACAGTAACCCATAAAACTGGCCTAGATAAATTGGGAATTACTATTCATCATCGAAAAACGTTTAAACCAATAATCAATATATTGTCTTCCAATTAGTAATAAATTCTATATATAGATATCTAAGGTAGACTTAAGTAATTGATTTCAAATAACTCTTGACGCTGAATCTCGAAAGAATCAGTATGCCCGAATTATGGCAGGCAAAAAAGAATTAAAATTAAATCAAATTCTCGAAGGCGATAGCGTTGAGATGATGAGAACTATTCCGAATAACTCAATTGATGTTATTTTCGCTGATCCACCATATAATTTACAATTAGCAGGCAATCTCCTTAGGCCTAATAATACTAAGGTTGACGCAGTTGATGAAGAATGGGACCAGTTTGAGAGTTTTGCCCAATATGATAAGTTTACCCGCTCTTGGCTGAATGAGGCGCGACGTGTCTTAAAAGAGACAGGTACTTTATGGGTTATAGGAAGCTACCATAATATATTTCGGGTTGGAACATCACTTCAAGATATGGGGTTTTGGATATTAAATGATATTATTTGGAGAAAGACTAACCCCATGCCGAATTTTAGAGGTAAAAGGTTTACTAATGCTCATGAGACTTTAATTTGGTGTTCTAAAAGTCAGGATGCAAAGGCTAAATTTAATTATGATGCAATGAAATCACTCAATGAAGACTTGCAAATGAGGTCTGATTGGTTGTTGCCAATTTGTGCTGGGCCGGAACGCCTTAAGGACAAAAAAACAGGCCGTAAAGCACACCCAACACAAAAGCCGGAAGCATTATTACATAGAGTCATTCTCTCTTCTAGCGATCCGAATGATGTTATTTTAGATCCTTTTTTTGGTTCAGGAACTACGGGAGCTGTCGCTAAGAAACTATGCCGAAATTTTGTAGGTATTGAGCGTGATATAAACTACATCAATGTTGCGAAGAAAAGACTTCAGGAAGTTGTCGTCCCAGATGACGTCGATCTTTTAAAGACACCCTCAAAAAAGAATGAGCCACGAATACCTTTCGGATGGCTTGTAGAAAGAGGGTTATTGGAACCCGGAACAGTTCTATCCGATACACGAAACCGCCATACTGCGAAGGTTCGAGCTGACGGCTCAATTATTAGTTCTCAACATCGCGGCTCTATTCATCGCGTTGGAGCTTTGGTACAGGATGCGCCAGCATGCAATGGTTGGACTTTTTGGCATTTAAATGTAGAAGGTAAAAAAATGCCAATCGATATTTTACGACAAAAATTACGGGCTGAGATTCATTGATACGATTATATTAGCGCGTTGCCACCGGTATATCTCCAGAATAGTCGTAGAATCCTTTGCCAGCTTTTCGGCCTAACCAACCTGCTTCAACATATTTAACAAGAAGCGGACAAGGTCTATATTTAGTGTCCGCTAACCCTTCGTGAAGGACTTGCATAACACTTAAACACGTATCTAAACCAATAAAATCTGCAAGTTCTAGGGGTCCCATAGGATGATGAGCGCCGAGTTTTAATGCAGTATCAATTGCGTCTACTGTGCCAACACCTTCGTACAGTGTATAAACTGCTTCATTGATCATTGGCAGCAATATTCGATTAACTATAAACGCTGGAAAGTCTTCAGAGCTTACAGGAGTTTTATTCAGTTTGTTTGCAAACTCTCTAATAACTGAAAATATCTCTGGATCGGTAGCGATACCGCGTATCAGTTCTATTAATTCCATTAGGGGTGCAGGATTCATAAAATGCATACCCATGAACTTATCTGGTCGATCAGTTTGCGCAGCTAATCTGGTGATTGATATTGAAGATGTATTGGTTGATAGAATTGCGTCCTTCTTAAGAATTGGACAAACTTTTTTATAAATTGAATTTTTAATAGTCTCGTTTTCAGTGGCAGCTTCGATCACTAAATCACAATCAGAAAGAGATTCAAATAACGTATCTGTTTTAATTTTTGAGAGCGATATTTTTTTTTCTTGCTCGGAAATCTTACCTCTAGAAGCGAGGCGCCCAAGATTACTATCAATAGTTTTTATTGCATCATCAAGCACACTTTGGTCAATATCCAGTAGATTAACATTAAAACCCGATGAAGCGCATACATGAGCTATTCCGAGGCCCATTTGTCCGGCCCCAATTATGCCGACGCTATTAATTTCTTTGACCATTTTGTTCCTTGTCAGTTAGTTAGGACGTTCAAAACACTATAAGTAGAAATAAATATTATTTTTGTAGCTCAGCCTCTAATTTTGGAATTTCTGTAAATAAGTCACCAACTAAGCCATAATCGGCCACCTGAAAAATAGGAGCTTCTTCATCTTTGTTTATTGCAACAATTACATTACTGTCTTTCATCCCCGCTAAATGCTGGATCGCGCCTGATATTCCTACGGCGATATAAAGCTCGGGTGCAATAATTTTACCAGTTTGGCCGACTTGATAATCATTTGAAACGAAACCTGAGTCAACAGCCGCTCGTGATGCTCCTACTGCTGCTCCTAATAGGTCTGCAACACGTTCTAACATTATAAAATTCTCTCCATTTTGCATCCCTCGTCCACCGGATACGACAATTTTGGCTTGGGTTAGCTCGGGCCTATCAGACTTTGTTAATTCTGTTGATATGAATTCGGAGATTTTTTCTGCGGTTACGATCTCAATTTTTGCTATTTCAGCTGGAGATCCAACCTCTGTGGCGGCTTCAAATGCAGTAGCGCGGACGGTTAAGACTTTGATACTCTCTTTCGATTGAACCGTAGCGATAGCGTTACCAGCATAAATAGGTCTGTCGAACGTATCAGAGTCATGAATAGCGACGATCTCTGAAATTTGTTGAACGTCCAAAAGTGCAGAAACACGGGGAAGAATATTTTTCCCAAAAGTAGATGCAGGGCCTAATATATGCGAAAAATCTCGGGCAATACTCAGTATAAGTGGTGTGAAAGTCTCAGCTAGTGGTGTTGAGTATATCTCGTCTTCTGCTACGAGAATCTTATTCGTAGCTGCTAATTTTGCGGCTTGACTAGCCACTGTATCGCAATTACCCCCTGCAATTAATACTGTAACATCTCCTAACTCAGCTGCTGCAGTAATAGTATTTAGGGTTGATCCCTTTAGAGCTGAACCGTCATGCTCGGCTATAACTAAAATTGACATTTTGTGTCCTTCTCAGATTACTTTTGCTTCATTCTTAAGTTTATCAACTAATTCAACTATGTCCTTAACGATTACCCCAGCTTCTCTAGATGAGGGTTCTACCACCTTGAGTGTATTTATACGATGAGAAATATCGACATTTAGATCAGATGGAACTAGTTCTTCTATTATTTTTTTCTTCGCTTTCATTATATTAGGTAATGACGCATATCTTGGAGTGTTAAGACGCAGGTCTGTTGTAATGATAGCTGGTAGGTTGAGTTTAATAGTTTCTAATCCTCCATCTATTTCTCTTATTACATTCGCATTACTGGTATCTAATGTTAGTTTAGAAGCGAACGTGCCTTGTGACCATCCAAGTAACGCAGCTAACATTTGCCCAGTTTGATTGCTATCATCATCGATGGCTTGTTTTCCTAAAATAAATAAATCTGGTTTTTCTTTCTCTGCGATCTCCTTTAACAACTTCGCTATTGATAAAGGTTCAATTTCTTCATCTGTTTGAATATGGATACCCCTATCTGCACCCATCGCAAGAGCGGTCCGTATTGTTTCTTGCGATTGTTTGTGGCCAATTGACACAACCACTAATTCCTCAGCCAGTCCGCTCTCTCGAAGACGAACGCCCTCTTCAACTGCTATTTCATCGAATGGATTCATCGACATTTTAATATTTGCAGTTTCTATTCCAGTATTATCGGATTTGACTCGAATTTTTACATTGTAATCCACGACCCTTTTTACTGCTACTATTATCTTCATTGGATATCCCATTAATTTTTTTTAAATCACTAGAAAAGTAAGTAATTTTGTTAATTTTGCACCTTAATAACTTGGTTCCCTATCTGTCAACAACACAGCAAAAAAAACTGCGGTTAGGCTTTTAAGAAAAAAATGTTAGAAAAATTAACGGTTCTTCCCTGGTACCCATAAAACATCTATTCGACCATTATCGTTGACTTTTCGCGATAAAACAAACAAATGGTCGGATAACCGATTCAAATATATTGAAGCCAATTTGTTTATTTTTGAATTTTCACCGTCATTGTTTGCCAATTTTACTGTCATACGCTCTGCACGCCGAGTAACAGTTCTTGCCACGTGGAGGTGCGCAGCACAGCTTGATCCCCCTGGCAGTATAAAAGACGTTAATGGGGATAACTCATCGTTAATGACGTCAATTTCATTTTCTAGCCTATCAATTTGGCTTTGTGCTATTCTTAAATCCTTGTTATTTTTCTCTGCCATTGGCCTGCATAGGTCCGCTCCAAGATCAAATAAATCATTCTGTATACGTCCAATCATCGCATCCGTTTCACCTTCACAATAAAGACGCGCAACACCAAGGTGCGCATTAATTTCATCCACAGTACCATATGCCTCTACGCGCACATCATATTTTAAGATACGGGAACCGTCTCCAAGAGAAGTTTCTCCTGCATCACCGCCACGAGTATAAATTTTATCTAATTTTACCATGATTTGCCTTATCCTAGGAAGAAAATTGAAAGTTCGAATAGAAAATCATAATCAAAAATAATATGACTACAATCGCTTGCAAAATAATACGTAAACGCATCATTTTATTTCGGAACATTGGGTTGGCTTTTTTTTCGGTCACCATCCCCATAATTCCAATAAATAGCGCTGCAAAGGTTGCTATGATAAAAAACAGTATTATCACCGGTAGCCATTGAATTAAGTCATGCATGCGCTCGCTCTTTTGGTTAAAATATTCGGATGACCAATTAATTATTATCTAAGAACATTGAAAAGTTTTTTTATTCTAATTAGTTTTACTCTATAAATCCTAAATTTTGGTGGCCTGAAACTAAATCGCAGGGCCATTTTGATTTTTAGCCTTATACCAACAAAAAGACAATAAAAGTATTTTGTTAGTATGATAATATTTTGATATGGATCGGACGGTGACAATACTAATTTATGAGTGTATAATAATGATAATCACTTGGTGCAGGAGTATTACACGTGTTTGATGAAATAAAATTAGTCGAAGAAAATATAAGTAAACTTAAAGATGACCTTATCAATATTAAAGATGGTGTGGATGGGCACTTTAATCAATTGGATGATATTGCAGCCCATATAATTGCGATTGAAGGTATTTTAACAGAAGTTCTTAAAAAAACTTCAGTAGAAAGCACGGCTATAAAGGATTGGATAGTTGAAGCTACCAAGGACAGTTCAGGTAACGAAACTGGCAGTGTTAAAGCTCAAATGGTTGTAGATGAACTTTTAGGCTCTAAAACAGATGGTGGCAATTAGAGTTTACTGTTTGATTAGGCAATGACTATTTATGTTTGAGTAAGATGGCATTTATTACGTTTTAATTTTATTTTTATGAGTTAATGAAATCAGACTATTCTTTTTGCTAAAGATCCAATCATTCCATAAATGCAAAATAGACTTATAAAGTCAAAAACCCTTTCAACTAATGTTTAATCTCAGACTATCATTATTGTCTATTAGAATACACTATTTGATGGGCGCCATTTTTTCGAAATTCTCGGTGCTTTTATCAATCGTGATAAAGTTAAGTGCGTTAGCGGTATATAAATTTACGTCCGGTTTAACGAAATTAGCATTATCGATGCTTCCTACTTTCACTGATATAACTCCGGGCCGATTTGAATTTTCAGCAAAAATTTGCGAACCACAGTTGGGACAAAATCGTTTCGTCATCAAACTACCACTATCTGACTTGTGCTCGAATAGTTTTAATTCTCCACTTGTAACGTTCACCTCATTTTCTTTATAAAAGATATTTGTGGCAAACGCTGAACCCGTCACTTTTCTGCAATCATCACAATGGCAGTTAGCCACTCTAAAGGGTCTTCCAGTTATTTCATATTTAATTAAACCACATAAACACTCACCTGTTATCTTTTTCATTGATTTCGTCGCCTCAATTTTTTTAAACTAATCTATAGTTTCATTTTATAAACTCTAATTATTGTCTTAAATAGATTTCTGAATTGTTAAATCTAGAGTTCGTAAAAATTGTGAACGGTCACGAGGTGAATAGGGTGCGTTATAACCCCTAATTTCGCCCGTTTCGCGAAGGCTTTGAGCGAGGTTTCGTGAAGCTACTGCTATGCCAATTGTGTCTTGATCTATAGTTTGACCATTTGTTTTTATAACTTTTGCGCCCAACTTTACACACTCTGCCGCTAAAAGTATATCGTTTGTTATTACAACATCCCTTGCAACCAAATTATTTACTATCCACGTGTCTGCAGCATCTGGCTCCTCAGTAACAATAACTATTTTTACTAAGGGAGACGGATATGGCCTAATACCACCATTACTTATAAAAATTACTTCTAGATTGTATCTCTCTGAAACTTTAATGATTTCTTTTTTTACTGGACAGGCATCGGCATCAACTAAAATTGATACGTTTTTTTTTATTATTTTATTGTTCATGATTATGGATTATACAGATATTCTAAACTTTGAGAAACGATCTATGGCAAATTATAAATTTTATATAAAGCATCTTCGTTTTATTGCACAGAAATTAGATAAAACTGGCTCTGAATTTAAAAGCACAACATCAGAGTTAAATAAATTAGCAGATAAATTGGATCAGAACGAAGATTTGGTTATTGAAGCAAATAGTATCAGAATAATGGCGCGGGCTTTGGCAGGATTCTCTGGTTTTCTTCAGGAGCATATTCTGCCAGAGGTAGTAGCGGTAAATAATCAATATGGTGAAAAAGAACTTCGATGGGTAATTGATACTTCAATGGAATTAATGGCCAAGTTGATAAGTCATGCCGAGATAACTAACAATTCAGAAAATTACACACTAGAACTGCCTAATCCACCTGATTAATTGTATGTAATATGTGATACCGTGTAACAGTCGATGGAAATACGTCATTATAACGCGACGTTTTGTATTATGTGTAAACATACGAAAAATAATCGGATCTATAAGAAAATGCTCCATGCCAAAAGATTTGAGAAAGTGACTGAAACTATAAGAATAATATGGTTTAACTTAGCCTAATACTCTTGAAAACTGCGATGTATTCATACCCCTCTTTGGTAGTAAGCTCAGCCTAAGAACTCTAAAATGTTGATAAAAACTCAACTGTTTTTAGAGACGATTGGAATAGAAAATTATAGACCCAAAGACTAGATTTAAAATATTGCGTTATTTATAAAAGCTATAAAATTTCTAGGATTAACTCCGGTGGCCGTCCGATAGCTGCCTTTTCTCCAACCAGAATTATAGGCCTTTCAGCGATAGAGTTTATCAGTTCTTCATTGGTTAAGTTTTGATTATTCAAATTTTTTTCTAAATAGGCTGGTTCTTTGGTGCGTATTATATCTCGTGGATTAACGCCCAGTTTATTTACAATTTCTTTTATCTTTTCAGATGTAGGTGGATTTTTAAGGTATTCTATTATGATTGGTTCTATCCCCAGTTTTTTGACTATTTGTAAAGCAGCCCTAGATTTGCTGCATCTTGGATTGTGAAAGAGTGTAACTTGATCTTGCATGTTTGAAACCGTTTAAATAAGCTAAAGGCTAAAGTATAAGGTTAAAAAAATTTATTATTTATATTAGTAATTTCAGGAAGATAAAACCCTGTGAATTTTAAAATGGGATCACCAAGTGGCAAAAAATTTAAAAATTAATATAGTGGGTGGAGGGCCTGGAGGTTTATATTTTGCAATATTGATGAAATTACAAAATTCTGGGCATAATATTACCGTATTTGAACAAAATAAAACTGATGATACTTTTGGATTTGGCGTTGTTTTTTCTGATGAAACATTAGAGAATTTTATGGGTCAAGATCCTGTAACTTATAAAGCTATTAAAAGTCAATTCGCTTACTGGGACCATATTGAAGTGCGCTATCGTGGTGAGGTTATTCGGTCGGGGGGGCATGGCTTTGCCGGCATGGCCAGAATGACATTATTAAATATTTTTCGAGAGCGCTGCGTTGAGCTAGGTGTGGAGATTAAATACGAGAGTGTAATTACAGATCTTTCAGAAGTTAGGGCTGCGGATTTAGTAGTAGCGGCTGATGGCGTTAATAGCTTTGTGAGAAATGCTCTTCAAAATCATCTAAAGCCTCGTATTGACATCCGTAAGACTAAGTTTGTTTGGCTAGGAACTACCCAGAAATTTGATGCTTTCACGTTTATTTTCAAAGAAAACGAGCATGGATGGTTTTACAATCATGCCTATCAATATGGACAAGGTGTTGGCAAGGCAGCTTCGACTTGGATTCTGGAAACTCATGAGGATACTTGGCAAAATGCCGGTTTGGATAAAGCAAGCGAAGATGAGACGATCGCATATTTTGAAGAACTCTTCAAAGAAGAACTTGATGGTCATCGCATTGTATCCAACAAGTCGGTTTGGAGAAATTTTCCAGTAATATCGGCTGAAAAATGGTCTCACGAAAATATTGTTTTGATAGGGGATGCAGTGCATACTGCTCAATTTTCCATCGGTTCTGGTACAAAAATAGCCATGGAAGATGCAATTGCGCTCTCTGGCTCGGTTGTTCGATCTGGATTTACCGATGGAAATATCCATGAGGCATTGACGCAATATGAAACAGAGCGCAAAGACATAATCGCTAGGTTACAGCGGACAGCCTTAGTTAGTCTAAGTTGGTATGAGAATGCTCGTCGCTATAATGTGCTTTCTCCAAAACAATATGCTTTTAATTTTTTAAGCCGTAATAAGGGCGTAACCTACGAAAATTTAAAACTGCGAGATCCAGTTTATGGAGCAGACATCAACCATTGGTATTCCGATTTGGTGAGAAAAAATCAAGGTTTTGAAATATCGCTAGATAATCCCCCTCCGCCCATGTTTACCCCATTTTCTGTCGGCCAACTAACACTTCAGAACCGTGTAGTGGTCGCTCCAATGTGCCAGTACTCTGCTAAAGATGGAACGCCGACAGACTGGCAGCTTGTTCATCTTGGTAATTTTGCTAAGGGTGGGGCCGGTTTGGTTATTACGGAAATGACAAACGTATCGCCAGAGGGTCGAATATCCCATCAATGCACAGGATTATATCACTCTGACCATGTCCCGGCTTGGAGACGTATTGTCGATTTTGTTCATAATGAAACGAATTCGAAAATATGTGTTCAATTAGGCCATGCCGGAAGGAAGGCATCCTGCAATATTGGTTGGATAGATGGAGGAGCACCTTTAAAAAATGGTAAATGGCAAATATTAGCCCCTTCTTCGATTCCATTTTCTCCGACGAGCGCAATACCCAAAGAAATGGATCGATCCGATATGGACAAGGTGCGCGATGATTATGTCCGTTCGGCTCAAATGGCTGCTGAAGCTGGCTTTGATATGATTGAGTTTCATGGCGCCCATGGATATCTTTTATCTAGTTTTATTTCTCCGATAAGTAATGTTAGGACTGATAATTATGGTGGTTCGTTAGAGAATAGAATGCGTTTCCCTCTAGAAGTATTATCGGCGGTTAGAGATGTTTGGCCGTCTGAAAAGCCTATATCTGTTAGGATTTCTGCGGAAGATTGGGTGGGTGATCGGGGCAATACTGGTGCCGAGGCCGTTATAATTGCAAAGCTATTTTATGATACTGGCGCCGATATTATTCATGTTTCTGCGGGGCAAACATCATCCGAGCAAAAGCCAATATATGGTAGGATGTTCCAAACACATCTTAGCGAACAAGTTAGACTCGAATGTGGAATTCCGACTATGGCAGTTGGTAATATTACTACGCCAGATCAAATAAATACTATTCTTGCGGCTGGTCGGGCAGACCTCGTTACCTTAGCGAGGCCTCATCTAGCTAACCCATTTTTTACACTTCATGCTGCAGCTCATTATAATTGGGGGGGGCAAGTTTGGCCTAATCAATATCTTAGAGGCAAAGATCAGGCATTTAAAGAAGCTGAGGTGCATAATTTGCGTCAAAAAGAATTATTATTAGCCAATAAACCCAAAACTCATTCAGATGAAATTTAGTCAATAAAGTAAAAGTTAGTTTATACTTTACTTGGCCATTGTTTGGGCTGCTATCACAAGCTTCTGAATTTCACTGGTTCCTTCATATATCCTCAGTGCCCTAATTTCGCGATATAATCGCTCTACCGTGACACCGGAAACAACACCCATTCCTCCAAAGATTTGAACAGCCTCATCAATCACTTCTTGAGCGCTTTCAGTTGAATATAGTTTAGCCATTGAACTTTCGCGAGTTACTCTAATACCTTGTGTATCTTTGACCCAAGCGGAGCGAAACACCAACAACGCAGATGCATCGATCTTTAAAGCCATTTCGCCAATTTTTGTTTGGATAATTTGGAAATCACCGATCTTTTTACCGAAGGCTACTCTTGACTGAGCTCGATCAATCGCTTCATCCATGGCTCGCCGAGCAAAGCCTAATGCAGCGCCACCAACTGTTGTTCTGAAAATATCCAATGTTGTCATTGCGACCTTAAATCCGTCACCAGAGTGTCCAAGCATATTACTCGTCGGAACTCTGCAATCGGTTAGTGTAAGGGTTCCTAATGGGTGAGGAGCAATAACATTTATTCTTTCTGATACTTTGAGACCTGGGTTATCCGCTTCTATTACAAAAGCTGATAATCCTTTAGAGCCCGGCGCATCGCCTGTTCGCGCAAATAGAACATATTGATCCGCGATCCCAGCATTAGAAATCCATGTTTTTACGCCATTTAATACATAATGATTGCCATCTAGCGTGGCTGTTGTCGTCATTGAAGCAACGTCTGAGCCAGATTCTGGTTCTGAAATTGCAAAAGCAGCAGTTCGTTTTCCAGTTCCAACGTCTGGTAAATATTGTTTCTTGAGATCGTCAGAGCCAAATAAAGTTATTGAACCAGATCCTAAACCTTGCATGGCAAAGCCAAAATCAGCAAGCCCAGAATGATACGCAAGAATTGACCGAGCTAAAGCCATATGTCTCACATCGAAGGTTTCTAGAGCACCACCATAGGTCTTGGGAATGGTATATTTTAACCACCCAGACTCACCAAGTTTCTTAATTAGATGTTTAAATGATTTATCGAGAGCCTCTAAGGTGCTATGATCGTCTTTTTCAAGAGGAGCAATTTCTTCCTTTGCCCAAGCTGTAAGTTCCTCGGCAAATTTTCTATGAGTATCGTCAAAAAATGGCCAAGTTAGGTATGTTGAGTCAGACAATTTTAAATTCCATTACATTAGAGCTCCACCCGCCACGACAATAGCCTGACCAGTAATTGAGGAAGATGACGGTAGACATAACCAAGCCGTACTCTCAGCGACTTCCTCTGGTTTGATAAGCCTTCCCATAGGGCTCATATTTTCAATCTCTGTTTTTACTTCGTTGACGTCTTTCCCTGAAGTCTGAACAATATTATCTATAGCATTGGTTACTAGGTCTGTCTCTGTATATCCCGGACATATTGCATTTACTGTAATGCCTTTTCTGACACACTCTAAAGCCAATGATTTTGTTAAACCCATTAAAGCGTGTTTAGAGGCCGAATAAGCTGTAATGTAAGGGTACCCTCGCAAACCAACGGTCGAAGAAATGTTTACTATCCTACCGTATCCATCTTTACGCATGGTCTCGTATACCTGCTGCGTGCACAAAAATGTTGATGTTAAATTCAATGATATGGTTTCATTCCAAAATTCTAAGTTCATTTTATGGAATGGCATGCTTTTACCAATACCAGCATTATTGATTAGTATATTAATTGGCCCATTTGAGGCGACGGACTTAGCAAAAGAGTCTTTTATCTGATTCCCATCAGTAATATCGGCACTGGTATAAAACACAGAAGACTTAAATTTTTTCTCAAGGTGTCGAGCCTGTAATTTAAGTTTGTCGATATCTCTTGAAATTATAGTTATGCTCGCGCCTAATGCGGCTAGAGCATTTGATATTGACGCACCAATTCCTCGCGATCCACCTGTTATAAGAGCATGATGTCCATTTAGAGGTTTTGACATAAATAAAATGCCAGGATCACTTTTATTTAATTCTTTCATGTTTTTATGATTAATAATAATTCGTTGTAAGACAATACATTATTTTGATATTTTTATTATTCCCCACTATCCATAATTTCTTGAATTGAGACATATCTTCTCTCTCGAGCTGATTTGACTCCAGCTCTTATTACAGCGAGTGATCGAGAGGCCCATTCACCGCCGACTTCTGGTTCATCACCGCTACGAATGCAGTCTCCAAACTCTTGCATCTGTTCCATGATTGTGTCATTTTGTTCAAATTCTTTTTTGATTGGTGTTTTTTCGCCGCGCTTAACGTGAAACATGCCCGTGTGAAGAGAATAAAGTGCAGATGCCTCTTTACCATATATGTTCATAACATAATTTTCACCTGCTGATGCATAGCCAGCATTTAAAGTCGAAATCGCGCCATTTTCATGTTTCATAACTAGACCAGCTACGTCTGGGTTATCTCCCGGAAGCACTAATTGAGATAGCATTCCTGAAACTTCCATTATGGGTCCCATGAGCATTTCCATAACGTCCACATAGTGTGGGCCAATTTGGAGCATTACACCCCCTGGCATTCCTTCAGCTGTATAACGCCAATGGTTACCTTCAAATTGCCCAAGACGATCGCGGCTTATGTTTGCTTCTGCTTGAACAATTTTTCCAAAACGACCAGCTTTTATTTCTTCATGCACCCAACGAAAGTGATTTTCTCTCCTACGTTGGAAACCAATTGATAATTTTACATTTGCTTCTCGGCAAATTTTGGCAATTTCCATTCCCTCACCAACACTATTGGCTATGGGCTTATCAAGAAAAACGTGTTTACCAGCTTCTGCCGCCTGCTGAGTAGTTTCAAGGTGTATATTGTTTGGTGTGGTATTAATAATGGCATCAATATTCGGGTCTCTTAGGATGTCTTCATAACTTTCGGCAAATGTACAGTTGTATTTATCCGCGAAGGCCTGGCGTTTGTCTAATGATCGAGTGTAGCATGTGGCAATCTCTATGTCAGATGCCTTGAGGATGCCATCTGCTAAAACATCTGACCACCAACCAAGACCAAGTGACGCGACACGTATTGGTTTAGAACTCATAATATAATCTCCTAAATAAGCTTTTTTTGTGATTTTTTTGTATTCTGACGCTCAGCCCAGAAAGACCAAAAGATCGATACGCCGGCGAGACATAAGAAGAATAAACTAAATGGTGATGTAAAGAAAATGGTAATATCATTCTGTGAGCTAATTAACGAAACCCGAAGGTGCTCCTCAAGTTGGCGACCTAGCACCATTGCTAATAATAACGGAACAATTGGCATATCAAGCCATCGCATAGCCAACCCTAACAAGCCAAATCCGAACATAACATAGACATCAAAAAAATTATTTCTTAGTGCATAACTGCCAATCACGCACAAAATTGCTATGGTTGGCATTAATATAGCTTTAGGAATTACGAGTACTTTAACCAAGAATCTAAGGCCTATGAGCGCGATTAAAATATTAAAGATGTTAGCCCAAAAAAATGAAAATATTATACCATAGGCAAAATCCCCATTTTCCATGAATAGCAATGGCCCTGGTGCGAGCCCGTGGATTAAAAGAGCGCCAATCAGTATAGCAGTCACCGGGTCGCCGGGTATGCCAAGTGTCATCATTGGTATTAGAGCTCCACCTGTCACAGCATTGTTGGCAGATTCTGGAGCGGCTATTCCTTCAGTTGAACCCTTGCCAAATTCATCCGGCGTTTTACTTAATTTTCGTGAATAATCATAGCTAATGAAAGCAGCGATAGGTCCCCCGGCCCCGGGAAGTATGCCAAGAAAAGAACCAACAAAGGATCCAATCCCTACTGGCATTTTCATAAGTCTCAAATCACGGAGATTCGGGATAACTTTTTTAATTTTTGCACCAGCTTCTGAAGCGGTCTTACCTTTAATTATCTCACTCAGGTTATCAACCAATTGAGGTATGGCAAACAACCCAATTAATGCGGTTAGAAAATGTATACCCGAGATTAAATTTACTTGATCAAAAGTAAACCTGGCAGTTCCCATCATTGGGTCTTGACCAATAGTAACAATGACGAGCCCAATCACAGCAGATAGAAGCCCTTTGATTAATGACTTGGCGGCAAAACTGCATATAATCGTTAATCCAAAGAAAACTAAACTAAAAAGATCAGGTGATTTAAACCTTAAGGCCACATCCGCTAGGACTGGTGCTATAAAAAATAAACATAAAAAGCTGGCTAGTCCTCCAAAAAAACTAGCAATTATTGCAATTCCTAAAGCCCGGCCTGCATCTCCTTTTTTTGCCATTGGGTGACCATCCATGGCTGTTGCTGAAGCCGATGGGGTCCCGGGAATATTTAATAAAATTGCCGAAAAACTGCCACCCGTCATTCCACTAACGTAAAGCCCTAGCAACAAGGCGATTGATATATCTGGCTCTAAAACAAAAGTAAGGGGAAGAACAATAATAATACCCGTAGAAATAGTAAGTCCTGGAATCATTCCGACAATAAGGCCAATTAAACATCCAAAAGCTACGCTTAAGATAGTGGACAATTGGCTTGCTTGAGCAAAACCATCAATAACGTCAGGGCTCATGAAAGAACACTCTCTAAAATACCAATGGGTAACTGAATTTGGAAAACATTTCTGAATAAATAGAAAATAAAAATTGAGATAATTACTGAAAAGAGGCAAATTTTCAGAATATTTTTTTCGCCATATATTCGGCTGAGCCCAGCGAAAAAAAGAATATTTCCTCCAAGAAATCCTATTAAGGGAAGTAGTGCCAAATACGCTAATGAAAGAAAAAATCCGAGAATTATCAAACCGCGGGGAGCACTTGCTTTTTTAAGTATTTGTCCTTTTTTTAATAAAAACGATTGTAAAAGAAGCGAAAACGATAAGATTGCTAGACAAACTGTAATTATCCAAGGAAAGAAAGATGGTTGGGTTGTATTTTGAATATTTCTGGTTTCAAGATTAGCTGTAAAGTACGCATAAAAACCGCATAGAATTATCAATATAATTGAGGCAAAAAGATTTCGCTTATTCATGGAATTTAGCATATCAATTTCATCTTTTTAATCAAAAGGCGTCAATTGATCGTATTACCTGACGCTTAATACTTTAGACAAATTAAGCAGATTGATGAGTATTAGCCCCTAGCCAAAAAAACTAGGGGCTAATGAATTATGATTATTTTTTGGCTTTAACTTGATACAAACCAGCCATTTTCATAATACTAACAATATTTGCATTGGCTTTTTGAAGTTTTGCTCCAAATTCTTTTTGGCCCATAGGCGCCAATGTTAGTTTCAGTTTTTTCATTCGACTACTAAATGCTTTCGAATTTGCTGCATTTATCATAGCAGTCTCAAGTTTATCCTTGATGGCTTTTGGAGTTCCTTTTGCAACCGATAAACCTCTAAATAGATCAAAATCCATATCCATTCCTAATTCTCTGGCTGTGGGTACGGTTGAAGCAGCCGCATTTCGAACGCCACTCGAGAGTGCAAGCATTTTCATTTTTCCTGCCTTTACTAATTTTAGAGGCACGAAAAATATATCGACTGCTGCATCAGTTTCACCACTGAGAATCATCTTGCGACGATCAGGTGCCTTTACAGGTAGCATAATTGGCTTACATCCATTCATTTGTGACATCGCTACACCAGCGAGGTGAGTTGCACTTCCAAATCCAGCAAAAGCTATTTTTAGTGTGTTTGGCTTTGCTTTACACTCATCCATAAACTCTTTGAGGGTGTTCCAGCGTGCGTTCTTGCTCACAACGAAAGGTACGGGTTGCTGCGCAACTTGACCAATATGATCCATAGCTGTGTAGTCAAAAGGTACATTGCCAATGTTTGTAGTGGTTAGAATGGAAGTTGAATTCCAAGCAATTGTGTATCCATCTGGCTTAGAGTTTTTGACGTACGTGTAGGTAATTGCGCCTCCTCCACCAGGTTTATTTATAGGAACCACTGGTTTGCCTAATTCTTTACTCATAGCCTTGGCAATTAATCGGCCTTCTATGTCAGCTCCGCCACCAGCTCCAAATGGAATTACAAACTCAATGGACTTTTCCGGCCACTCAGCATGAGCCTGATTGGCTGATACCGTGAATGCCAATAAGGAACCAAATAAAATGTAATGTATTTTTTTCATATTACGTCTCCCTTTTTTAGTAGTTTTAGATTTGATTATATTTTCAAGCTTTGTAATCTGCGCCGATGGCATCAACTGCCGCTTTTGCGATTACTTGATCTTGTTCCCAGTCGCCTCCGCTTACGCCTATACCCCCAACACACTGTCCTTCAAAAAAAATAGGGAACCCTCCTTCCATTGCAGTCCAGCGATTAGTACCCGCAGCCAATGATAACCCTATTGCATGAAGGGTATCTAAATTCTGGCCCTGCGCGCCCTCCACCGTTGTAAGTCGGCGGTT
>JADHRD010000107.1 GCA_016777585.1 Rhodospirillales bacterium | reverse complement strand
CCCATCTTCATTCGTTCCGCTGGAATTACCCATTCCTTTGCATCAAAATCGATTTCTTCCCACCTTGCATTAATTAGTTCGCTCGTTCTCACAAACGTTAACATGATGAGTTTCAAAGCGTTCCTGGTGTTTTGATATAGACGAGCATCATTCTTCTCAATGGCTTTGATGAAATCGGGTAATTCTTTAATATCCAGAGCTGCAAAATGACCTTTTTTAATCGGTTTCAATGCTTCTCTTATATCTGCGGACGGGTCACGGTCGGCGTTCCCCGTCGCAATGGCATAGCGGAATATTTCGCCGCATTTTTGAAGTTGCCGTTTAGCTAGTTCATGGGCCCCGCGATTTTCAATTTTACGAATGACTTGTAGCAAAAGTGGAGGTTCAATTTCTTTGATGGGAAAATCACCAATGGCAGGGAATATATCATTCTGAAGGCGAGTGATGATTTCCTTGGCATAATGGGGTCGCCAGCGACTTTTACGGTTTTCATACCAATCACGAGCAACAGCCTCAAAGGTATTTTTGGTGTTTTCGAGTGCTAAAGCTTTTTCTTTCTTTCGATGCTGCGATGGATCGATGCCGTCACTGATTAATTTCCGCGCTTCTGCCCTTTTTTCTCGGGCCTTGGTTAACGTAGTTTCGGGGAATACCCCCAGCGCCAAAAGTTTTTCCTTGCCGTTTATACGGTATTTAAAGCGCCAATACTTACTACCATTGGGCCGGACATCTAAAAACATGCCCTGGCCGTCTGAAAGCTTATAAGGCTTATCAGCGGGACTAGAGGTCTTGCATTTAATATTGGTTAGCTTCATTTGGGGGTACAATATATTCCATAGTTGGGATGTACCCCCATTTATACCCCCAATATTGGAGGATGTGGATGGAGCATCCTGGACAATATTGGGCAAATATAGTGTTAAAACCCATTATTATCAACGAAATAATGGATTTGATCGGACGCTATCGGATAAGAGAGTGGCTGGGGCGGGAGGATTCGAACCTCCGAATGCCGGCATCAAAAGCCGGTGCCTTAGGCCACTTGGCTACGCCCCAACAGTGATATTAATAAATTACTAAAACACATACCGTGCGGATCGCAACTTACTCAACTTCAGTTAAAGAGGCAAGTAAGTTACGTTTTAAAAATTAATTTTTTTATTTTTAGGGGAGAATACTTGCTGACTTAATCCACCAGTCTGGAAACTTCTTATTTAGTTTTTCTGCAGCTTCCTGAGCATTTTTAGTATTCTCGAAAAGTGCAAAACATGTGCCTCCTGAGCCGGTCAATCGAACTAATAATTGATTATCTAGGTCGGACAACACAGACAAAACATTTTTGATTTCAGGGGCTGTATTAATGGAGGCTTGTGTAAGATCATTTTGAAGACCAAGCAACAATTTAAGAAGGGTCTCTCGATCTTTGGGGATTTGGTTTAGTGATCCAGGTGCCGAGAAATTTGCCTCATATTTTTGAAAAACTTCTTGCGTTGAGACGGGGAAATTTGAGTTTACTAGTAATACGCCAAACTTAGGCAGATTACCAAGTCTGTGCACTCTCTCACCAATGCCTTCCATAATAGCTGATTTTTGGTTTAAGCAAACTGGAACATCAGAGCCAATTTGTTCCGCGATCTTATTGAGGTCTTGGTCTGAGATTGGAAATCGCCAGAGTTTTGTTAGAGCATGTAAAGTTGCAGCAGCATCGGCTGACCCGCCGCCTAGTCCAGAGGCAATTGGAATATTTTTATTAAGTTCAATATGCGCCTTTGGCCTAATTTTATGAAAGTCTGCGAGTAAAGCAGCAGCTTTCATGACTAAATTATTTTTATCGGTTGAGAGGTTTCCAGCAAAAGGACCTTTTATTGTAAGTGATAGAGTATCAGCGCTGGATACAGTCAATCCATCACCTTGGTCTGCAAAAACAATTAAACTTTCGAGTAAATGAAATCCGTCGTTACGTCGACCTATAATCTGTAATGATAGATTTATTTTTACTGGCGCAAATACTGAAAATTTCTCGATCTTGGGTTGTATCAATATACTACCTGGCCTTTTTTATATCCAAATTTTTAGGGAGACCACTAGAAATTTTTTTCTTAATTTTAGTAATTTGATCCTCTTCCGGATCAAGGATTAAAGCCCGATTCCACTGAAAAGTTGCTTCTCTTTTCCGGCCGATAGCCCAATAAATATCGCCTAAGTGGTCATTGATGGTCGGGTCTTCTGGCCTGATTTGAACGGCTCGCTCGAGAGCTTTGACAGCGCCTTCAAGATTTCCAAGTCTATACAAAACCCACCCCAAGCTATCCACAATATATCCGTCCCTTGGACGCTGTTTTACTGCATTTCTTATCATGGCCTCTGCCCTAACTAGATTAACACCTTGATCCACCCAGGAATATCCCAAGTAGTTTAGAACACTCGGTTGGTTAGGCTGCAATTCAAGCGCCATAAGGAAATTTTTCTCTGCTAAAGCCCACTTTTTTTGTCTCTCATACGAGATTCCTAAGGAGTAATGAAGCGACCAATGACGCTTTTTAAATTGAAGAATACGTTCTTTCGCTTCTTCATATGATTTAGATGATTCTTCGTATTTTTTATGACGTTGTAATATGTTCCCCATGTTTGTGAGGGCATCGACCCGCTGTTTATTTTCTTGAGCCATTATTTCAAGAGCCTTGATTGCTTTTTTTGTTTCTCCCACACGATCAAGATTGTCAGCAATTCTTAATCTGACAATCCAAGAATAATAGGGGTCTTTTATAATTCGAGAATAAACCTTGTTCGCGTCCAGGAGCCTATTATTTTCTTCGAGAGACTCAGCCACTAAAAGATTTGCAATGGATAAGGATGGACGGACGTAACTTGCGAGACGCCCGTAAATAAGTGTCTGAAACGGATTCTGGGTTTGTATCGCTGATGCTAGACTAAACAAAGCTTCAGCCACACCATCTCTTGCCGATGTATGAAGGGGGGCTGGCTTTCTCTTTGCTTTAATGCGTTTGTATGCGCCGTCTAATAATGTCGTATTTGGCAGTTCTGACTTGAATTTGTTGTAAAGTTCAGTGGCTTTGTCATATTTGCTCATTCTTTCGTATAGATTCCCAAGTAAAATAGTAACTCGAAGATTTGGACTTTCTCGCAGTTTAAGGGCTAACTGATAACGTTTAATTGCTTCTTTATTCCGCCCGGCTCTCTCGCAAATAAGCGCCCCATGGACGGAGAATAATGTTTTTAGACCATCGTTGTTTGTCTCTCGATCAAGTATCTTTAATCCTTCATCATATTTCTTTTCTCCAGCAAGAACCCAAGCTTGGAGCATGGGAAGTAGAAAAGTATTTAAACCTTTATTGGAAAGATCTTTAATTTTGTTTTTTGCTGATAAAAAATTCTGGTTCTTTGCATTTTTTAATGCGCTTAATAGCGTTATGAAATCAACATTTTCTGTTCCGGCTTTCGATATAAAATTCGCTTGAACCAAAGCCTCATTAATTCTGCCTTCTGAAACCATTAACGCAATAGTTCTTTTGCGAAGTTCCAAATTTTTCGGATTGGTTTTTAGCGAGGACAGATAATAATGAATAGCAAAATTAGGATCTGAGTTAAATTGCGCATGCCGGCCTGCCAGATAACTTCCAAACTGAGCACTACTCGAACTATAATCTTTGCTTTTGGAAAAACTAATACCTGTTGGAAAAATAACGCACGCAAATAGAATTATAGATGCTAGAGTTATTGTCAGTGCAGGTGGTGAAAAAAAAGATTTAAAAGTTATTTTTCTTTGGTTAAACATTTTAGTTGGTTTTCCTGTCCATCTCAGAGCATCTAAATTTCCTAGGAATTGTGTTATAAATTAGAGTTACAATTTATCTCTAATTTACATGTTGGGATAGTTCGGCCCCCCGCCACCCTCAGGGGTAACCCACTCAATATTTTGACTAGGATCTTTAATATCGCAAGTTTTACAATGCACACAATTTTGAGCATTAATTTGTAGTCTTGGCCCCTCTTGTTCTTCTACATACTCATATACACCAGCGGGGCAAAATCGAGCCTCTGGCCCATCATATTGGGCCAAATTTACACTCGTGGGAATGGATTTATCCTTAAGCTGAAGATGACAGGGCTGATTCTCCTCATGGTTGGTCGCAGAGAAAGAAACGTTTGTAAGTTTATCAAATGTAATTTTCCCGTCTGGTTTGGGATAATCAATAGGAGTGCAATCTGTAGCTTTTTTTAGTTGAAGATGATCTGGGTCATGGTGTTTGAGTGTCCACGGAGCTTTGCCTCGCATAAAGATTTGGTCAAATCCAGTGTAAATGGTGCCAGCGAGTAATCCCCATTTGAATGATGGCCGCACGTTTCTTGCTGCATAAAGTTCTTTTCCTGCCCAAGAGCCTCTAAACTTTAAGTTAAAATCAGAAAGGTCATCATTTGATCGATTATTTTGAATAGCATCAAAAGCTGTTTCTGCAGCAAGCATTCCTGATTTCATCGCTGTATGCGTACCCTTTATTTTTGGCATGTTGAGAGTGCCCGCATCGCACCCAATAAGTAATCCTCCAGGAAAATGAAGTTTGGGCAAACATTGGTGGCCTCCCTCATTGAGCGCTCTCGCCCCATAAGCCACCCGCTTTCCGCCTTCAAGCATTGGTTTAATTGATGGATGAGTCTTAAATTTCTGAAACTCCTCATATGGACTAAGGTATGGGTTTTGATAATCCAATCCGACCACGAAACCAATGGCCAATTGATTATTCTCTAAATGGTAACTAAAAGATCCACCATAAGTATCATTATCCAGAGGCCACCCAGCGGTATGAAGAACAAAACCTGGGTGATGTTTTGCCGGATCAATTTCCCACAGCTCTTTAATTCCAATACCATAAGTTTGGATCTGAACATTGTCTTCAAGGTTGAATTTATTTTTTAATTGTTTTCCGAGGTGTCCTCTACACCCCTCGGAGAAAAAAGTATACTTGGCATGTAATTCCATACCCCTCTCAAAATTAGGCCCCTCCGATCCATCAGCTTGTACTCCCATATCTCCTGTCGCAATTCCAATCACTGCACCGTCGTTATTGTAAAGTACTTCAGACGCCGCAAAGCCTGGATAAATTTCAACCCCTAATTCTTCAGCCTGGTTTGCTAACCACCTGCAAAAGTTTCCAAGACTAATAATGTAATTACCCTTGTTGTGCATGGCCGGAGGCAAAAAAATAGAAGGAATTTTCCGCTCTTTGGTCTCAGATAAAAATAGAATTTTTTCACTGGTTACCGGGGTATTAAGAGGAGCCTCTCTGTTTTCCCAATCAGGAATTAACTCATCTAGGGCTCGGCTCTCTAGGACGGCTCCTGATAAAATATGCGCACCAACCTCAGATCCTTTTTCAACAACACAAACGCTAATTTCACAATCTTGCTTTATGCTTAGCTTTTTCAACTGTATGGCTGCAGACAAACCAGCCGGTCCGGCTCCCACAATAACAATATCCATATCCATTTTTTCACGTTCTACCGGCAACTCATCACTCATATTCTTACATCCAGAATTAATAAATTCTTTTACTTATACATATGATCGTATTACATTAATATCAATCTTTTTACCATTTAATAAGTCGTAACTTAAGACCTTTTAAAAAAATTAATATGAGTTCCAACTTAGTATGAATGAAGAAATTTCCGATCTTGACGCTCTTTCGTGGCAGTTAGAAGCTGGAATTGATGAGTGTATTGAAGCCACTCCTACCAATCATTTTAAAAAACCGGTGCCAACGGTATCAGGCCTTAAAAATGACCTAGCGCTGAATGACGGCGGGGAAAACGCCAATTTTAATGCGTTCAAGAAAATTTCTAATGATTTCTCATCAGCTAAATCAGGTGAAGGGGATCCGGACAAACCCCAAATTAAACCACCGTCAAGCCAATACTCTGCAAGTGAGAGGGTTAATCAGGCTGCTATTACTGCAGCAAAATCAGCGAGCACTGTTGATGAACTTAAATTAATCTTGGAAAAGTCGAACCTTTGTCCTCTTAATAAAACTGCCACGAATATTGTTTTTGCTGATGGTAATTCTAGCTCAAAGATTATGTTTATTGGCTACGTCCCAGCTGCCGATGATGATCGGCTAGGATTGCCTTTTCAGGGAGCTAACGGCGATTTTTTTAACAAGGTTATTGGTTCAATTGGATTAGATCGAACAAATTCTTATTTAACTAATTTACTTTTTTGGAGGCCGCCTGGAGATCGAAACCCCACCCAGAAAGAAATTGCATCATGTCTGCCGTTTACGCAGAGGCACATTGAATTGATTTCCCCACAAATATTAGTATTACTCGGCGGACCAGTGACTCAGATTCTACTTAACCGGAAAGATAGTATAACTAAAATGAATGGTAGATGGCATGTATATGGAAAAAGAACCGACTGTTCTGGCTTTGACACAATTCCAATGCATCATCCAAACAATGTTATTAAATCGCCTATTTATAAAAAGAGTTTGTGGCAGGCTTTATTAGAAGTAAGACAACGCTCATCACTTAATCATTAACCACTGAATTGAGTTGTTGATTGCTTAAGCAATTTCTCTTAAGTTCTTGAGAATTTTTTTATCTGCGTGAATTAAATATTGGGAAATAGTTTTTTTGGCTCTTCTAGCGTCTACATTATTTAAGTTTAAGATATTAAAGTTTCTAATTGCTGGATTGTGCGTAGCTTTTTGTCTTTCTGCGCTAGGAATCAAATCGGTAGACGCTGAATCCAAACCCCAGAAAATTAAATCAATTAAACTACTAGAAGAGGCTAATCTACCCGGAATTGTCTCAGAGGCTGACGCTAGTCGATACAGAGTAATTTTTGATCTACAAGAAAATGGGGACTGGTTGGCCGCAGATAAAATTATTAAAATTTTGGATAATAAAATCCTTTTGGGCCATGTTTTGGCCCAAAGATATTTGCACCCCACCAAATATCGAACCAAGTATAAAGAACTAAAGGCTTGGTTAGCAAAATATGCAGATCATCCTCAGGCTCGTAGATTGTATACTTT
>JADHRD010000106.1 GCA_016777585.1 Rhodospirillales bacterium | reverse complement strand
TCTACTGGAACAAGCTGTAAACTGGATCAATGAAGGTAAAAAGGTAGCATTTGCTACAGTCATTGGAACTTGGGGGTCTTCACCCAGGCCTGTCGGAAGCCAGTTAGTCATAAATGACCAGGGAGCATTTGTTGGTTCGGTCTCGGGCGGTTGCATCGAAGGAGCAGTGATTGGAGAAGCATTAAATACAATATCAGATGGTGAGAATCGTATTCTTAGTTTTGGTGTTACTAATGATGAAGCTTGGGAGGTGGGACTTGCCTGTGGCGGGGATATACGAATATTAGTTGAAAATTCTGATAACATAAAAATTCTACAGCGAATTATGGATGAAATGCCATTTGCTATAATCACGAACCTAAATACAAAAAATAAAATTTACTATTCCGAAAATAATCTCAATTCAATAGATGATCTCAGCGACAATCTATCAAACCACTTAAAAATGGCATTCAAAAGCAACATTCCCCGTTTGATTATGGATAATGAAGAAGAGATATTTATTCAAGTTTACAATAAGCCCTTAAGATGTGCAATAATTGGTGCGGTACACATATCTCAAGCACTGATCCCTATGGCAAAAGTGGCAGGTTTTGACGTATTACTAATCGATCCTCGAGGCTCATTTGCAACAGAAGAGCGTTTTCCCAATGTCGATATTAACGATGGATGGCCTGATGACGCTATGTTAAAGTTCAATGCGGATAATCGAAGTGCTGTTGTTACTCTAACTCACGATCCAAAACTTGACGATCCTGCGTTGGAAATTGCCCTTAAATCAAAAGCTTTTTATATAGGGTCCTTAGGTAGTCGTCGCACACATGCGGCACGAATAGAAAGGTTGACCGATAAAGGTTATAGCAAAGAAGAATTATCAAGAATAAATGCACCGGTAGGCCTTGATATAGGTGCCAAATCCCCATCTGAAATAGCAGTATCGATTTTGGCGGAAATAATTTCAGTCAAATATACTGAACACGGTGCTATCTGATGATATTCGGTGATGTTTTAATTGATGATGCCGTAGATACAATTTTAGCGCACACAACTAAAATATCAGATACAACCATTAAGAAAGGACAAATTTTAACTCAACAAGATGTGAAATTATTAAAAAACCATGATATTAGTAAAATTACAGTTGCTCGATTGGAAGCTAATGACATTAGTGAAGATAGAGCTGCATTACTAATAGCAACCGCTCTTAAAACAAAATTAGTTGAAATTGGTAATGCCTTTACTGGCAGATGTAACCTTATCGCGCAAAGCAAGGGTTTGCTGGTACTTGATCAGTCTAAACTTGATCAAATAAATTTGATAAATGAAGCAATAACGATAGCAACCCTGAATAACAACCAGATGGTTAATAAAGGTCAATTAATAGCAACAATAAAAATTATTCCATTTGCTGTACCAAACTCCATTTTAGATAATGTTATAGAAAATATTTTTAACAATGAAATAATCTCAATTTTACCCTTTCAGAAGAAGTCATTCGGTTTAATTCTTACCAAACTACCCAATACAAAAGAAAATATACTAGTGAAAACGAGAGAAACAACTAATACACGAATACAACATCTTGGTGGTGAAATTATTCTCGAAATTATATGTAACCATGAACAACAAGACGTAATCAATTCAATTACTCGGTGTGAAAGTTATGGATGTGATATTATTTTACTTTTAGGCGCCTCTGCTGTTGTAGATAGAGAAGACGTACTGCCGTCATCTTTAGTCAAAGCTGGCGGCAATGTTGATCATTTTGGGATGCCAGTAGACCCGGGAAATTTACTTTTTTTTGGTACAATTCAAAATATACCAGTTATCGGAATGCCTGGATGTGCACGTTCGCCTAAACTAAATGGATTTGATTGGATTTTATGGAGACTACTTGCGAATATTAAATTAGATAAAAAGGATGTGATGCTTATGGGCGGCGGTGGACTTCTCAAAGAAATAAGTGAGAGAGGACACTTAAGAAACGTAGAAAAGGCTCAAAATTTAAATGGAAATAATTATAAAATAACAGGAATCCTTTTGGCGGCTGGTGCTTCTCGCAGAATGGGTAGTCAAAATAAACTTTTATCTGATCTAAATGGCAAAACAATGATCGAGGTTGTTGCCACAGAACTAGTGAATTCAAAGTTATCCAATATTATCGTTGTAACTGGCCATGAATCGGAAGAAGTTAAAACAGCTTTAGCGGGTTTAGATCTAAATTTTATCCATAATCCCCAATATAAACGAGGATTAAGCACATCACTAAAGGCGGCACTCGATATTATTCCCAGAAATACTGATGGAATAATTGTTTGTCTTGGAGATATGCCTAGGATTAGATCAACGCATATAGATAAATTAATTGATGCGTTTAATCCTATTGAAGGAAATTCAATTTGTGTTCCTATTCATGGCAGAAAACGTGGCAACCCGATACTTTGGAGCAATGAATATCTCAAACAAATTCAATCGATAAATGGTGATATGGGCGCCAAGAATATTTTAGACCAGCATATTGACCAAATTACAGAGGTTCCGATGGACGAGAATGCTGTGCTCTTTGACATAGATACACCAGAACACCTGCATAACTATAAAGAGAGTTCTTGATATTTGATTGTTGATTTTTTAAAAATTTAAAAAATAAACCAATTACAGGCTTATATTTATATTTTCCCCATTTTGCGCCCGAGATCCATCAATTATTGAAGCAACATTTTCATAAATATTTGTAACAAGGGCAAATATTGGAGAATTATTTACCTCATAGTTCATGACATGTTTTGACCCATTATCACTAAAAGAGGAAGCAAATTCCTCATTATCATTTTTAAGCATAGGAAGGCTGAGTGAGCGATCTCTATCTTTATTAACAAATAATTCTAATTGATCTGAAGAAACATATTGTGTGCCATCAGGTCTCGAACCAGATCCTTTGGACGAATCAGAGCTTAGATTCGGGGAATTATAAATTAAAGCCCTCTCACCATCGTAGATCGCTGACCTTATATCTTTTAATTCATTTATTGGTGGAACATTTGTAGACGTAGTACTCCCATTTATTTCAAAATGAGATGCACCCTTTAGACCGAACATATCGCTACTAATTCGAGGAGCTAAAACCAAGGCTAACCATCCTAGTAAACATTTAAAGAAAGTTTACCAGTATCAGGAATTTCGTCAACAGAACAGCTTCTAAAAACAAATTACTCTAACTAAACTCTAAACAACGATAAATTTAATAAAACATCTGCTTCCGTTTAACCTATACCTGAGAATTAATAAACCACGCGTTGGCGCCAATTTTACAGGCCAAACCATCCGCTTTACCCACCGTTTTAATTGTTGATATCGTTGCCAAAAACTCTCTGCAGTACTTACCATTTTCAGCATAATAGCTTCTTGTAGGCTTAATAGTTCCTGCAATTCCCGTATCTTTATTCACCCAAGAGTAAACCTCTCCATCTTTCATTCTATCCATCGCAACTTTTGCTGATTTCTTAAATTCAGCCCGATCAGATGGCACCAACTCATCGCCATAAGCATACCCTGTTAGTCCTCCTAAGGATGCCCCAGCTACCATAAAAAGTAAATTTCCTGAGCCGCTGCCCAAATAATTGCCAACGTAGGTTCCTATAACCCCGCCTCCAACGATTCCAATCACTTGACCCTTGGTGAGATCGGTCTTACCAGCACAGGCGGACAGGATTAAACTTGCTATAATCAATAACACTTTGCACATTGGCTTACTCCGTTCACAAAACATATTGCATTATTATTTAATATTAGACTTATAATTAGTTTAAAAAGTAATAATATATTTGAGGAATTATTTTTTGATTTAAGGATCAATACAGTCAAAGCTAATCGAAGCTGGGGTAGATATCGAGCACATTAATACCTGATTTTTTTTGAATTTTGGTTTTTTCCCAAACTTACGACACTCATCTTTTGCCATTTGAATCAACATTTTCGGCGTTATCGAACCCTTATGATAACAGATAGAAACCTCAGCACGATCAGTTAGCTCTAGCCCAAAATCCGCCTTTTCTCGATTAAATTCCTCGGGATCATAAATATAAGCTTCACGGTTGCCGCAACCTGTAATTATAAATGATAAACCAAGAAAAATAAAAATGAATAAAGAATTTATTTTCATTTAAAATTTATAACTTCTATCTTGATGTAAAACAACTTTAACAAATACAAAAGCTCATAAAATAAATAGAATGGTAGTCCAACATAATATAATTTCTGGCGTTTTCACAGATTTTTTATTCGTTTGGAAATTTGAGGAAATGACGAATCATATCTAAATACTCTAAACACAGAGTTATTTGGCCCCTTGTCGGTATTAATAAACCAGGGACTAATAAACTCCCAAACAATGTTTCCTGTTTTTGTTACCTCTAAAAATCGACCATTTAATCCCTCACATATTAGTGTGTTACCATTGGTAAGACGCTGCGCGCCACTTATGTTTGGACTAAACATTGACCATGGAGGCGCTCCAGAATAGCTCCAAACCTCAACTCCTGTATTCCAGTCAAACTCAATAACTCGAGAAGAAAAAACACCTCCTGGCACATGAATACCATTAGCAAAGATAAGTACGTTACCATTTTTTAGGCGCTGACAATCATGTTGTTGACCCCAATCATCATTTTGCCATTTCTTAAGTACCTTCCGTGTTTTCTTATCTATTACAATAATCATACTATTCTTGCGAAAACTGAGCATTAAATTGCCATCAGTTAATTCATGACATGCATTGCAATGAAGAAATTCTTTTCGTGTACTCATCATGTGAAGTGGATAATCCTCAATTTTCAAATCTGAGTGAGCGTGCCACTCCCAAACAGTCTCGCCTTTTTGATTTACCTCACGCAAATAATCACTCCAAGTAACCCCACCATCAGATTCCGAAAAAGGCTCAGCTCCTAACATCCGTTTTTGAGCCTCGGTAGGCATTCTCTCCCAACCGATATAAATAGTATTACCATTTTGCAACCGTCGGAAATCGTGGTGCTGATTGTCGTCTTTGTATTCCCATATTATATTTCCATCCCAGTCATACTCCCTCAGAAGCCCTCCTTTGCCTCCACCTGGGCTCGGTCCATTTGGAGTTTCACCGGCCCATAAAAGATTACCTGTTGGTAACAAATAAGCGTAGTTTCCCGGTTTATAAGGGTGTATCCATTTATGAAGAACCTCACCAGTCATTCCGATCAAGTAAGTTTCATTTCCATGCAAAGGGCTAATTAAGGTTACCCCTGAATAAGCCTTAGCCTTATTAAAATATAACAAACCAACATTAGTATGCCTCATGATTTACAGGATAACCTCTCAATTGAAACCTGTAAATAATTAGAAAACTTAACTGGATTTAAGCCTCCTTATCACTATGATATATTTATATGATTAATAATAACGCTTTAAAATTATCTGCACTTGACCAATCTCCTATTAGAGAAAATGGAACAGTTTCTGACGCCTTAACAGAAACTATTGAACTCGCTCAAATATGCGATAAAGCTGGTTATCATCGCTATTGGCTGGCCGAGCATCATGCGTCAGACTCATTTGCCGGATCAACTCCGGAGATTTTGATTGGTCAAATTGCAAATACTACTAAAAAGATTCGAGTAGGCTCTGGTGGCGTAATGCTTAGTCACTATAGCCCCTTAAAAGTCGCGGAAACATTTAATACATTGGAGACACTATTTCCAGGACGAATTGACCTGGGTATCGGAAGAGCCCCTGGAAGCGATCAAGTAACCGCCATGGCTTTAGGTTATGGTTCTGAAATTGGTATAGAATATTTTCCGACTAGAATAGCTGACATGTTATCATTTATTGGAGGAACAAAGCCCTCAACCGAACTTTTTGAAAATATTAAAATATCACCAAAACCAGAGACAATCCCAGAGTTATGGTTATTAGGCTCTAGCGGTCAGAGCGCTCAATATGCTGCCCAATTTGGCCTCTCGTTCACTTTTGCTCATTTCATAGCGCCAAATGGAGGACAAAGTGTCATTCAGAACTACATAAAACATTTTCAGCACTCGCCTTTCAATAAAAAGTCTAGAAGTAGCCTCTGTGTTTTCATAACATGCGCAGAAACGGAACATGAAGCCCGTCAATTAGCAAGAAGCAGGGACTTAGTGCTATTAAAAAGGTCCAAGGGAGAGAGAGGCCCATACCCATCAGATGACGAAATAGGATCGTACCCCTACACAGAACAAGACTTAAAATTAATTGAATACAATCGACCACAAAGCTTATACGGAGACCCTGATCAATGTGTTAGGATTTTATCCAAGATGGCTAATGATTATCAGGTAGAAGAGTTATTAATTTTAACGATTTGCCATGACCCAAAAGATCGAAAAGCTTCATATAAGCTTTTAGCCGATGCATTTAATTCAAGAAAAAACTAAGTAAGAGGGAATATGCCCAATAAATCATCCTTTCCAAAAATTGATATTCATACACACGTCGCATTACCCGAGGTCTTAAAATTAACAAAAAAAATAAAAATACGCGGCAACAAACCTGGAATGCAGCACTGGGTTCCCAAAGCTTCACGTGCTGGACACCTTACACAGTCAAAATATCACCAGGATGCTTTATTAAGTCCAAAATTGAGACTTAAAGATATGGATGCAATGGGTATAGACATTCAAGTAATTGGAATGAATTTGCCTACCCCAACATATTGGACTAATTCAGAAATCGCCCAGAAGGTAGTTAGGCAATGCAACAATAGTATCGCGGAGTTTGTCTCCCAGTATCCAACCCGTTACATCGGTATCGGAGCAGTTCCACTTCAGAACCAGACACTAACCCTAAAAGAAATGGATTATTTAGTCAGCATCGGGCTAAAGGGAATAACAATACCTTCCCACGTAAGGTCTAAAGATATTGGAATTAAAAAATTTAAAAAATTTTGGCAAAAAGCCGAGGAATTACAATTACCTGTTTACATACATCCTAGAGGTTTTACTCATAATGAACGTTTAAAAGAGTATTTTCTATGGAACTCTATAGGTCAACCCTTGGAAGAAGCCCTTGCAATGGCATCAATAATTTATGAGGGAATACTTGACGATTTTCCAAAATTACGAATTATTATAGCAC
>JADHRD010000017.1 GCA_016777585.1 Rhodospirillales bacterium | reverse complement strand
AGGATTTTGGTGTTGCATATAAAGTTAGGAAACACCCAAATAAAACAGCGAAGAAACAAACTATTAAAGCTGGTTTGGCTAATGAAATCGGGCTCAAGCCTGCTGCGCGAAGTACAATTATCTCACGGTCTGAATTTAGTCGGCTGTAAACAAAAATTGTTGCTATAAACATCGAAAAGGGGATGATATGGACTAAGAAGTTTGGCACCTGAAGCATGCTTAAATATAAAAACAGATTTACTGATACACCCCGGTTTACAATATGTTCTATTGCCCTCACAGCTATAAATAACCAAATTACACCAGTCATAACAAATCCAATAACCAGCGATGATATTAGCAGTTGTCGAATTATATATTTGTTTATACTCTTCATTGTAACCGACCTTCTTTCGATTAATGCGTTTTCGAATTATTAACTAATTACAAAAATTCGAGCAAACGGTTAGATTTGATTCTTACTCTTTACTGTCTGTAAAGTTAAGATACATTCTGTTATGAAAATTAACTATTTTAATCTTTTTTATAATTACCATTAAACTATTTTGCCTGGGTTCATAATGTTATCAGGATCTAATGCAGCTTTGATGGAACGCATAATTTTCATTTTTACTGGAGAAGCATAATGGTTTAGTTCAGATTTCTTTATGAGTCCTATTCCATGTTCAGCACTTATACTTCCATCCATCTCTGTTACAAGATCATGAACGACTCTGTTAAGATCAGAAGAGTAAGACATGAATTCATTTTTACTAATGTCCCGAGGTTGTGTTAAATTATAATGAATGTTTCCGTCACCAATATGCCCAAAAGGACAGGGCCTAATACCTGGAAGTAGTTCTTTAACCCTCTTAGAAGCCTCAGTAATGAAATCTACAGTTTTAGATACTGGCACGGAGATATCGTGCTTAATACTACCTCCTTCACGTGATTGAGCCGCGGGAAGTTCTTCGCGAATTCGCCAAAGGCTTGAATGTTGTCGCTCATTCTCAGCAAAAACAGCATCCATTATTGTCTGATTTTCTAAAAACCTTTCTAACAGGCTCTCAAAGGCCACTCTCAAATCAGCGTCTTCAAATGAAGTGGTTAATTCAATTAGAGTATAATATGGGTAAACTTGCTGAAATGGATCATGCATTCCGTTTAGATGCTTTAATTCCATATCTAATCCAATCCTGGAAATTAATTCAAATGCGCTCACGTTTTGGCCAAATCTTTTTAGCACACCCTCGAAAAGCTCTAATACTTTGGTTAATTCGTTTAAAGCTATAAAAACGGTAACAGTAGTTTTAGGCGAAGGAAATAATTTTAAGACTGCTTTTGTAATAATCCCTAATGTACCTTCAGAACCAATCAATAAATTTTTTAAATCATAACCAGTATTATCTTTTCTTAGTGCTTTAAGGCCATCCCATATGTCTCCATTTGGCATTATAACCTCAAGACCTAATACTAAATCTCTGGTATTTCCATAACGTAAAACCCCAACTCCACCTGCATTAGTTGCTAAATTGCCTCCTATTCGACAACTTCCTTCAGCACCAAGGCTAAGAGGAAATAGGCAATCATGTTTAATCGCTTCTTTTTGTATATCTGCTAAAATACAGCCTGCTTCGACGGTCATTGTCTTATTAAGTTGGTCAATGTTTAATATTTTATTCATTCGGTCAGTCGTTACAATTATACCGCCAGATGCCACAGTGGCTCCAACAAGGCCAGTAAGACCGCCAACAGGCACAATTGGAATCTTATTGTTTGAACATAATTTGACAAGTTTTGCCAACTCTTCAGATGATTCTGGTCTAACTACAATATCTGCATTGCTTTTTTTCAAACCTCTTTCTTCGTGTAAATACGGCAAAATATCATTTGGATTGGTCAAAATAAAATCTGGCCCAACAATCTTAATAATTTCATTATGGAATTTAGTAATAGATTTCATATTAATTTAATCCTTTGAAGATGCTCGCCGCAGTCTATCATTGATCGCTATACCAAGGCCGGCCTCTGGGATTGGCATAACTGCAATTGATTGTGTGTTTGTATGGTCAAGTTCATGCAGGAACTTGAACAAATTGCTCGCAGCCTCGTCCAGATTTGATGAATAACTCAAATTCATTGATTTGGAAGGAGCTTTTGGCCCAAACCCTATAACTCTCTCATTTTCTATAAATTTTGTTGCGTTGATACGAAGTGGAGTATTTGGCGAGTAATGTTTGGTTATCATTCCGGGTGATATAATTTTAGCATCGCTAACGGCGTCAAGATTTTCAATAACTGAATGCTTGATAGTTTTTTCAATTTGTTCCTTGGTTATGTATCCTGGCCTCAATATAGCTGGAGCTTCGCGAGACAGATCTATTACAGTCGATTCAAGGCCGATCTCAGTGGCTTGACCATCAATGATATATGCAACCCTATTATGAAGTGATTTCATAACATGTTGCGCATTGGTGGGGCTTAGCATGCCGGATTCATTTGCACTAGGTGCTGCTATAGGAAAGCCAGATTTCTCAATTAAAGTCTGCGCGATACGATGCCGTGGAATTCTTACAGCAATAGTTTCTAAGCCAGCCGACGCCAATAGAGAAATCTGACTAGTTATTTTTCGGTTTAGAATTAATGTTATTGGCCCCGGCCAAAAAGTTTTTGCCAATAACTCGGCTGTGTCGTTCCAAGATACTTCCTTTTTCACATCCAAAATATTTTTAAAATGAATTATAAGAGGATTAAATGAGGGCCGAGACTTTGCTTTAAATATACTAGCGACCGCGTCGTCCTTGGTCGCATTTGCTCCTAAGCCGTATACAGTTTCGGTTGGGAATGCAACGAGTCTACCGGCGATCAAGGCAGTTGCTGCTAGCGATATGCTATCCAAGTTATCTTCCAAGATTTTAGTAATCATGATCTTATCGGCTCTCGACCTCGCGCAATGAATTTTGGATTAATTATATTTTCTTTACCATAAAGAAAGGGTGTTCCATCGATTTGAGTTAATTTCCCTCCAGCAGCTATTAGTATTGCGTGGCCTGCCGCGATATCCCATTCGGACGTTGGTGTGATACGAGGATATAAATCAGCAGAACCTTCTGCTATCATGCATAATTTTATTGAACTCCCGGTGTATATGGTATTGTTTATTTTATAATTCTTTATGATTGTGTCTTCATTCCCTCTGTGAGATCTGCTTTTCACGACGGTTATACCATTCTTTTTTGGAGTTCGGACATAAATTTTTTTTTCATAACCTTGTGCATCTCTCTTGAACGCCCCAATTTCTCCACCATGATATAATATACCAAGAGCCGGGGCATAAACTATTCCGAACACTGGTTTTTTATCATTGATCAGCGCAATGTTGACTGTAAATTCATCACGTTTATTTATAAACTCTTTTGTTCCGTCGAGTGCATCTACAAGCCAAAAAATACCCTTACTTATATTGGGTCGATGGCCTTTACTATAAGCCTCCTCACTTACTACAGGGAGATGAGGTGAAAAATTAGATAAACCCAATAATATAATTTTTTCAGCCACGTCATCGGCTATAGTTACTGGAGAATTATCGTTCTTAATTCTAGTTTCAAAGGTGGTGTGATAAATCTTAAGTATTTCTTTTCCTGCTGTTTCAGCTAAGAGAATTAAGGTTTGTATACTTTTGTTGGTCAGTTCGGGTAGCATTGTGAAACCTTATAATATTACTACTTATTAACTTTCGCATCATCCTTGTGCCAATGGTTTTTAGGCTCATTGGAGCCAATTAGAATAAAAGCTATTTGACATGGCTCAGAGAAGGGGTTTGCCCATCCATGCATCGTTGCGCGTTGGACCATCACATCTCCAGCGTTGAAAGAAACTTTGTTTCCCTCATCAAGCAACATTTCACACTTGCCGGACATGCAAATTGCATAATCAATAGTATTCGTGCGATGCATGTAGGCTTCTTTGCCTGGAATTAATTCTAAAATTCGGAAGATTGAACCAGTTTCTGGAGGCTCTATGTCTCTGGGCACCTCGGTAGGATCTTCGCCATTTATATCGGCTGGTGTTTCATCGGTTACCCAAAGTAACGTTTCAAAGTTTCCTGATCTGAGCTGTTGAACATTATTGGTAATTTTGTCTACACCAACAATAGCCTTACCGTCTGAGGCATGTGATGTAACAATTCTCCTGATATTAAGTGTCATATTCTTTCTCCTAGTCTGTTTGCAACGTTGTGTTTCAATTAGTCAAAGTTTGCATCTAAGAACTCTCTTACTTCAGTTTTTCACTATTCCGTTGTTCCATATAAATATTAAAGTAATTTCCACCAAAAATTAATATAGCACCGATAAATATATATACCGAAAACGGTTCTGAATATAAAAAATACCCCAAAATAGCGATTAGTGGCATCCGAAGAAAGTCAATTGGAAGAATGACCGTCGCATCAGCAAGCATAAGCGCACGAGTTAAAGTGTAGTGGCCACTCAACGCTGTGACACCGACAAATATTAACCAAGGTAGGTCCTCCCAAGATGGTGGTGTCCAGAATACATAGGCAAAAATTATACTGACGGGTAATTGCATAGAGAACATTACAAATAAGATTATTGATGCGTTATCTTTTTTTGATAAAAATTTTGTGCATACATGAACTATACTAAAGCAAAAGGCAGCAAATAAAACGACTATCGAGCCGTATTCAATTTCTATGATTCCAGGTTGTAAAATAATTAAAACACCAATAAACCCGAGTGTAATGGCAATTAATTTTCCGATTGTCATTTTTTCCTTTAAAAAAATAACAGCCAAGATAGCAACCCAAATTGGAACGCTAAACTCGAGAGCAAAAACCTGTGCTAGGGGTATGAGGCCAACTCCCGTTATCCATGCTACAACCCCTAAATAATGGATACTGTTTCTCAGAAAATGAAATGAAATTTGATCTGTCGAAATGTGTTTAACGCCATAAAATGTAATACATGCGGAAATTATTAAAAAACCAACAAGTGTTCTAAAAAAGACTATTACAAAGGGGCTAAGTGTATCAGATAACTCTCTTGCAGCTATTGCCATGGTCAAAAAGGAAATAAGAGCACCTGTTATCCAAAAAAGTGACTGGCGCAAAGAATTATGATCTGATTGGTTCCTGATGCTCATCTTTTTTCATTCGGTTGTAGAATATTTTTATTAAAATTCTTATTAGTTCAGTCTTCGACCTTGGTACATTAACAATTAATTTGGCTAAATCATCAATACCGTGCTAAACGATTTGCATGCAAAAAAAAAGCCTATTTTTAATATTGAAGATTCTCGTCTCTTCATTGTTGATATGGCTGTTAAGTCTTAGCATAGATTTCAATTTCTCAATTATACGCCTTGAAGAGATTAAATATTTTTATTTATTTTTTGCTCTCATAGTGTTTGTCATACTGTTACTAAATAACACGGTTCGGTGGCGAACTGTTATGTCTGCGATTGGTGGAACTATGGGATTTGTAGCCACTCTCAAAATTTTATATATTTCATTCTTTTTAAATCAAGCGTTGCCATCTGCGATTGGGGGTGATGCGTTTAAAATTTTTTTAACGCGAAAGTCAGGTATTGGTCTAAGGGAATCAATTAATGGTGTAATGTTAGAGCGCATTATTACTCTTTTGGGTCTCATATTACTAGTTTTGATTACGCAACCTTTTTTAATGTCAACAGTTAAGGACACCCCGCTTCAATTTATTTTTCCAACATTGGCAGTTGGAGCTATAATAGGGATATACTGCTTAACATGGCTTGATAGATTGCCGCGGGTAATGGGTGATTGGAAGATTATAAAAGGTTTGGCCAATATAGCACTCGATACACGAATATTTTTCTCAAGTTTACGTTTTTCAATTTTTTCTATCGTACTGGGAATAACAGGTAATATCCTGATTTCTTTAATGGTATACTTTTGTGCCAAATCTTTGTCCATAGAAGTAACTGTCGTGCACTGTCTAGTGTTGGTTCCACCCGTTGTTCTTATCTTGACTATACCGATCTCTATCGGGGGTTGGGGGGTACGCGAGGGCGCAATGATTGGAGCATTTGGACTTGTAGGTATTTCTGGTGGTGATGCCTTTATACTCTCTATTTCGTTTGGGCTAGCTAACTTATGTTTTTCATTACCAGGTGTGTTATTTTTAATATCAGGCGATTACAAAAACAAAGGGCAAAATGAAAAAAAAAATTTTAATGATAGCTAATTTACGATTTTTGTAAACTAAGTCTTTATTTCTCAAACTTTGTAACTTAATTAGATAATATAGAAATCACCATAAAGAGGTTCTAATGAAAATTACTTTTGCGAAACCAGAAATCCCCTCTAAGGGTATTGTCGTTGTTACCGTCAATGTGGGAAATAAATTATCTTCTTCTGCTAAAACATTAGATGTTAAAACTGGTGGCGCTCTCTCTCGAGCAATTGGCGCGAGTAGATTCGAAGGTAAAAAAGCTCAAACCTTGAATATTGTAGCTCCTGAGCGAACGAAGTTAGATCTCATTATGATCGTGGGCCTCGGTAAACCCACCGATATTACTAATATTGAAATGCAGAATCTTGGTGGAAGGATTTATGCGGCGACCAAACAAGGCAAAAACGGAGCTGTTAGTATAGTGTTAGATACCGTTGCTGGGTCAAAAATGAAATCAAATGAGATGGCTGCAGAAATCGGTTACGGCGCAAAATTGCGTTCCTACTCTTTTAACAAGTATAAAACACAAATAAAGGCAGATCAAAAAGTCGCAATTAAGGCAGTAAAAATAACCTGTGATAATTTTGCAAGTGCTCGAAAAGTCTTTGATAAACTCTCGAAGATTGCTGATGGTGTATTCTTTACTCGCGACCTTGTATCGGAGCCACCAAATATTTTGTATCCCGAGACATTAGCCAAAGAAGCAAAGACCCTAGAAAAATTGGGGATTAAGGTGCAGATATTAGGCGAATCTCAAATGCGTAAGATGGGAATGGGAGCATTGCTGGGTGTTGGACAGGGTAGTATCCGCGAGTCCAAATTAGTAGTCATGCAATGGAATGGCGGTTCCAAATCAAAATCTAAATCTTCACAGCCAATAGCATTTGTTGGAAAGGGTGTTACGTTTGACACAGGTGGCATCTCAATAAAACCTTCTGCGGGCATGGAAGATATGAAATGGGATATGGGGGGCTCTGCTGTTGTAATTGGTTTGATGAAGGCTCTCGCTGGCCGCAAGGCTAATGTTAATGCTGTGGGAGTTGTGGGGTTAGTAGAAAATATGCCAGATGGGAATGCGCAACGACCTGGAGATATTGTAACTTCAATGTCAGGTCAGACGATTGAAGTTTTAAATACCGATGCAGAAGGACGTTTGGTTTTAGCAGATGCGCTTTATTACACGAATGATAAGTTTAAGCCCAAATTTATGGTTAATTTGGCAACATTAACCGGAGCGATTATTGTTTCTTTAGGCAGTCATCATGCCGGGCTTTTCTCTAATAACGATCAATTATCAGATCGTTTAACTCAGGCAGGCTTGGACGTTGAAGAACGTCTATGGCGTCTTCCAATCAGTGATGATTATGATAAGATGATAGACTCTCAAGTCGCAGATATGCAGAATATTGGGGGAAGAGGTGCGGGCAGTATTACTGCAGCTCAATTTTTACATCGGTTTGTGGGAAAGACACCTTGGGCCCATCTGGATATTGCTGGGGTAACCTGGTCCAAATCAGATAAACCTACCATTCCTAAAGGAGGGACTGCATTCGGTGTTAGACTATTAGATAAATTAGTTGAAAATTATTATGAGGGTTAATCAGGGTTTTACGTCGGAATATTGTAATTTTTAATGAATATAGGATTTTATCAATTAACAAAAACCAGCGTAGAGATAGCACTCCCAAAACTTCTTAATCTGACATTAGAATCGGGTAAAAGAGGCCTAGTGCGGCTTGGCAGTGATAGTATTTTATCAGACTTGGATGATTTGCTTTGGACTTATGATAATTATTCTTGGCTACCACATGGCTCAAAAGAAGATAAATATTCTAACTTCAATCCGATTTGGATAACGACCGATCCAGAAAATCCAAATAAGTCTGAATTTGTGTTTATGCTTGATGGTTACGAACCTAATGAGCTTGTTGGATTTGAACGCTGTTTTGATTTGTTTGACGGAAATGATCAAGCATCCGTTGCTGCTGCCAGAGAAAGATGGAAAATACTTAAGAGTGCTGGTCATGATCTTCATTACTGGCAACAAAGTGATGATGGAAAATGGTTTGAAAAATCTTAAATTAAAACCTTTTTATCTTAAATATATATCTTTTAACTATTAATTTTTGCTAAGACCTGGCATTGAGAATTTAATTTCTCTCAGATTTGATTCAAGTTTTTCAAATTGTTTTTTGTTCAAAGATAATAGAGGAGGTCTTACTCGGTTCCACTCTCTATCATTACTATAAATCGCGGCAGCTGCTTTGAGTGCAGGTATCATTGGAAATTCCTGAAAAATGTTGCGAACTTCATCTAGTTTATCCTGATAATTCGGCGCATTTTCGTTATCCCAACTTTGGTATAGGTGTCTGATAGCTGCCGGATTAACATTAGCGGTAGCCGAAATGCATCCGGATCCGCCATTACGCATATTATTTAATAAAAATGTCTCTGAGCCAACAAAGACCCTAAAGTCATCCCATTTCTGGTCAAGCATGTCTTTTGTATTACCCCAATCGCCTGAGCTATCTTTGATTCCGACGACTGTGTTAGGATAATTTTTTATCAAACGATCGATTAGATTTATACTTATGGGGATATTTGATACTGGTGGAATATTATACAAGTATATACGAAAATTTGAACTTCCGATTCTTTCTATTATCTCAGAATAGCTTGCGTATAAACCCTCGTCACTCACACCTTTGTAGTAAAACGGTGGAAGCAACAAACTGCCACTAACCCCTAGATTGATCGCATGAGTGGTCAATTCAATGGTCTCAAACAAACTACAGCACCCTGTTCCAGGCATCATTTTTTTTGGATCAATACCACTTTCTACAAGTTTATCCAATAGTTTTATTTTTTCTTTAATAGAGAGAGAATTTGCTTCACTATTCGTCCCAAATATAGCTAAGCCAACATCTTGAGATATTATCCATCTGCATTGCGCAATTAAACGATCAGAGTTTACAGAAAGGTCTTCGTTAAACGGAGTTATTACTGGGGTTAGAACACCGGAAAATTTTTCTGGAGCTAGCATAATCTTCCTTTCTTGGTACCTGTTAGAATTATGGTGCTTATTATCTTGGTTTTTACTCTAGCCCGTCTTGTAATTCGAGCCAATCGCTCTCAGTTTCAGCCAGCATTTTCTTTGTATTATTTAAATCTTTTTGAGTCTCAGCTATAATTTTGCTGGAATTTTCAAAAAATGAAGGATTACTCATTTTTAATTCTAGCGCATTTATTTCTTCGGTTAAGTAAGTTATTCTTTTCTCAGAATCTTTTAAAGCTCTGTTTAAATCAGCCTTTTTTTGTCTTTCGTCGGCTCGTATTCTTCTTTGCTCTTTCTTACTCAAGGCAGGTTTGATGTTAATTTTATTATCGTTCTTATGGGTTGAGCGTTCATCTAATAGATATTTCTGGTATTCTGATAAATCTCCATCAAATATTTTACAACTTCCTTTATCTATTAGCCATAAACTATCAGCAACCAGACTTACTAAGTGAATATCATGGCTTACTAAAATGACAGCTCCTTCATATATGTTTAATGCTTCTACCAACGCTTCCCTTGAATCTATATCTAAATGATTGGTCGGTTCGTCAAGGAGCATTATATGGGGTGTTTCTAGGCTCATAAGTGCAAATAAAAGTCGGGCTTTTTCTCCCCCGGAAAGATTTTTAACTTTAGTTTCTGCCCGTTCTTGTATAAAGCCAAAGCTACCTAAATGACCTCTTAAGCGTGTTGGAGCATCCTTGGGACGATGTTCCAAAATATGCTCAAAAGCGGATTGGTCAGGATTAAGTTCCTCAGACTGATGTTGTGCAAAATATCCAATTTTAAGTTTCTTGGATTTGACAATGTTACCTGTCATTGGTTTTAGACGCCCAGATAACATTTTCATCATAGTTGATTTGCCGTTACCATTTGCCCCAATTAAAGCAATTCTGTCATCCATATCTACTCTGACATCAACGTCACTCAATACTATGTTGTTCTCATCGTAACCAACTGATGTTTTGTTTACAGCAATTAGTGGAGGGGATAGAGGTGATGGATGGGGAAACTGAAAAGATATTGTCTTTTCTTCTACAACTGATTTAATAGGTTCCATGCGCTCAAGCATTTTTATGCGACTTTGTGCCTGCCGTGCTTTATTCGCCTTTGCTTTAAAGCGATCAATAAAGGCTTGTATACGCTGTCTTTCAGCTGTTTGTTTTGTAGCCATTTTCGATTGCAAGGTTAATTTCTCTCTTCGGGTTTTCTCGAAGAAATCGTAACCACCTGTATACCGCACGAGTTGTTGATTCTCCAGATGAATAATGTGGTCTACAGATGAATTGAGCAGAGTACGCTCATGGCTTATGATTACTAACGTTCCACGCCAACGTTCCAAAAAATGTTCAAGCCAAATTACTGCTTCAATATCTAGATGATTTGTTGGCTCATCAAGGAGAAGTATATCTGGATTAGCAAATAATGTTGCCGCGAGTGCTATACGCATTCGCCAACCACCAGAAAATTCACTACACGCTCTTAAATGTGTGTTTTCAGGAAACCCAAGTCCAGAGAGAATGATAGCAGCTCGGGCGGGTGCGCTCTCTGCATCTATATCTGCTAAACGGACATGGATTTCTGATATACGAGCAGGGTCAGTTGCCATTTTAGATTCTTCGAGAAGGGTTTCTCTCTCTAAATCCGCCGAAAGAACCGTATCTAAGAGGCTTCTCGAATCAGCTGGGGCTTCTTGAGCTACAGTACCAATTTTGTATTTAGGATTAATATGTATAGCCCCCTGATCTGGAGACAAGTCTCCTAAAATAAGGCGAAATAGTGTAGTTTTCCCTGATCCATTTTTTCCAACCAAGCCAACCTTTTGACCTTCTGGTATCGAGATGGTGGTATTTTCGTAGAGTGTTCTGCCAGCTATTTGGTAAGCCATGTTATTAATTTGTATCATGTTTAGAGGTGTAGCATGATCAATCTCTGGCGAAAAGGTCATCTATTAGTCAAAAAAATAAATAAATAATGAGTTGCTTAGAGCTAAGACCTGAGTTATAAGCTCGCCGGTTTCAACTTATTGTTGATTATAGACTATCCCTTGAAACAACAGAAGGATCTCATGGCAATGGCCATCGAAAGAACATTATCTATTATTAAACCCGACGCGACTCGCAGAAACCTTAGTGGAAAAATTAACGCTAGATTTGAAGAGGCTGGTCTTAGAATTGTAGCTCAAAAGCGCCTTCAATTAACATTAGAGCAGGCCCAAGGATTTTATGCTGTTCATAGAGAAAGAGCATTTTTTAGCGAGCTATGTGATTTTATGGTTTCAGGCCCGGTGGTTGTACAAGTACTTGAGGGTGAGAGCGCAATAACCAAAAATAGAGAGGTTATGGGGGCAACAAATCCAGCTAACGCTGATGAGGGCACAATTCGTAAAGATTTTGCAGAGAGCATAGAAGCAAACTCAGTTCACGGATCTGACGCACCAGAAACAGCCGCTGAGGAGATTAACTACTTTTTTGCTCAAATAGAAATAGCTGGATAAATTGATATACTCGTAAACCCCACTAATATTTAAATCTACATAACGATGTTAAACGTATTGCATAATGTTCATTTTTTAATTTAGATTGGTTTTGGGGCTAAAAGTTCGATGATACAGTTGACTAAAAATAGAAAGCACGTGGGCTTAGCGATCCTAGTTTTTGTTTTAGGTCTCATCGTTGTTGTTGTTTTAAAAGTAACAGCCCCTGTATCTGTTGCCAAACCGGAAGTTGAAAGAAGCTGGGCGGTCGCTACTAAGAAGTTATATCTAGACGACGTTCAGCCAAATATTCAAGAGTTCGGAGCCATTATCGCAGGAAGCCAAGCCGAAATTAGGCCATTGGTTTCAGGTCGAATTATAGAGCTTGGGGAAAATTATTACGAAGGTGCGATAGTGAGGGAAGGGGATCTTTTGGCTAAGATTGATCCCTTTAATTATAAAATCAAAGTCGAAGACAGCAAGGCTTCCCTTCAGGAAGTGCTGAGCAAAATATTAGAAACTGAAGGCGAAATTGAGTTCGAATCCAAACTTCTTAAGATAGCTCGTTCTCAGTTAGCTATCCGGAAAAAAAACTTAGATCGGAGACAAAAATTAGTTCGTCAAGGATCGTCTTCACGAAAGTCTCTCGATGATGCTGAGCTTGAATATAATAATATGAATCAAAGCTCTACTAGCCGACAACAAACAATCCTGCGACTTAAGAACCGATTAGCTCAATTTAGAGCTTCCTCTAAAAGGGCGCAATCGAGTCTCGAGTTAGCTAAGCGTGATTTGAAAGAAACCTCAATCTATGCCCCTTTTGGAGGCTTTCTTGCAAATGCGAGTTTTTCTAGGGGTCAAAGAATTGGAACAAATGAACGCATAGCAAGGTTAATAGAGGCAAAGCGTTTAGAAGTTAAGTTTCGAATCAGTGAACAAAATTTTTCTAATTTATTATTACCAAAGACAGAAACATTGTTGGATAATATCGCAAGTACAGAGTTAATGGCGAAAAAAATTCAAGTAAAGTGGAATATTGGTAAGAGAATTTTTATCTATGATGCGATAATTAAACGATTGGGCGCGGAAATCGATGCTGCGAGTGGTGGCATAGATGTGTTTGCGGAGCTATCAGGTATCGATTTGATGACACCACTGAGGCCAGGAGCTTTTGTAGAAGTTAATATTCCATCGAGGTTGTATAGGAATGTTGTGAAGGTTCCAAATTCGGCTTTAGTTAGGGATAAAATTATCTATTTAATAATCAATGGACGCGTCAAAAAAAAGATTGTTAAACCACTGAGGCGTGGAGTGAAAGATATACTATTGGGCGATAAAGATTTAGATGGTTCGATTATTATTTCCCGCCCATTTCCAAAAATTGCGGATGGTCTTTTGGTAGAGGCTCGATGAGTATAAATAATAACTCTGGGGCGAAAAGTGATGTTTTGACGGGACCAATAGCTCTATTTGCGCGGCATCCGACTGCAGCAAATTTGATCATGATTCTAATGATAATAGCTGGTATCTGGGGACTCCTAAAAATGAATTCTCAGTTTTTGCCCAGTTTTGGAATTGATGTTGTTACAGTCTCGATTGAATGGCCAGGTGCAAATTCTGAGGATATTGATAATAATATTGTGCAAATTGTAGAGCCTGAGGTAAGGTTTTTGGACGGTGTAAAAAAAGTGCGTTCTACCTCCTCAGAAGGCCTAGCATCGTTTGTTATCGAATTTAAGGCTGGATCAGATATGCAATCAGCATTGTCGGATATTGAGGCGGCTGTCTCTCGAATAACAACTTTACCCGTTGGTACTCTCAAACCAAATATAAAGAGAATCATTCGCTACGAAACTATTACTAAGTTAGTAGTTTCGGGTAAAATGCCAGAAGAAGCGCTAAAAGCATATGCAAAAACCTTTCGTGATAATTTGCTCGCTCGAGGCATCGATCGGGTTGTACTTTTTGGCAGCCGCGATCAGGAAATTTGGATTGAAGCTCCACAGAGAGTTCTTCGTAGGGTTGATTTAACTATTGAGGATATTTCGAAGAAGATAAGTGAAACCTCTGTTGATTTGCCCTCGGGTAATCTTGGTCAGGGGCTAAGACAAGTGAGAAGTCTAGGTTTGCTTACAACAGCTGATAGTTTGCGCAGAATGGAGGTAAAGTCATTAGATGATGGACGTAAAATTTATCTTAATGATATTGCGACTATTAGGGAGAAATTTAAAAATACAGATCCTATTGGCTTGCGCGGAGGTTTGCCAGCGATAGAATTGCATTTGATGAGAGCGTTAAACTCGGATGCCCTACTCTTAGCATCAAAAGTTGATGAGTTTTTATTAGAAACTAAAGAATATCTGCCTTCAAATTTATTAATAGAACGATATGATACAGCCACAAATCTTCTTGATGAGCGGATCGACTTACTTTTGAGTAACGCTATTAGCGGACTTTTTGTGGTGGCATTAATTTTATTTATTTTTTTAAGAGCTTCTATTGCAATCTGGGTTTTACTAGGAATTCCAATCTGTTTCATGGCAACACTGGGGGTCATGTACGCTACTGGACAATCGATAAATATGATTAGCCTTTTTGGACTTATTATGGCACTAGGTATCGTCGTCGATGATGCAATTGTAGTTGGTGAACATTCGGAGTCTCAAAGCAGGCTTGGGTTAAATCCGCTCTCCGCCTCAGTTTTAGGTGCTCGTCGAATGGCAGCGCCGGTTGTAAGCGCGTCTCTTACCACAATATGTGCATTTCTTCCTTTAATATTAATTACTGGTATTATTGGTCAGGTAATTTCTGCTATTCCTATGGTAATTGTAGCCGTATTGTTAGCCAGTCTACTAGAGTGTTTTTATGTGCTCCCGGGTCACTTAAATCATGGAATGAATTCAAAATATCCAGTTTTTAAGTTGTATGATAGTGCACGTACTCATTTTGATAACTCGTTCGCTAATTTTAGAGATAATAAGTTTAAGCGATTAGTGGTTTTAAGTATTGAATGGAGATATGTCACGTTATCTATTGTCATTGCCCTATGTTTAATTGCTGTTGGTCTTGTCATTGGTGGTCGTGTTGGTTTTACATTTTTTCCTACTCCTGAGTCGGATAAAATAGTGGCTAATGTAGAAATGGTTTCTGGAACTTCCAGGGATGAGACAACAACGATGATTAAAGAAGTAGAAAGAGCAGCTAATGTCGCAGCGAAAAATATTAGTGATGGTAACAATAATTTAATTAAGATGAATTTTTTGAAAGTAGGTGTCCGTGTTTCTGGTAGTGCGAATGCAGCGTCAGCAAACGATGTTGAAGATACAACTGGTGGAATTATAGTTGAACTACTTACTGCTGATAAAAGATCTATTAGGACTTCGCAATTTATTGAAGCATGGAGAGCAGAAGTAAACAATATGGCAGGTCTTAAATCATTAACTATCCAAGAAGTTAGGGGAGGTCCACCTGGTCGCGATATTGATATTAGATTGAAAGGATCGAATATTACGAGCTTAAAAAATGCGGCCAGTAAAGTGATGCAAATGTTAGAGCTTTATCCCGGAGTAAGTAATGTTGAGGACAATATTCCCTATGGAAAAAGGGAAACAATTCTGAAAGTCAATGAACGTGGAAAGTCTCTCGGTTTTTCAACTCAAGATATTGGGAGACAAATTAAAAATGCAATTGATGGTAAAATTGCAAAACGATTTGCTAGAGATGAGGAAGAAGTAGCAGTGCGTGTTATGTACCCACGAAGTGATAATGGTCCTGAGATGCTTAATAATATTTATTTGAGAGGCTCCTCTGGACAAGAAATACCGTTATCACAAATTGTTTCTTCCAGCGAGACTATTGGTTTTTCGAAAATTAGGAGAGAGGGTGGAAGCCGGGAAATAGCAATTACTGCTGAAATTGATGCTTCAATTACATCTGTGGGGAAAGTGCTTTCAGCTATTGAACGCGATGGCATTAATAAAATTGCGAACGATGATGGGCTTACGGTGGGATTCTCGGGTAAAGCAGAAGAGCAAAAAGAAACGTTTGCTGATATGAAGTTAGGTTTATTAATAGGTCTAGCCGGTATTTACGTCGTGTTAGCATGGGCTTTTGCGAGTTATACGCGACCAATAGCAGTAATGATTGTTATTCCTATGGGTTTTATCGGAACGGCATTCGGCCATTTTCTCTTAGGCTATAACCTTACGATTTTGAGCATGGTCGGATTAATTGGTTTATCTGGCATTATAATTAATGGATCTATCATACTCGTTACAACTATCGATGAGAAAGTGAAAGAATCTAAAATTATAGACGCAATTGTGGATGCGTCTTGTGATCGTTTGAGACCTATAATGTTAACTTCAGCAACGACAATTGGCGGATTAATGCCACTATTGTTCGAGCGAAGTGTACAAGCACAATTTCTTATACCAATGGCTATTACGATTGTATTTGGATTAGGAGTTGCCACTCTCCTGATATTATTCGTGGTTCCGTCATTTATCGCTGTGTTAGATGATATCAAGAAGATTTGGATTAATCGATCACGATCAAATATTTAATATGTGCATGCTTAAATTGGCTTATTAAAATTATTATTCGTTTTCTTTAAGCGTGCGGACTTCCGTATTCATTGTTACATCTTTACGGCGATGCTGGGCATTATTTCTTCCAGTTTGCCAGTAATCGCTCTCAGTGGCTAGCTTGGCCATATGTTCAAATTCTTCAGTCCACTCTCCTAAATCATACCCGTGCCAGGGAGCCTCTTTTCTTAGCTTTGGTAGTCCCAGCTCATTCCATATTTCTGCTGCGTTCTCCATAAATTCTTTTTTAGGTAGGGAAACAGGCGGGAATGTTCCCTTCAAGGTGGCATCTATTAAAACCGAAGCATCCTCGGGGTCCAATAAATTTCGCGGACCATGTCCCGCATCTTGATGTTTAATAACCTCCAAATCATGTTGAGGCTTGCAACGATAAGCCATTGCCCAGAAGAGCGCATCAGCATTCTCACCATCAATATCTTCATTAACAGCAATAATCCATTTACCCTCAGACTGTCTAAATGATGCTAACCCATACATGGCTCGCCATATTTCTGTCCTCGGCGTATCTCTCTTAAAAATAATAGCATGAACCCGATGTAATGATGTCAATGGCTCATGGGCCTTTACACTGACAACAGTTTTTATACCTAGAGTATCTCGCAGATATGAAGTGTTCCTAGACTCATAAGAAAAGCGACGGATGACACTAGACTCGCTTGGTGCAACTTGACTAACCCATGAAGTGATAACGGCATTTTTTTTTCGCGTAATAGCTGTAACATCCATAAAACCATTGTATTCCTGAAGGTTTACATATCCATGTGACTCGCCGAAAGGTGCTTCAGGTTCTAAATATTCTGTATCAATAAAACCTTCTATAACTACTTCAGCATCAGCTGGCACCATGATATCAATTGTTAGAGCCTTAACGAGTTGAAGAGGTTTTCCAATTAAAGCTCCAGCAACTTCTAACTCGTCTATACCCTCAGGAACCTTTTGGACTGAGGCATATGATATTACTGGCGCGCAACCTATTACAACTGCGCAAGGCATCTTCTCTCCACGCTCTTTCCATGAAAGCCAATTGATGTAACCACCAGTCCTTAGTTCAGTTGAAGTGTTTATACCTAATCGATCCGGAGCTTTTATTTGGCCCCGATAGTTTCCCATGTTCTGAATACCAGTGTTGGGGTCTGTCGTAATATAATGAGATGATGATGTGTAAGGTGCATTGTCCCAACCAGGTGTTGAGATAGGTATTGGAAGATCATCGAGACCTTTACCATTGTTCAGATCAGCACCCTGATAAATAAGCTCATGACATGCGGCATCTTTACTATTAATTATTTCTGGTGAAAGAGGGTTTTCTATTGCTGTCGACCATTTTGCGTTTGTTTCTTCGAGTTTGCAGCCAATCCCAATTTCGTAAATAGCAGGGCTCCCGGCAAGGCCACAAACTAAAACTGGGATATCATACTTGCGGCCTTTGCTGTCGACTACATTAGAAAATAACCATGCTTTTCTCTCATTCTCGGCAATTCCTCCTCTGTATTGCCACCGAACCAGCGGATGCATCTCTGTGTCTTTATTAATTTTACGATCGACTTCAATTAGCAGTCCTGCTTTCTTTAAAGCCTTAATATGCTCACGTATTCCATTATACGTTTGTCCATTCTCCTTTGGCATTAAAGCATCGTTCTAACGTCGACGACTGCAACGTTACCCTCTTCTAATTGTTTTACCGCTTCTTTAAATGCTCTTGAAAGATCGCTAGGGTTGCTTATGGGGCCTTCGGCCCACCCCCCATAACTCCTAACCATTGCTGCATAATCTGTTGCGGGTTCAGCCATACGTTGTCCAATCCATGCATTCTCCACAGGTCTACTTCTTTTCTTCGCTATATTTCTTTGATGAAATTCATCATTTCCCCAACTATTATTATTATTTATCGCAATGAGAACGGGTATTTTGTAATGAACCGCCGTCCAGATGGCTCCAGACCCCATTTGAAAGTCACCGTCTCCCATTATAGCTACTGGAAGCTTCCCTTGCTCTCGATATGCTAGAGCTGCTCCAACAGCCGCTGCTGGCCCATAACCGACACCCCCCCCACCGTCAGCACCCAGGTATTGGCCAGATTTCGAAAAATTCCATAAACCTTCTGGAAAACTCCTGTGATTACGAACGGGTAAAACCCAGTTTTTATCTTTAACAGCCTCATATAGTTCAGAGGTAAGACGGCCTGTGCTTATCGGTTCAGCGTCCCAGGTATCATTCCATTTTTCCTTCTGCTCTTGCCTAAGAATCTTATGTCTTTTGCCAATTGAGACTTTTCTATTCTCAATAATTTTAGTGACTACTGAATTATTAGATAGTTGATTTTCAATCGCAGAAATTAATTGTTTCATTCCATAAGTTGGATCACAATCAATTTGCAAGTCCACGGCTGCCTGGGGCCCTCCAGCATTTGACCATGAGCTGGTAATTAAATTTTCAAGTGTCATTTCAATTATTTTCTGTCCGGGTCGACCTCTCAAGTCTTTGTTATGCGCCCCCGCAGCTGTTGCTGTATCTACACAATCAATCGCTAAAATAACATCGGCTGTTTCCCTTATCTTAAGATCCCCATTTAAATTCTGAGGGTGAAAAGTTGGCATGCATACAACAGCTCTATCTTCAACATAATTTGATCCAGAAATTTCGACAAGTTTAATGAGTATTTCACTTGTTTGGGTTTCACGGCCAAACCTTCCACCTACAATTAATGGGTTTTCAGCAGCTATTAGCATACTAGCCGCCTCTTCAATAGCTTCAATATTAGCTGAAATTGGTGCAGGTGCTTGATAACGATTCGACGATGCATCGGGAATTATTAAATTTTCTGGAAGAGGATCCTCTTGCAGACCAAGGTCTAGAGAAACATAAGTAGGGGCTTGAGGTTTTGATTTTGCTATTTTATTTGCCTGTAACATCGTATCGATAGCTGATTGTAGGGTAACTGGATCCATTGACCATTTCGTGAATGGTTTTACTAAATCACATTGCATGCTCGCAGTGTGTGTCCAATCAATGGGACGGCGGCGAGACGGGTCTTGAGGGCCACTACCACCAAATATAAGAACCGGGACACGATCAACCCAAGCATCAAATACACTCACGGATGAGCACATTAGACCTACCAAATCGTGTATCACACATGCAGCTGTGTTCTCTGATGCTTTGGCATACCCATGAGCCATGGCAACTACGATTGATTCATGATTGCACATGATCATTTCGGGGTTTTGATTGCGACGATGATTTATCAGTGAGTCATGAAGGCCTCGATAGCTAGAACCTGGTAAAACAAAAATATGCTTAAAGCCCATATCTGATATGATATCTGCCATGACATCAGAACCATATTCTGGTTTTAATTTATTAGCAGATAGATTAATAGGTGTCTCTGGATACTTCATTGATCCATAGTCAGAGCTTTTATTCATTTTGCGATCCCCCAATTTAGATTCTACCTAATCATGAATTATAATTATCACACCTAGTTATTTTTTTATAATCGTGGCCTAAAATATTATTTTATTACATTAGTATCAAACTATTTAAGACTCAAAATAGCATAAGATTAAATGTAAGTTTTTACTTTTAAGCTTTATTGGTTCCGGATATAAGTTGGACATTGGTTTTGGTTAGGAGGGTTATTCAAGTGCAGAAGAAAGTTAGTGACATACAAACTAATGGCGAATTTATAAAAATTGCTCGCGAGAATTTAGATCAAGAAAATTGGGATTATCTAGTAGGTGGAGGCGAGTCTGAGACAACTCTATTACGCAATAGGCAATCAATTGATTCGCTAGCATTTAGGCCGCGTGTAATGCGGAATGTTGTTAACATTGATACTTCGACGGAGTTGTTGGGCTCAAAACTAAGGATACCAGTGTTTCTAGCGCCAATTGGTTCTTTGCAAAGATTTACCGAAAGAGGAGGAATAACCACTAGCTCCGCAGCACATGATTTCGGCATCCCAGCTTTTATTAGTTCTGTCACCAAACCAGATGTCAGAGAAATTCGAGAAGTTACGGATGGTGATTTATTTTTTCAACTATATGTTCGCGATGATTCGGACTGGATTCTAAGATTTGTTGATTTAGCTTCGGAACTTGGTTGCAAGGGTTTTTGTTTAACCGCTGATACTGCAAATTATGGGCGCCGAGAACGCGATAAAATCAAAGGTTTTGAGCCACGTCGAGCCCGAACTAACACAAAATCAGATGGTTTTGTATATCAAGCAGCCCTGGATTGGGATGTTGTTGATGCAATTCGGAAACATTCATCGATTCCGCTTTTAGTTAAGGGCATTGTTACCGCAGAGGATGCTATTTTAGCTGTCGAACACGGTGTTGAAGTTATTTATATTTCAAATCATGGAGGCAGACAGCTTGATCACGGACGAGGTTCTATTGACATAATACCAGAAATTATTAGTGCTGTTAATGGAAAGGCTCAGGTAATAGTTGATGGAGGGTTTTGCAGGGGCACTGATATAGCAAAAGCTATAGCGCTTGGAGCCCATGCAGTGGGCATCGGTAAAATGTATGGTTTAGCTGCCTCAGCTGGAGGTGGAGAAGCGGTAATTCGGATGCTTGAAATTCTTGAGGAAGAATTCAGGCTAGCACTGGCTTTACTAGGAGTGACTTCCCCTAAAGAACTGTGCCCAGAACATCTTCAGACTGTTCAGCCCGTTAGATTGCCAAGCTTTAGTAGTGCCTTTCCTCACTTTGACATTGAAAAATATAACTACTAGCATTTTATTAGAATAAGTTGAACTCTCTAATACTTCTTAATACCGGAAACCAAGATCCAATTATCGCAAGTGGCCAAAGCACTTTAAGAACTGAATGAAACAAAAGATAACATAATCCCCACATAATCGAACTGATCGTTAAGGTAACTCTCCAACTTTCTTTTGCTTCTAATCGCATATAAGCAATTACAAAGACTAATATAGCGGGCAATAAGCCAATAAGTTGAGCAATGATTATATAACCGATACACCATAGCAAGTATCTTCCTGCGCGGCTATAAATCACCTTCGAAGTAAGATCTCCATAGTCTGCCTGAATATCAAAATGGGTCGTTTCTTCCCCAGTTTGCTGGCCTGGAACGCTTAGGATTTTCTCTTTATGTTCGTGATCAGATTTAAAAAAGCATGAGCTGATATGAAAGAAGCTTATTATTATTCCAAATACGCCGAGTAGCATTGGAATTAATTTGGCATCCATTTCCCACTCTCCGGAAGTAATTAACGCATACGTAAAAATCAGTCCGAATATTAGTGTAAATGAAAAATCCGGGTTTAATAAGTAATCTTTGTTGAAACTAACCTTGCTTTTTTTATTTTGAGATTTTCCCCGTTTACGAAACTTTTGGATCACCGGTAATATTACTGAAATAAACGTAATTATAAGTATTATCATTACAACGGGGCGACTTAGCCACTCAAATTCCCATCGACTATATGAAATGTATAGATATCTTTCGATCAAAGCGCCTAGAACAAATCCGAGAACAAGCGGGGGTCTTGGCCATCTCAAACGCTTCATCAACCAACCGAGCATCCCGAAACCAATTAATACGTAAAGGTCCGCCCAATCTTTGTGTCCTTGGAACGCGCCTAAAAATACAACAGCAAGAACAACAGGGACCAAAATACCCGGTCTTATAACAGCTATCTTTGCAAGCTTATTTGCGAAAATGAAACATAACCCTGCGCCAAAAATATTTGCAAATGCCACAGACCAGACCATGGTGTATGTAAGGTCTAAATTTTCCGATAACATTTTGGGACCGGGAACTATACCGTGGATTAAAAAGGCGCCAAGCAATAAGGCCATTGAGGCAGATCCGGGAACACCAAACGCTATTGTCGGCACTAGAGCTCCGCCCTCTTTAGCATTATTAGAGCTTTCTGACGCTATTACACCTCTAATATCTCCTTTGCCGAATGTTTTCTGCGCATCTTTTTCTGTCCGCGCTGCGTGCCCGTAAGCCACCCAATCGACAACTGATGCCCCAATGCCAGGAATAGATCCTAAAACTGATCCAATGACGCCACACCTCAGCACCAAGAACCAATTTTTGAATACATCTTTTACGCCCTCAATTTGACCTTTTTTACCAAAATTCTTTGTATCTCCTGAGACTGTTTTTCGGGTAATCATTAAATCTGCTAATTCAGGAATAGCAAAAATACCCAGTGCAAAAGGAACTAGGGGGAGCCCATCCCATAGATATTGAGTATCAAATGCCCATCTAATTGTTCCGGTTTGTTGGTCATCGCCTATAGTTGAAATTAGTATTCCTAGCGCTGCTGCTAAAAGGCCTTTTGCTACAGAAGAACCAGATAGAACTGCTACTAATGAAAGCCCAAATAGACAAATTGCAAACATTTCTGGTTGGGAAAATGATAACATAAAAGGGCGTAAAACAGGAACACTGACGGCTAATAAAAGTGCTCCAAATAAACCACCTAAAACAGATGCGGTGAACGCAGCCCCAAACGCTCTACTAGCTTCACCTTTTCGGGCTAATGGATATCCGTCTAATATTGTCGCTGCTGATCCAGATGTGCCAGGAACACCGAACAAAACTGCCGGTATAGTATCAGAAGTTACAGTTACTGATCCTAAACCGAGCATCATTGCAATGGCCGCATATGGATCCATCGCGTAAGTGAATGGTAAAAGTAATGAAAGACCAACCAGACCGCCTAAACCGGGAATTACGCCTATCACCAGGCCCATGAGTACGCCAGATATTAAAAAAATAATTCTTGACGGATCAGAAATAATATCGAGGGCTTGCAAAGCCATAGTGAGCATTGACTCAATTCCTACACCCGATTCCATTATAAATTCCCCATTATTATTCTTTTTTTATAAGCTCTTATTTTTTAATATTTTTATAATATAAAGTTTCTAATCAGTCTTTTGTCAATCATTCTGTGTTCTGTATTTAGTTTCCCATCATGCCTTTAGATGTATTTATCGTAGCGTGCATATTCTGTGCAAATTGGGTAGCTTGTTCGATTGACATCGACATAGCATTTGCAGTGTACTCTTTTACGCCGAGTATTGCGGGCATTGGAGTTTTATCTAGAGTTTTGCAAAGGATATTAAGATGGTGATCAAGTTTTCCGTCCGGTACTACCTTGCTTACAAGGCCATAAGCTAATGCAGTTATGGCATCTATATCTTCATTCGAGTAGGTTAAGTATAATATGCCTTTCATTCCAACCCTGTCTATTAGCGAGGACATGGCCATAGTTGGCATGATGTTGTGTCCCGTCTCAGGAAGAGCAAATGATGCACTTTCCTCAGAAATAGTAATATCGCAAACTGACGCCATTGCGCACCCAAAGCCAAGCGCTCTTCCCTGAATTAAACTAATCGTCGGAATTTTGGACTGCCTAAAAGCACTATAAAAATCAAATATTACTTTACTCCGACGTCTTGAATCTAGGGCATCATTTGGTCGGCCAGGCTCCTTGCCGGTTGGATCACGTCCAAGGCAGAAATCATTGCCATTACTTCGAACTACAATATATTTAGATTTTTTATTTGCTCTCTGAATTAACTTTGTGAATTCAATAGCCATTGGATCGCTCATTAGGCCCCCGCAATCAGCCCGGTCGATTGTAATATAGGTTCCATTACCGATTAACTCTGTGACTAAGTAATTTGACATTATGGTCTCTCTTTAATTAATAATTATGGATAATACGCCAAATTTTTTCTGGCGTTGCTGGCATATCAATGTGATCAATTTCAAAGTCATCGAGTGCATCAACAATAGCGTTTATGATAGCAGCTGGGGCTGCTGTTGTTCCTCCTTCCCCTCCACCTTTTACACCTAGAAAATTATTTGGTGCTGGGACTTCATTAAATTCTAACTCAAACGAGGGAGTATCATTTGCTCTTGGCATGGCGTAGTCCATAAATGAACCGGAAAGGAGTTGGGAATTATTTTTATCATAGAGACACTCCTCCATAAGTGCTTGTCCCAGTCCTTGCACTATTCCTCCGTGTGTTTGACCATCAACAACCATTGGGTTCACAACAGTCCCCACATCATCAACGCCGATATATTTTGTGACTTTAGCAACGCCGGTCTCTTTATCAACTATAACTTCACAAGCATGACAACCATTTGGATATGCGGGTAAAAAAGTCGAAATTTCTGCTGTTGCTTCGAGAGGACCTAAAAATTTGTTTGCTGCGAATTCAGTCTCTGCTAGTTTTGCGACCTCAAATAAATGAAGTTTTTTGTTTGTACCTTTATTCAAATAATAACCATCAACATAACTTATGTTGTTCGATGGCGTCCCAAACTTGATCTCAGAAATCTTAAGGCCCTTTTCAATAATTTCATCTGCAGTTTGTCGGAATAGGTGCCCAGCGAGACGAAGAGAGCGGCAAGAATGACTTCCGGATCCGTCCTTAACGAAATTAGTATCACCTGTTTTTAATATAATTGTAGATATATCAACGCCCAGCCAGTCGGAAATTACTTGTGCGAACGTTGTTTCATGGCTCTGACCGGAAGACTGAGTTCCAATAATAATTTCTACTGATCCAGAACCTTTAATTCGCATTTCAGCGCGTTCTTGAGGGTATCCTGTTGCAGTTTCAATATAATTTGCTATTCCTATTCCAGCAAAATAGCCTTTTTCTCTCCATTTTTTCCGCCTACTTGGGAATTCAAACCAGTCAATTGACTTTAATGCCATTTCCATACTTTTTGGAAAGTTACCGCTATCATATGTAACACTAAAATTATTCGTATAAGGAATTGAAGATTCTTGAATAATATTTTTGCGCCTCAATTCAATTCGATCAATTCCGATTTTTTTTGCCGCTATATCAATCATTCTCTCAATTACGAACATGGCTTCCGGTCTACCGGCACCCCGATAGGAAACTACAGCGTTTGTATTTGTTAATACAGCCTTTGAAACTGCATATCCTATGGGAATATTGTATACACCATTATAAACCGTGGGACCTCTCGCTAGGGGCACATATGAAATTGTATGCGTTCCAATATTTGCAAGGTTTTCAGTTCTAAGGGCTAAAAAATTACCACTATTGTCTATCGCTAATTCAGCTTTTGTCAGTAAGTCGCGTCCAGAGTAATCGCTTAAAAAGGCCTCGGACCGATCACATACCCATTTAACTGGGCGACCAGTTTTTTTTGCAGCCCAAAGGCAAAGTGCAAATTCTGGATAGGTATGATTTCGAGTACCATATCCCCCGCCAACATCATTTGAAACCACTCTAATCTTGTTTTTACTTATTCCAAATGTTGTGGCTAATTCATTTTGAAACCTGTTTGCACCCTGACTGCCCGCTTCAAGATAGTAAACTTTTTTATGTGCCTCATAATTTGCTAATGCTGCTCGTGGTTCCATTGGTACGCCGGTGACTCTTTGATTGTAAGTTTCCAGCTTTATGATGTGGGCTGCGTTATCGAACGCTTCTTTACACACATTAATATTACCTTTTTCATCGTCGACAGTAATATTTTGGATAGCTTCATTCCAAATTACCGGAGCATTCTGTTTCATTGCTTTGGCAACATCACTCACGCTTTTAAGCACATCATATTTGATATCTATATTTTCTGCAGCCTCAATGGCTTGTAAGTGGGTGTTTGCTATTACAATTGCTATAATTTCTCCCGAACGACGAACGCGATCAATTGCTAAAGGAAAAAGCGGAGAAAAAAATAACTCAGATCCATCCTGATTTGATAATGCAACGTCGGCTGGATTTCCCCATGCCGGCATTGGGTTTAGTCCATCATCCAGCCAATCCTTTCCAACTAATATCTCTATAACACCGGGCATTTTTTTTGCGGCATCAATCGAAATTATTTTAAATTCTGCATGAGCATGAACTGATCTTAACATTGCCGCATATGATTGATCTTCCAGAGATGTGTCATCAGTGTAATTGCCAAATCCGGATAAAAGCCTTAAATCTTCTCGCCTTATAATATCTTTACCAATTTGAGGGTTTTGTTTTCGGTTGATGAATTCCAAATTCATATTCAAAACTCTTATTTCTTTATGTCGCGAATTGAAGAATTTGGTTTCACATCATTACGTTTCAATTTTTCACTAATTTTTCCATTTTCTTTATATAATCCATCGGTTGCACGTTTAGCGGTCTCAGTCCAATCATCACTCCAATCTCCCAATGAGTAGCCGTGCCAAGGAGATTCTGGTGTAAGATTAGGAAGTCCTAACTCATCCCAAATGACTTTAGCTTTTTCCATATAGATTTTTGTAGGTAATGCTATTGGAGGCATCGGGTTTTTTAATGTTGCATCGATTAACATTGTTGAATCTTCGCCCCCAGGTACTCTTTGATCTTTTGGACCATAGGGAACGCGATGTTTTAAAATTTTTATATCAATCGCTGGGTTGGCCCGATAGGCCATTGCCCAGAATATCGCATCACTATTTTCTGGATTAATGTCTTTATCAATTGCGATAACGTATTTACCTATTGCAGATGCCAATGAACTGGCTCCGTATAGAGCCCTCCATATTTCCGTAGCTGGCACATTTTGTTCAAACTGTATAAATAGTACTTTTCTGAGATTGGTGAGTGGTTCATGCAAATAGACTTTCTTAATTCCCTTGATACCAAGCGTTTTACTTAAATGCGTTAAATAGATTGGCTCGTATGCAACCCGTTTAATAACACTGGATTCGGAGGGTGTAAGTTGTGAAATGATCGACGTGAATATAGCATCTTTCCGATGAGTTATTGCTGTAACAGTCATTGAAGTATTAAAATCTTCTAGTGCTACATGTCCGTGGCTTTCTGCAAAAGGGGCCTCTGGCTCTAGGAAATCTGTATCAATAAATCCTTCTATTATAATTTCGGCTTCTGCTGGAACCATTATATCTACAGTTTTGCATTTGACTTGCCTTATCGCAGTTCCAGCCATGCCCCCAGCAACAGCCATTTCTTCGACACCTATCGGTAATTTTTGAGCCCCCATATAAGCAACCGATGGAGGACAGCCAACAACAATAGCACAAGGCATTTTCTGGCCAAGTTTCTTATACATCTCCCAATGTATATGTCCCTCAGCTCCGCCAGGCCGCGCAACCATCCGAATGGCAAGACGATTAGATGCTTTCAGTCCTGCTCTGTAAGTGCCCATATTCTGGGTTCCTGTCTCTGGATTGCGCGTCGTAACATTTGTCGCAGTTAGATAAGGAGCACAATCATAACCAGGTGTTGAGATTGGAACTGGCAAACCATCCAAACCACCACCTTCTCCCAACAAATCCTCACCCGTAATAAATACTTCTTGGCATTTTGCATTTTTGATTGTAACGGGATTAATTGGATTGTTTATCGCATTTTCCCAAGTTTCCCCTATCTTAGTTACAGGCACTCCCATTCCAATTGAATAAATTTCTTCATTGGTAGCTAGAACTCCTACAACCACCGGCATATTATAGGTTCTACCAAGGCTATCGGTAACGTTTGTAAATTTGAATGCTTTCCTGTTTTTTTCTTCAATGCCCCCTCGAAATTGCCATCTAACTAAGGGGTGGAGTTCTGTGTCTTTGTTGATCGGGCGATCAATTACAGTTAATAGACCAGCTTTTTGAATATTTTTAATATGTTGGTGGAGGTCTGGATAGTGACCATAATTATCGTTAGGAGATTTGGGCATTATTTAAAATCTCTATAATAATCTATATTTCTAATTTGAGTCTAATACTTGATAATAAGTACCTGCAATATTTTTACAGGTACTTATTATTTCAACCGAAGTGTAATAGATTATTTATTCTATTTCTTTTTTTTCTTCTTTTTCTTACAATCGCGTTTACAGTTTTTTTCATAGCCTTTCATTATATTCCCAGCCATTTGAACCAACTTTTTGTCGGTGGACAGAACTGTCGCCGTAATTTTATCTAACGCCTCTCCAGAAATGGGGTCAATATTTGCATTACGCTTTTTCGCTTCTGCAAGAAACTTTGGATCTTTCATAGTTTTGTTGAAAGCTATCCGAAGTGCCTGTATTCGATCTTTTGGAACACCGGGCGCAGAAATCAAAGTACGGCCAACAGCTCCTCCCGCGAAGACAAACTTAAAGATGGCTTGAGCTTCTTTGTCATCTGTTAAATCTTGTGGTAACGGAACGTTAGGCAAATCTTTTTCGCGCTCAAGTCCAAATTGAACCAGTGGAATAATGGTTCCACTTGTTATCTTATCCCAAGCTCTTATTTTCCAACTTATCCATGCGCTTGACTGAGCATCTACGTCACCTCGTTCTTGCGCTAGAGTTTGGGGCGCTGAACCAGCGTATCCACAAACCTGCTTAAATTTTAAACCCAATAATTCTTTTGTAGCTTTTACATTCATGTAGGTTTGATTATTTCTTCCGGAGCACGACGCTATTACTTGAGTAGTTTTAACTTGTTCGATTTTCTTTACTGGATGGTTCTTGTTAATCATGAGTACGGGATTAACGGGCGTTAAGCGGCCTATGTAATGCATTTTCCCCGCGTCATATTTTGCTTTTTTAGGAAACATAAGCTGCCCCACAGCTAAAGAATCAGCTAAGAACCCAAGCATTGTTCCATCTTTTGGCGCTGCATTATAAAGATGGCTAGCTGCGCGCGCACCACCTCCACCCTGAAGGTGTTTTGTTAAAATATTGGGTTTGCCAGGAACATACTGGGCCATGTGACGGGCTAGCATTCTGGCATAAGCTCCGTAAGATCCACCCACAGAAAAACCAACTATAAAAGTTATATCTTTTCCTTTATAAAAATTAGCAACATCGTTCGCTTTTGCTGAATTCATGCTAAAAGTGGATGTTGCTATTAAAGCCGATGAAGCAACCGCGACTATTCCAAAAAATTTATTAAATTTCATTAATCTTTACTCCCAGTTAGAGCCCTCGTTAGGACAAATCTTTTTTATTTATGTCTAATTGAAACCCTGATTAAATAGTGGGAAATCAAGATTTCTTGATAGGTTGCTCAAAGCTAATGCATTTGGTCAACGAAAAAGATTTTAGATTTTAGAAAAAAACTAGAATTATGAGTTGATTTGCAAGTGTTGGGTAAATGCCTTTTTAAAACTGTGTAAGAAGTGCTATAAAATCGAAATAGTTCGGACTTTGATTATTAAACTTGAGTGAATATAAAAGATAAATATTTTAATGGGGTTACGTAAATGGCTGATGATAGTATTGAGAATAAAAATGTATATTCCTGCAAAGACTTACAGCAACATATCATTGCGCTTGAAGAGGCTGGATTGCTCCATCGAATTGACGAGGAAGTTAATAAAGATACAGAGCTTCATGCATTAGTGCGGTGGCAGTTTCGTGGCGGTATTGCCGAGAAAGACAGGAAAGCCTTTTATTTTAGTAATGTTGTCGATTCAAAAGGACGTCATTTTGATATGCCAGTCGTGGTTGGCGCTTTAGCAGCAAACAGTGATATATATAGAATAGGCATGGATGTGCCGTTGGAAGATATTGGACTTGCGTGGCAGGAAGCTATTGCCAATCCAATTCCTCCGTGTGAGGTTACAAATGCTGCTTGCCAAGAACTGATACTTGAAGGACATGATATTGACGGCGAAGGGAAGGGTTTGGATGCTTTGCCTGTGCCCATTTCTACTCCAGGATTTGATAGTGCGCCATATCTCACGGCTGCAAATTTTATAACGAAAGATCCTGATAATGGTATTCAAAATATGGGAACTTACAGGGGTGGTTTGAAATCGCCAACCCGTATGGTTGTGCGTATGTCTACCCGTAATAGTGGGGCTGGTGGATACCCCCATTGGGAAAAATATAAAGAGAGAGGTCAAAAGATGCCGTGTGCAGTGGTTCTGGGTTGCCCCCCGAAGATTGCTTATCTTGGTCCTCAAAAAATGCCCCGTGATATAGACGAATTAACTGTTGCTGGAGCTTTAGCTGGGGAGCCAATTCGTGTGGTACGTTGCAAAACTATAGACTTAATGGTTCCTGCTGATGCAGAAATCATCATTGAAGGATTAATTGATACTGAGTATCTTGAGCCCGAGGCACCATTCGGTGAATCTCATGGTCATATTGCTCTCGAGGATTATAATATGATTTTTGAAGTAACAGCCATTACACGGAAGAAGAATGCTGTCTTAGCTTCAATTATATCTCAAGTTACACCAAGTGAATCCAGCGTTATTAAGAAAGCCGCGTATGAGCCGATGTATCTTGGGCATTTGCAAAAGACGCTTGGCATAAAAGGTGTAAAGAAAGTTAGTTTGCATGAGCCTTTAACAAATATTCGTAGGATAATTTTTATTGTTTTTGAGTCAAATACGCCACGAACTGAAATTTTTCGGGCGATGCAAGGTGCGGCAATGTTACGAGCTGATACTGGAAAGTTTGTTATTGCAATAAGTGATGATATCAACCCTGAAAATGCGGACGCAGTTTTTTG
>JADHRD010000105.1 GCA_016777585.1 Rhodospirillales bacterium | reverse complement strand
ATTGATTGAAGCTGCTCAAATCATGCAGCCTCTCGATGGCGATACTAGCGCTGGTAAAACTTATCTTCCAGGATATGATGGAACGATTCATATGGGTTCGCTCTTATGGGTGTTAACAAAGCTTGGGGTTATGTTATACTTGGTAGCTACTGCGCTAAGTAGACAGGATCGTTTCCTACTAAATAGTTTTGAAATTATTTTACGGTTGGTTCTTGCAGCTTTAATTCTGCTTAAATTGCCTGTTATCGCAAATACTGCACTAACAATTACGGTCCTATATTTATTATATCATCATATTTGGGATAGGCGGCGAAAAGCTTAGAAAATTTTTTAAAAAATTTCAAAATACTCTTTATGTTCCCAGTCCGTTACTGTTGATAAAAAGCGAGATATTTCAGCTTCTTTAATATGCAATAAATAATCACAGAATTGGGCCCCAAATTGTTGTACAAGATACGTGTCATCTCGTAGTGCTTTTACTGCCTCCATTAAAGATTTAGGTAGCATTTCAGCCTCTGTATCATAGGCAGCATCGACCGGTATTGCGGGAGTTAATTTATTATCAATTCCATCTAAGCCAGAGTATATTTGAGATGCGAGATAAAGGTATGGATTTGCTGTTGGCTCTCCCATGCGATTTTCTATTCTTGTAGTTTTATCTTTTATTCCGCCGATTGCTCTAAGCATGGCACCGCGATTATCTTTTCCCCAGAGGACTCTATCTGGTGCCAGAGAATATGGCTGATAACGCTTATAACCATTTATAGTGGGTGTTGTAAAAATTGAACTTCCTTGGGCATGTTTTAAAAGTCCAGCGATAAACTCTAGTCCAATCTGAGATAAAGTTTCATCCACTTTTTCTGGGATAAAAGCATTTTTCTTCGTCTTTAGATCGATAAGCGATTGATGAAGGTGCCACCCTGATGAAAATAAGTTTGGTAAATTTGGGCGGCACATGAATGTGGCATGTAAGCCCTGGCGGTGTGCTATTTGCTTAACGGCATTCCGAAATAGAATCATATTATCGGCACTCTCTATTCCATTTCTTGGATCAAATGTAATTTCTATTTGGCTCGGACCAAATTCCACTTCGAGCGTTCGAAGCGGTAACTCGAGTTTAGTCAGATATTCCCTTAAAGTCTCCAAATATGGATCCAACTCATCCATGCGTTGTTCTGTTAAATACTGAAAACCATGTGCAAGGAGACTTACTTCAGGTGGCTCTGGAGGTTGGCCAGCTTGGTGAGGCATTAGTTTAGGGTCTTCAAGTTTAAAAAGATGAAACTCTATCTCTAAGCCAGAACAGTACTCATATCCTTTATTATTAACTTCAGTAACTGCGTTTCGGAGTATCTGGCGCGTCGAAAATGGAACAGGTTTCCCATTTGGAAAATAAATATCAGCTAAAATCCACCCGGTCTTTTTTGCCCATGGAAGAACACGAAATGTTTTCGGGTCTGGTATCATTAGAAAATCCCCACCCCCTGTCATTTCTTTTAATTTAAAACCCCCACCTTCGGTAAACCAAGGGAAGACCGTTTTATGAGAAGTATCCTTCGCTAGTAAAGTCGTGACCATGCTAATGCCATTCGAGAATGCAGACAAAACCTCAGAAGCCATTATTGTTTTACCTCTTAGAATTCCATGTTGATCTGGAAAAGAGATACGAAGGACGTCGAGATCAAGAGATTTTATTTTTTTTATAACCTCTTTTGCTGCGTTGATCTGCGACGTGTCCCAAAGGTCATATTTCTTAATAAAGTTATCTTTACCAGTACTAGCATTAGTCATTTTCTGTCTCTTTATAATAGAGGTTTGCATTCCAAGAGCTCTGACTTCTGCGTTTCTGATCACCGGCAAGCCAAATAGAATCCTGATCCTCTGACGAACCAATAGCATCTAGAGCAATTGGGCCCCTTATTGTGTATGCATCATCTCCAGAAACTATACCTATTAACTCTTGGTCACCGTCTTCAACCTTAGTTATACTTTGCAATAACATTCGGCGATAGGCTGAAATTGCTTTATCAGTAGTTGCAAGGTGTTCGTTGGTTCGATCTTGAATTGTGCCCATTGACTCACAAGCCCATTGATCGTGAACATTTATGTCCATTCCCATGCCAGTATAAGTTTGTGTTTCTTGTTCTTTTCGATCAAACCCATATCTATTTTTTTTATTATTTTTAGGCAAATATTCGGGTAATGAATGGTCAGCCAACCTTTGAGCTCGCATTTTCTCTTTATCAATTGGTTCATCAAAGCTTGTAAACATAGCATACCAGTAACAATTTTCATCATCGACTGGAACATGCCACTGTGTAATTGTCATTGAATTTGACATTGGGATAGATATGGCACAGGGGAAAATCTGATTGGTTATTCGGGCATGTGTACTTCCATTATTGAGATTTCTGAAAGTTTTAATTCTTAAACCATAGTTTGTCTCATCCACGTGAATATCAGGGCGATGAAATTCTCGCAGGACCTTGGTTATTGGTATATTCGTACCTGCGGTATTATCTCTAAATTGTTTCCCATATTGATCACTTGGATCTTCATCAGTAAAAAACCGGTGAAGAAAAGATGCATGGACTGGATCAATGCCAACCTCAAGAGCCTGCAACCAATTACATTCCCACTTACCTTTAAAGGCAAATACGTGGCTATCTGGAGCTCTAAAACAATCTAGTTGAGGAGGTGTTGTTTCTTCCCTGTCACCCATGTATGCAAAAACTACTCCGTTGATTTCCATAACAGGGTATGATTTCGTTTTAATTCTTTGATATAATTTTGAATTTTCGGGCTCACCTGGTTGTTCTAGACATTGACCACTTTTATCAAAACACCAGCCGTGAAAGACACAACGTAAACCATTATTTTCTAGCCGACCGTATGATAGATCAACACCACGATGTGGGCATTGACGATCGAGTAGCCCTAAATTATTATTTTTATCGCGAAAAAGAACAAGTTCTTCGTGCATGATCTTAATTGGCAGAACGGCTCGTTGATTATCTAATTCTTCAGTAAGTGCAACAGGCACCCAATATTGCCTGAGCACTTTGCCGGCAGACGATCTTGGTGTGGTCTCTGTTAAGAGTTTGTTTCTATCTTCTCTCATCAATTAAGCCCGTTTTATAAAGGTACAACATACTATCAAACGCGGTGGAGATTTACGAGTAAAAATGGATAACTCCAGAAATATAACGAAACATTAGACCTTAGGTGTTAATCTATTACAGCAATTGCATTCACCTCTAAAAGACACCTTGGATCTGTCGCAAGGCGAACAACCTGAACCGTCGTAGATGCGGGACTATGATCTGTAAAATAATCGTTCCATACCTTATTTAGATCATCTTGTTGGTTCATATCAGTCAAAAATCGATCACAAACAATTACATCCTTAAAGCTTGCTCCGGCCGCTTCTAAGCCTTTTTTTAGGTTTTCCATTACAAGAATTGCCTGCTCTTTCATATTCTTTGGCATATCATCAAATTCTTCCGGCCTGTGAGGGTGGTGGTGGTATACTGGCGCGGCAGTGACGCCAGCACAATATATTGTCGAGCCACCTGTAACTTTAATTGCGGGAGCATATGGCATCCACATTTCTGGCGCATTGGGCCAGTGTAAGTGTTCTACCTTTTTTTCATGAATACTTACCTCGTTTGTTTAGCTAAAACTATTTCAAATATAATTATCCGAGATATCTAGGTTTTTTTCTTCATATTTTCTCTCAGTCCAATGGTTTGATTAAAAATTATATGGTCTGCCGTAGCTGCCTTATCGAGACAATAATATCCTAATCTTTCGAACTGAACTGTTGCAGAGATTGCACTATCTTTTAAACAAGGTTCTAGCTTGCAACCTAATAATTTTTTAAGTGAATTTGGGTTTACATCATCTAAAAAATTTTCATTCTCAGAGGGATTCTCACTTTTAAACAAATAGTCATATTGGTGGATTTCAGCTTCAATTGCATGTTCTGCACTCACCCAGTGTATAGTACCCTTTACTTTGCGCCCATCTGGCGCATTACCGCCTTTAGTTTCGGGATCATATGTGCACCTTAATTCTTTAATTTCACCATTTGAGTCCTTAATTATTTTCTGACAAGTTATGAAGTATGCAAAACGAAGGCGCACTTCTCTACCAGGTGCCAACCGAAAGAATTTTTTAGTGGGTTCTTCCAAGAAGTCTTCCCGTTCAATATATAATTCCCTCCCAAATGGAATCATCCTCGTACTACTATTAGGATCGTTGGGTTTATCAATAGCTCTTAACTCTTCAACTTGATTTTGGGGATAGTTATCAATAATAACTTTTATAGGTCGTAAAACGGCCATTCTGCGTAGCGCTTTCTGGTTTAGATATTCTCTAACGCAAGCTTCAAGTGACTGAATTTCAACTATTGAATTGGATTTGGAAACACCTATTCTATTAATAAAATCACGGATAGCGTAAGCTGGGTAACCGCGCCGTCGATAACCGCTAATTGTAGGCATGCGGGGGTCATCCCATCCTGAGACTAATCCTTCCGATACAAGTCGTTTTAGTTGACGTTTGGAAAGGATTGTATGTGTAAGATTTAGGCGGGAAAATTCAAACTGTTTTGGTTTAGATGGTAACTGAATATTATCGACTAACCAGTCATAAAGAGGCCTATGATCTTCAAATTCGAGAGTACAAATCGAGTGGGTTATTCTCTCGATTGCATCGGATTGCCCATGAGCAAAGTCGTAAGTAGGATAAATACACCATTGGCTTCCTGTTCTAGGATGTTCAGAATGAAGTATTCGATAGAGAACAGGATCGCGCAGGTTTAGATTTCCTGAGGACATATTAATTTTTGCCCGTAAAACTTTTGCACCATTTTTAAATTTACCAGATTGCATGTTTCTAAAGAGTTCTAGATTTTCCTCAATACTGCGGTTTCTGTATGGGCTTTTTCGACCAGGCTCGGTCAATGTTCCTCTGTATTCCCTAATTTCATCAGCACTAAGGTCATCAACATAGGCTTTTTCAGCAATTATAAGATCTTCAGCCCATAAATATAATTTCTCAAAATAATCCGATGTGAAAAATTCATGAATACCCCAATTAAATCCCAACCAAGTAACGTCCTCACGAATAGCATCAATAAATTCTTGTTCCTCCTTGATGGGATTCGTGTCATCAAACCGCAGGTGGCATTTTCCTTCAAAGTCCTGTGCAAGATTAAAATTAAGGCATATAGACTTCGCATGACCAATATGAAGGTATCCGTTAGGCTCAGGGGGAAAACGAGTTGTAATAGATGAATGGCGACCTTCTCTTATGTCTTCAGTGATAATACTTCGAATAAAATTAGGGCTCTTATCTTCTATAATTTCGTCTGGTTGGGACTTTAAGCTCATATATTAATACCAAAATTTGATTAAACTCTATTATATGTGATGAAGGAGGTATATGCCTATACCAAATTTTAAGTAATAAGCTTCTATTAACGCTCCAACTGACGCCTTAATAAATCCGCATGTTGATTGTATACTTTATTCCCGAGTATTATTTCTGTTGGGGTCGCTTTAATTTTGTAATACTCTTGGTTCAGATCGTTTCGTCGGATAAAAGCTGAGCCTTCTAATGAAACACCAGAATATATCCCCTTCGAGTCACTAAATCCGATAATATCTGCGGCCAAGTTTGTTGTCACTGACCCCTCCATGCCGGTTCCGACGTTTCCTGCTGCCACATTCATCTCCAGTGATATTTTTCCCTGATCATCGATTATAGATTCTACAGCTCCTGAATTCCTTATTATGAGGATTACACCAGATTTCTGTCCACCAAATTGAAGTCCCCAACTTCCTGAAGCCAATGTATAAAAAGCCGGATAACCCCAAGTTCCATCTTTTTTCTTTGCCATTAATATACCATTGCCGCCCTCTGCTCCGGCAATGAAACCAGCTTTATAGACTGAGGGGAAAATTGCAATTCCAGCGGCAGCTTTAAGTTGGCCAGGAAGTGTTTCTAAATCAACCCGGTTTTTAAAAATTGCTAATGTTCTGACTGACTGATTTATTAATTGTTTAGAATCTGTTAACAAGGGAGTGGTCGAACAAGCTCCTAAATATAATGAAATTAAAACCAAGACATAAGGTAAAAGAATTTTTTTATAGGATCCTCGTGACATAGATATTATCCTTTATCAAACACTGTATAGTTTTTAATCTCGTTTTATGATAACTTTCAATAAAGTACTATATTTGAAAAGCCTTAACTAACTATAAACTATCACCGTATAGTTAAAACAAATAATTTTTTTTCTAAACCTTTAAAGAATTTAATTTTGGGAGTACATCTCCGCTAACCTAGTTATTTGTATATGAGGGATTTATGACTGCTCGAAAAACAATTTTGATTACAGGTGGTGCTGGATTTATAGGGTCCCACCTATGTCGACGTTTAATAGAAGAGAAAAATAGTGTAATATGTCTGGATAATTATTTTACTGGTAGGAAAGACAATATTAATGAATTAATAAAACACCCTAATTTTGAGTTGATGCGCCATGATGTAACGTTCCCGCTTTATGTTGAAGTTGATGAAATCTATAATTTAGCCTGCCCAGCCTCACCGATTCATTATCAATACGATCCCGTTCAAACGACTAAAACTAGCGTTCATGGTGCCATTAATATGTTAGGACTGGCGAAACGGACTGGCGCCAAGATATTTCAAGCCTCTACTAGTGAAATTTATGGGGATCCAACTGTCCACCCTCAGACAGAAGATTATAAAGGAAATGTTAACCCTATTGGTCCTAGGGCTTGCTATGATGAAGGAAAGCGATGCGCAGAAACGCTATTTTTTGATTATTACCGGCAGCATCATGTAAATATTCGAGTGGCTAGAATATTCAATACGTATGGTCCTCGTATGCGTCTCGACGACGGAAGGGTGATCTCAAATTTTATTGTACAAGCTTTAAGGTCGGAACCAATTACAATTTATGGAGCAGGCACTCAAACGCGATCATTTTGTTTTATTGATGACCTAATCGATGCATTTATCAGTTTAATGGGTACATCAGATGATATTACAGGTCCGATGAATCTTGGTAATCCGGAGGAATTCACAATCAAACAACTCGCAGAAACAATTATTGAAATGACTGGATCACAGTCAGAATTGGTATATTCAGAAATGCCAGAGGATGACCCCTTACGAAGATGCCCTGATATCAATTTAGCTAATAG
>JADHRD010000016.1 GCA_016777585.1 Rhodospirillales bacterium | reverse complement strand
TGCTATAACCGATGTCTATCGCGGAATAAATTCCATGCTATCTAAATTGCCTGGCAGATTAGCAATTGCAACTGTATTTGGGAATGCACTCTTTTCATTTGTTACTGGTGTAAGTATAGCGTCCGCGGCGGCTTTTTCTCGTATTGCTTATCCAGAGATGAAACGGCACGGATACCATAAGGGATTTGCTTTGGGCACCGTTGCTGGTTCGAGTTGCCTAGGCATGTTGATACCACCAAGTGTTCTAATGATTGTTTGGGGTATTCTTACCGAAAATTCAATTGGTAAAATATTTTTAGCGGGTGTGCTTCCGGGTTTACTTCTGACAACTTTATTTTGTACGTATGTTCTCGGAATGGCCCTATTCAAACCTGAAATAGTGGGTAGTGGTTCTGAGTCGAAGGTAGAAGCAACGGAAATAGTTCCAAAAAAGCAATTTTATACAAGTTTGGCCGGGATTATTATAGTTGTTGTTGCAGTACTAGGAGGTATTTGGTTTGGGTTGTTTAGTCCGACTGAAGGAGCTGGTGTTGGGGCTCTACTCGGACTTATTCTTGGCGTTATTAAAGGGATGAGATATAAAGAGATTATAGACTCAATACTATCCGTTGGAAGAACGTCTGGTCCAATTTTACTTCTTCTTGTCACTGCTGCTTTGTATTCAAATACTCTAGCAATGACGGGTTTGGCAAATGCGATAGAAAGCCTTTTCTTAGAGTCGGGTATGCCGAGTTGGGCAATAATAGGTGTAATGGTACTCATTTGGTTTTTGTTGGGTATGATTATAGACTCAATTTCTATTATGTTGCTAACTGCAGCTATCTTTGCCCCAATTGCTGTGAAACTTGGCTATGATCCTATTGCTTTTGCCATTATAGGAATCATAGCAATAGAAGCTGGCTTGCTTACACCTCCTTTTGGGTTGCTTGTTTATACGGTAAAATCTGCAATTACATCTATTGACCCAGATGTTAATGTTATGACAATTTTCAAGAGCGCAACCCCGTATTGGATCATTATGCTAATCGGAATGGTGCTGATTATTACATTTCCGGAGATAGCAACTTATCTGCCTAGGGTATTATTCTAATTTTGCATTATAGGAACTAAAGCTGGGAATATTGGAGTATTTTATTGTCTCCGTAATATTGTGGTAATTTTGTTATGGAACAATTTTCATTAATAAGTGATCCTTTATTTTATCTAGTTGCAATCCCAGCAATTATAACAATTGGTATTTCTAAAGCTGGCTTAGGTGGAACAGGTAGCCTCGCTACTCCCCTAATGGCCTTGGTTGTATCAGTTCCGCAGGCAGCAGCAGTGTTGCTCCCAAGTATTTGTATTGCTGATATTTTTGCTATGTGGGCCTTCAGGAAAACTTGGGATAAGACTAATCTAAAAATTATGATTCCCGGTGCTACAATTGGAATAATTGTTGGAACTTTAGGTTTTAAATATTTAGATTCTTCAATGATCAAGCTTATTATCGGTACTATTGCCGTTGTTTTTTCATTCTCACGTTTTATTGATTATTTGAGGCAAAAAATACCACCCGCTCCAACCAAGGCAAATATCTTTAAAGGTGGCCTATGGAGTTCTATTTGTGGTTTCACTAGTTTTGTTGCCCATTCTGGTGGCCCCCCCTTGAATGTCTATTTAATTCCGCAAAGAATGGATAAAACAATTTATATGGGAACCTTGGCAGTATTTTATACTTACGTTAATTATGCTAAGATCGGTCCATACTGGTGGCTAGGGCAATTTAATATAACTAATTTGTCTACATCGTTTCTATTGATATTAGCTGTACCCATTGGCATTTTTATTGGATTATGGATACAGCGAAAAATAAATGATATTGTGTTCTATAGGACAATTATGACAATATTGTTTATGACAGGTTTAAAACTGTGTTACGACGGGATAACTGGATTAATTTAGATTTTTATCATTATAGTTTAGCAAGCGAGCTTAATATCGCTGGTATTTTTTAGATGGTTAATTTATTTTTATCGAAGATTCATGTAAAATTTGGGGAATTAATATGACTGAGCTAGAGAGCTATTCAAGAGAGAGTAAAAAAGATCATCCACCCGCATTTTACAAAGACTATAAAAGTACTACCCTTAGGCATCCAAAAAATCGAGCTATAAAAATTGATCATACAGTCACTGAGGTGACAGGCCCATTATTTAGTTCAGTTAAATTAGAGTCTAGTGAAGGTGATCTCTCTATTGAAAATGGAAAAGAAGCACAAGGCCAAAGAATTTTTGTAAGTGGGCGTGTGCTGGATGAGGGTGGCAGACCGGTTCCTAACACTTTAATTGAAATATGGCAATGTAATGCAGCGGGCAGATACCTCCATCCTAATGACCAACATCCTGCACCCCTTGATCCAAATTTTGTTGGTAGAGGCCGAATGATATCAAATGAAAAGGGTGAGTATAAATTTACTACCATTAAGCCGGGTGCATATCCTTGGGGTAATCATTTTAATGCCTGGAGACCTGCTCACATACATTTTTCTCTTTTCGGTCCTGCTTTTGTTACACGTTTAGTGACCCAAATGTATTTCCCAGACGACCCGCTATTCGCCTTTGATCCAATTTTTAACTCAATTCCCTCGGAATCTGCACGTAAAAGGATGATCTCGGAGTTTGATTTAGATACAACTGAACCAGATTTTGCATTAAGTTTTAAATTTGATTTCGTTCTACGTGGCAGGCAAGCCACACCTTTTGAGAATGGGGCTTAAAATATGAGTAAAATGGGTGTTACGGCCTCCCAAACAGTGGGGCCTTTTCTATCAATAGCTATGAGATCGGAGGGTCAAGAGTACCTTGTTCCAAGAAATAGTAAAAATGCAATAAAAATTCAAGGTATTGTTTACGATGGTGAAGGAACGCCAGTTCCAGATGCCGTAATTGAAATTTGGCAAGCAAATATAAATGGAAAATATGACCATCCTGAGGATACCTCTGACAATGAACTTATCGAAGGATTTTCTGGTTTCGGTCGTTCTTGCACTAATAATGAAGGGCAATTCTTTTTTGTAACACAAAAACCTGGGAGGGTAAACGGGAGAGGAAATTCGCTTCAAGCTCCTCATTTAGCTGTTAATATTCTGGCTCGGGGAATGTTAAAACAGCAGGTGACACGAATATACTTCTCAGATGAGGTGCAATCAAATGCTGAGGACCCTGTTTTAAACCAAATCGATGATGAGTTAGAAAGAAAAACTCTTATCGCCAACTTCAATCCTAATAGTGGATTAATTGATGAATATGAATTCCACATATGTCTTCAAGGTGAAAACGAAACTATTTTTTTTGATGTCTAAACCAATAATATTTGCAATGCACCCTTTGGGACAAAAAGACAATGACAGGCCAGATTTTTAGGCGACTAACAACCACCCCTGATGTTATGAAAATATTTAGTGATACTGCAATGGTTCAAGCCATGCTGGACTTTGAAAAGGCGTTAGCGTTTTCAGAAGCTAAATGCAAAATATTTGATGAGGGTTTTGCGGAAATAATTGGCAGCAATTGTAAAGTAGAAAAATTTTCTATTGCGGACTTATCAGATAAGTCTGTGGATCATGGAACCATTGTTGTTCCTCTTGTTAGGCGTCTTATCCAATTAGTTTCGAGTTCAAATAAGTCAGCATCAGGCTGGATTCATTTTGGGGCTACTAGTCAAGACGTCATTGACACTGCAATGGTCATGCAACTGAAAAAGGCCATTAAAGTACTGAAAAAGGATATACTGCGGATTGATAGTGCACTATCAACATTAATAGAGAAATATGGCGATCAAGTCATGATTGGGCGAACACTTCTTCAACCATCCGTGCCCATTAAATTTGAACAAAAACTATCGGGTTGGCGATCAGCAATTTCGCGGAGCTGGGATCGAGTTGAAAAGAGTGCGTCCGAAGCTATGTTATTACAATTTGGCGGAGCAGCAGGTAATTTGTCTGCTTTGGGTGTTGATGGAGAAAAAGTTAGAAAAGTCCTATCAAACTTACTCAACTTGGATATGAGTAATGAAGTTTGGCATGTGCACCGGGATAGATTTGTTGCTTTATGTTCGTCTCTGTCCATACTTGTTGGTGCTCTTGGTAAGACTGCTTTAGATATCTCTTTATTAATGCAATTTGAAGTTTCCGAAGTTTTTGAAAAAACAAATCTTGAGCGTGGGAGATCGTCGGCAATGCCACATAAACGAAACCCGGTCGGTTGTTTAATTGCGTTATCAGCAGCAAAACGAGTTCCACACTTATTAGCTACCTTGGTTGATGCCATGCCTCATGAACATGAGAGGGCTCTGGGGGGGTGGCAAGTGGAATGGGTTACTATTCCAGATATTGTCGAAACAACCGCTGGATCTTTGGCAGCCATTGCCGGATTATGCGAGAATTTAGAAATTGATCAAGAAAAAATGAAAAATAATTTGGACTCTTTAAATGGTTTATTTATGTCAGAAAAGGTAATGCTTGAGCTATCTAAGAAAATAGGAAAAGAGCAGGCAAGCCAGATTATTTCAGAAGCTTGCAGTGCCTCGATATCTAAGAACCAACATTTGAAAGACGTTCTCCAAGAAGATATAAGGTTTATGAAATTAATCGATCAGTCAACATTAGACAAACTAATGCTTCTTGAGTAAGACTCTTCGCAAGATGCATGAAAATTAGGGGAAATAAATGCCTGTTGCAGATTTAAATGGTACTCATATTAAATATGAATGTGAGGGAGATGAAAGTTTACCTATACTAATACTGTCCAATTCCCTCACAACAAATATGCATGTATGGGATGAGCAAGTTGCTGAATTTGCCAAATTTTTTAGAGTTTTGAGATATGATAATAGAGGACACGGTGGATCTTCCTCGCCAGGAGGTGAGTATAGTATTGATGATATCGGGGGGGATTTATTATCCCTTATGAATTTTTTAGGAATTGAAAAAGCCAATTTGTGTGGAATTTCGCTCGGTGGGATGGTCGGTATGTGGATGGGGATAAATCAACCTCAACGGCTAGAAAAATTAGTAATTTGTAATACATCTTCTAATTTAAGTCCCCCAGCGCTCTGGCAGGATAGAATTAATACTGTTAAAGCTCACGGAATGAGCTCAATTATTGATGCTGGATTACAAAGATTTCTATCAGATAATTTTAGAAAAATTGGCTCGCCAAAGATTAATTTATTAAAAGAAATGATGAATTCATGTGACGTGCCAGGTTATGTTGGTTGCTGTGCGGCTGTTCGAGACTTGAATTTGGATACGCAATTACAAAAAATAAAGATGCCGACTTTAATTATTGCGGGAGAATTTGATCCATCGACCCCGGTATCACACAGTGAGTTAATTAATAAAGAAATAGAAGAATCTAGAATGTTGGTAATTAATGGCGTTGCTCATTTATCAAATATTGAGGCACCAGAAGAATTCAATAAAAATGTTTTAGATTTTCTTTTGAATTAGAGGAATAAGACAATGAAGGATACGTTTGAGGCAGGAATGAAAGTTCGGCGAGAAGTTCTCGGAAATAAACATGTTGATTCCGCCGAGGGCAAGAAAGATAGCTTTACCGAGGAATTTCAGGAGATGATTACGCGCTATGCTTGGGGTGAAATTTGGACGAGGCCTGGATTAGAACGAAAGACAAGAAGCTGCATTACTTTGGCTATGATGATTGCTCTTAACAGGGAAGATGAATTTAAATTACATATTAAGGCAGGTTTGAATAATGGTCTATCAAAAGATGAGATTAAGGAAGTTATATTGCAGACAGCTATTTATGCTGGCGTCCCAGCGGCTAATTCTGCATATCATTGGGCTCAGGAAGTTTTTGCCAATGAGCACTTGTAATTTGATGAAAATATATCGGGCATAGTATCATGGGACTTTTGATAGACGGGCACTGGTCTGATGACGATAATATACGTAGTGAAGAGGGAAAATTTATAAGGCCAGAAAGTAGTTTTAGAAATTGGGTAACTAGTGATGGTGGGCCTGGTCCAACAGGTGAACTTGGGTTTGCCGCTGAAGCTGGGCGTTATCATTTATATATAACTCATAATTGTCCATGGGCTTATCGCACTGCGATGTTCCGCAGAGTTAAAGGTCTAGAAGATATTATTAGCATATCTATAGGTGGTGCTAGTTTTAAGGATCAGGGTTGGACATTTAATGAAGAACCCGGCGCGCTGCCAGATGCTGTAAATAACATTTATTATTTACATGAATTATATACTAAGGCCGACCCTAAATATACGGGCAGGGTAACTGTTCCGGTTTTATGGGATAAAAAAAGTGAAACGATCGTAAATAATGAGTCATCTGAAATTATTAGAATGTTTAACTCTGCATTTGATAATATTACGGATAATAAGTTGGATTTTTATCCCGAGTCTTTAAGAAATCAAATTGATGAGATAAACGCCATTGTTTACAAGAATATTAATAACGGTGTTTATCGTGCGGGTTTCGCGACGACCCAAAATGCTTATGAAGAGGCATACAATAACTTGTTCAAGACACTAGATGAATTAGAAGATAGGTTGGGTGAACGTCGATATTTGACAGGAGAAAAATTAACGGAGGCGGATTGGCGTTTATTTTCAACTCTTATTAGGTTTGACGTTGTTTATTATACTCATTTTAAATGTAATAAGAGGCATATTTTTGATTATCCCAATTTATGGAACTTCACATTAGAATTATATCAGTATCCTGGAATATCCAGTTTAACAAATTTTGATCATATAAAGCGTGGATATTATGGGCTTATGCCTAAAATAAATCCCAGTAAAATAGTTGCAAAAGGTCCAGATATTGATTTTAACCAGCCCCATGATCGCGGCAAATTTGCCATATCATAAACTTTAGTATTAGAGAGAAATTATAATGAGCAATATTATTACGTTCGAGATGAGAAATAATGTGGGTGTTATAACAATAAATAATCCCCCCGCGAACGCTTTAAATTTCGAAGTTAAAAAACATATTTCAGAAAATTTTGATTTCTGTATGTCCAATTCAGAATGCAAGGGGTTAGTGATTACCAGCGAAGGCAGAATGTTTATCGCAGGAGCTGATATTAGCGAATTCGGTGTTGAGACGCCTCAGGGTATCCCTGAATTAGAAGATGTTATCCGAAAAATAGAATTAGCACCAAAACCAGTTATTGCCGCGCTAAATGGCATGGCTCTGGGTGGTGGCATGGAATTAGCTATGGGATGTCATTATAGATTAGCTGACCCTAGTGTCACCGTTGGCCAGCCGGAAGTTAATCTTGGATTTATTCCGGGTGGCGGTGGCACTCAGAGGTTGCCTCGATTAGTGGGGCCAGAGTTAGCATTAGAAATGATTGTTACGGGCAAGCCGATTAATGCTAGTAAGGCCTATGAGGCGGGAGCTATTGACGAAATTATTGATGAAGATTTAGTTGAGTCAGCTATACAATTAGCCTTATCGAAAGCAAAAAAACCAGATGAGCTCAGGAGAACGGGAGACCTACATGAAAAAATAAAAGATGTAGACCCCAAAATTTTTGATAATTGGCGACAAAAAATATCCTCTAAATCACGAAATATGAGATCACCATTTGAGTGTATTAATACTGTTGAAGCCGCAACAAAAATAGGTTTTGAGGCCGGATTGGCATATGAGCGTGAGGTTTTTATTGAACTTCGCGATAGTGATGAGGGCAGGTCCATGCGCCATATGTTTTTTGCGGAGAGGGGTGTTGCTAAAATTCCGGATATACCTAAAGAAACGAAAACACAGAATATTAATAAAGCGGCTATTATTGGTAGCGGAACCATGGGAGGGGGTATTGCCATGAATTTCGCAAATGTAGGCATTCCCGCTGTTGTTGTTGATATCAACGAAGATGCACTTAAAATTGGTCTGGATAGAGTTAAGAATAATTATTCAAGTTCTGTTGCTAAGGGTCGGATGAGCCAAGAGAAAATGGATCAGACTATGAATTTGATATCGGGCGCGACTAATTATTCTGAAATATCCGACTGTGATATAGTCATTGAAGCTGTTTTTGAGAATATGGATTTAAAGAAGAAAATTTTTAAAGAGCTTGATCAGGTGTGTAAGCCGGAAACAATATTAGCCAGTAATACTTCTACTTTGGATATCAATGAGATCGCCGATTCTACAAATCGGCCTGATAAGGTTTGTGGAACACATTTTTTCAGTCCCGCAAACATTATGAAGTTATTGGAGAATGTAAGGACTGAAAAAAGCTCCAAAGAAACTATTGCCACTATTATGGGTTTAGCAAAAAAGATACAGAAAACTGGTGTATTAGTGGGTGTGGGCGATGGATTTGTAGGCAATCGTATGTTGCATATTTCAGCGCGCATCGCGGAATTCATGGTTGAGGAGGGAGCATTGCCTTGGCAGATTGATAAAGTGATTTACGATTTCGGTTTTCCAATGGGCCCTTTTTCAATGAATGATCTTGCTGGGGTTGATGTTAGATATTTAATTCGTCAAGAACAGAAAAAACTATATGGGGAGCGTAGGCAGTCTATCATAATTGATAATGTCTATAATACCGGTAGATATGGGCAAAAGACAAATGCTGGTTGGTATGATTATGAAGTCGGCAGCAGAAAAGGTAACCCAAGTCCGCTTATTGAAGATCTAATTATTCAAACCTCAGCTCAACTGGGAATTAAACGGCGTATTTTTTCTGACCAAGAGATTTTAGAGACTTATATTTATTCTATGATTAATACAGGTGCTAAAGTTCTTGAGGAAAAATTAGCGATTCGGGCAAGTGACATTGATGTTATTTGGCATTATGGCTATGGTTTTCCTCGTTATAGAGGTGGTCCAATGTTTTATGCTGATCTTATTGGGTTACCCAAAGTTTATGATGGAATCTGCAAATTAAATGAAAAATATGGTGACTGGGTTCGTCCTACAGAATTAATTGAACAGCTCGTCAGAGAAGGTAAAGGTTTTAAAGATTTCCAGATGCAATAATAAAAAAGACTATAATCGTTCAAAAAGATTTGCCCTTACAGGATTTCTAAAGACGTAGTGGCTATCAGCTTGAATGGCATTTTCCTCAAAAGCTGTTTTGATTGCATCCAAGTTGTTCTTGAATATAACGTCGCGTGCTGGGTTAATCGAAGTAGAGTTTGCCCTAAAAGCATCAAAGTTTTTATACTTGTTTTCTGTTACATAAATTACTTCAGATATTGCGTGAAAGCCCGTCTGTGAAATATTTATAATCTTTTCATATGCAAAAGCACGAACTTCGGTTTCATCATTAATTAATCGACTTAACTCAAATTGGGGGCCGTCTGCAATAGGTTCAGAAAAGTAGAGCTTTCCTCCAGGTTTAAGCACTCTGCGGGCCTCTTCTATAGCTATATCAAAATTAGCTCGAGGTACATGATGAAAACTATTACAGAAAAGTGCAATGTCCATGGATTTGTCATCTAATGGAAGTTTTTCAGCGGCACCCTCTAAGAAACGCTCATTACCGACAAGTTTGGCTGATCGAGCGAGTTTTATTTGTCTCTCTCCAGGGTCTACGCCAGTCACATAGGCCCCCATTTCAGAGAGTTCTCGCGTTATTTTTCCGGCACCACATCCAATATCAATGATTTTTAGTCCTTCCGGACTAAGTAAATCAGTGATTACATCTATATGCGATCTTTTAGAACTATTTTGCCAAATTGATAACATTTATAACTTTTCTATTAGTTTCGGATTAGATTCCAATTTTCTGTAATCTTTGTTCCACTAGCGCGCAAGGCAACGGCAATAGGACAGAATTTACGAAGATAGTCAGTGACTTTATTCCATTCTTCATCAGTCGCATTGGTTTTTACATCAATATTCATGGTGATTGAGGGGAAAGGAACATCAACAGCTTCTGTTAACATCACGCCTCTTCTATCCATATCGACTTCCATATTAATTTCCATTGAGTCAATTTCGACGCCTAAATCATGAGCACATTTATTTGTGATTACATTTGTACAACCCATTAAAGCAGCCATAAATGTCTGAGTAGGTGAAGGGCCTAAATCTGTACCACCTCTTGCTACTGGCTCATCAATGATTAATTCATGGTCACCAATTAATATATCGGAACGTGAGTGGCTTGGGCATGATGCGCTCATTTTCATCTTAGCAGTTAGGGGACCGGTTTTGGGATCTGTCATAATTTTACCTTTTTGATTTTTAATTAATTTGTAGAGCATACTAAGATCTAAAAATTATTATACAATGGAATAATTCTCATTAAATATGAGATTAATTTCGAAAAGATGAACCTTCTCTAGTTCTACGCCATCGCGCTAACTGTGATTTTCGCCGGCTTTTAAAACTCTTCTTTCCTTTATTTAAATATTCTTTATCCGCTCTAACACGGTCGCCTCTTTGCTTAGCAATTGCTGCTTTAAGTAAGCCTGTATCAAACGTCCCATTTCTCCATGCGTCTATATTATGTTTTTTCTTCTCTGGTTTCTTCGCGCTCCGTTCAGCCTGTAATCTTGCCCTGAAGCGTGATTTTAAAACTGCCATTTGTGCTGAACGTGCCTTCGGATCTGAATAAACTGGATCAGGTGAAGCCCGAAAAATTGAACCTTTTAGTTTTCTTTTGCTAACTTTTTTCCAGAGAGTTAAAACTTTATTTAGATATCTTCTATTCTTCGACACCCGCGTCGAATGATAGTTAGCGGTTGCCTGCGACCAAGAGCGTGTGGATTGATTAAGCGCTGCTAAAAAATTTGCGGCATATCCTACATTACGCTCAGGGTCAAAAGCCGCTTCTAAGTTTTCAAAAGCGTTTGGATGGTAAAAAAGATTTATTTGCATGCACCCAACATCAATATTTTTAACGCCTTGGGCCTTTAAGGCTATAACTTTTTTAATGGCAGCCTGCTTTGTTCTCAAATAATGGCCTTTTCCCATTGCCATTATTGTCCATGGCCAGGCAACTAATGCCTTATTCTTTTTATCCCATTTACCAGACTCGGTTAACGAAATAGCTGTAAGTAAATGTCTGGGGATGCCTAGTGCGGTTTCAAATCCGTGAGTTTGTTTTTCGCAAATGGATGCATCAGATGAATTTAAATTACTGTTATTATTATATTTATTGGGAGAATTTGAAGCACTAACGGCTTGGGAATATAGACAAATACACAGGCAGACTGCTATTGTCATCATAATTACTGATTTAACTTGTATCATTCCACACCTAATTTTTATTATATTTTTAGTCTTTTGCTATAATCCAAGCAAATAACGTGCCATTACTCTATCTAATAAATTAGCTGTTAAATATTTCCTTTGTGAGATTATTTATTAAATTAGAAATAATTGTCTTTAATTTTTTGAAACCTGTTGAGCGAGTAAATAGGGACTCATTCATGTATAATGCTCTATTAATCTCTATTTGAATCGCATGAACCTTACATTTTGGGACTCCATAATGACGAGTTGTAAAACCGCCAGCGTAAGGATCATTTCGATATACAATTAACCCTTCGTTTTCAAAATAATTTTGGATAAAATCGGTTAATTGGTTGGAACAGCTTTTTCCATATTGATTACCAATTACAATGTCGGCACTAGTGTTATTTTGAGAATTTAATATCTTATTACCTTTGGATGGCATTGAATGACAATCAATCAAAAAACATCGACTAAACTTATCTTTGGTATTAGATATTAAGTTTTTGAGTGCAGTGTGATAAGGAAAATAATACCTATTAATTCGCTCCTTAGCATCTTTAAATTTCAACTTTGTATTATAAATTTCATAACCACTTGAGACAATTTTGGGAATAGTACCAAGCCCCGCGGAGATACGGGGACTAGCTGTGATTACAAAATCTGGTAAAGTATCCTCAAACATCGTTGGATCAAGCTCGTAAGCTTCCCTATTTAGATCAATATAGGCGCGCGGATATACAGCTCTCAGCAGCGGTGCACCTAATTTTGGAGCATGGTCAAATAGTTCATCAATAAAACTATCTTCGGATTTTCGTAAATAGAGAGCACCTAGTGCGGATGCTTTGATAAATTCGTTAGTATAATTTGTTCCACTGTGTGGTGAAGTGAATATGAAAGGAATTGTTTGTATTTTAGGTCGTATAATTTCAATCGGTAAATTGATTTTAGACGTTATATTTTTTTTCTCATTCGTAGATTCAACCAAAATACCCTCTCATGATTTATTATTTATACTTATAAATGCAGATCAAGCTTTTTTGTTCGTATTTATTCATAACTAACAATAGCTTGAGGTAATATATCTGTGAAGAGTCGATAACTGATATTCACGTTTCATGCTAAGCTTGCAAGTGCTAAAAAAAGTTTATACCTTCTGTTCGTTGTTGGAATGGGCGTGTAGCTCAGTGGGAGAGCACCTCGGTGACATCGAGGGGGTCGTAGGTTCAATCCCTACCACGCCCACCATTTCAAAAAAAACAATAAATGTGGCCAAAATCAGATGTTTTTGAGTGCCAATTTAAAGCATTATTGGTTTTACTTAAATAAATTTTACCTTGGCGTTGACATTGGTTAAATTCGCACCTATTTTCCGGTGGTTTAAAATTTAAACATCTGCAACCGATGTTGGATAGTTATGGGGTAATACGATGAAAGTGCTTAGTTCTCTTAAATCAGCAAAAATACGTGATAAGAATTGCCGTGTGGTTAGGCGAAGAGGGCGTCTATACGTTATTAATAAGCAAAATCCAAGATTTAAGGCTCGTCAAGGTTAAATCTAATTTATAAACCCCAATCGACTAGCCGTTGTAAATAGACCGCACTAGCATGGTGCGGTTTTGCTTTTTTTGGTCGGCACTTTCCCTTATTATTAAACGAAAGTTATAGTAAGAGGTAATAGACTATGAAAATGCCTGATCTCAATCTCGAGACTCTTGAAAAACGTCCCGAAATAATTAAAGCACTTAGAAAAATAATCCCGGAAGAAAATTTTGGTGATAATATCATCGAAGATGAAGATGGTCTAAAAGTCTATGAATGTGATGGGCTCTCTGCATATTGTCAGTTGCCTATGCTTGTTGTTTTACCCGAAACCACAGAGCAAGTTTCACAAACCCTAAAATATTGTAGCGATAATGATATAAAAGTAGTTGCCCGAGGTTCAGGGACATCATTATCGGGTGGTGCATTACCGTTGGCAGATGCGGTGTTACTCGGTCTTGGAAAATTTAATAAAATCATTGATATAGATTATAACAATCGAACAGTAGTAGCTCAGCCAGGTGTTACTAATTTATCGATTACAGAAGCTGTAATGCATAATAATTTTTATTACGCTCCGGATCCGTCTAGCCAAATTGCATGTTCAATTGGAGGAAATGTTGCTGAGAATTCTGGGGGTGTTCACTGTTTAAAATACGGACTCACTACCAATAATATTTTGGGAATTGAAATGGTTTTAATGAACGGTGATATAATAACACTCGGAGGTAAATACCTGGATGCTGGCGGTTATGATTTCCTGGGTATATTAGCGGGGTCAGAAGGATTGCTTGGTGTAATTACTGAGGTCACAGTGAGAATTCTTAGAAAGCCAGACTTAGCTCGCGCAATGTTAATAGGGTTTGATGATATCGTTGCGGCTGGAGATTGTGTAGCCTCTATTATAGGTGCGGGTATAATACCTGGGGGTATGGAGATGATGGATAAACTTGCCATAAAAGCGGCAGAAGATTTTATTCAGGCAGGTTATCCACTCGATGTTGAGGCCTTATTAATTGTTGAATTAGATGGTCCTAAATCAGAGATAGATTATCTCATTAATATCGTAGAAGATATTTCTAAAGATCATGGTGCGGGGTATATTCGGATTAGTAATAATGATAGTGAAAGAGAAATATTTTGGGCGGGTAGGAAAGCTGCATTCCCGGCAGTGGGTCGTATTACCCCAGACTATTACTGTATGGATGGAACGATTCCTAGATCAAAGCTACCCGAAGTTTTAAAAAGTATGAATGAAATGTCAGAAAAATATGACCTTCGTGTAGCCAATGTTTTTCACGCAGGTGATGGGAATCTTCACCCTTTAATCATGTATGACGCCAATAAAGAAGGTGAATTAAAACGTGCTGAAGATTTTGGTTCAGAGATCTTAAAATTATGTGTTGAAGTAGGTGGAGTTTTGACAGGAGAGCATGGTGTAGGAGTTGAAAAGCGTGACCTTATGTCGACAATGTTTACAGAAGAAGATTTAAAGCAGCAGCAAAGGGTAAAATGTGCTTTTGATCCTGAAGGTCTGCTAAATCCAGGTAAAGTATTCCCAACATTACACCGATGTTCCGAACTTGGTCGTGTACATGTTCATCAGGGGAAAACACGTTTTCCAGATATTCCACATTTTTAGAGGATGCCGATGAGTTCAGTGTTCAGTCCAGATACTCCTAAAGATTTATTAGACTGTATCAAGATGGCTTGTGGTCAGGGAGAAAAATTTGAAATTCGTGGCCAGGGGTCTAAACGGGGTTGGGGGCGGCCTATTCACAATTGCCGCATTCTAGACCTTGGTAAGCTATCTGGTATATCTCTCTATGAGCCGAAAGAGTTGGTTCTGTCTGCTGCTGCAGGCACGACTATGAAAAGCATTGTAGAAACATTGAGAGATAATGATCAATATTTAGCCTTTGAGCCCCCAAAGTTATCATCTCTTTATGACGGCTCTGACAAGTGTGGAACATTGGGTGGCGTTATTGCTACCAATCTCTCTGGTCCTCGAAGATTAAGTGCTGGAGCCGCTCGCGATCATTTACTGGGATTTGAAGCAGTTAGCGGGGCGGGTGAATATTTTAAATCAGGTGGGCGCGTGGTAAAGAATGTTACTGGATTTGACCTATCCAAGTTACTAGCCGGCTCTTTTGGAACGCTAGCGGCAATGACATCAATTACTGTAAAGGTATTGCCTCGCCCCAATAAAAGTAGAACGCTCTTAGTCCGGGGACTGGAAAATAAAGCTGCGATAAAAGTATTGTCTGAGAGTTTGTCCTTGTCTCTTGAGGTTAGTGGAGCAGCACACTTGCCAATTGGGATTTCAAATAAGTCGAGTATTCCTTATATTTCATCTGATAATTCTTCTGTCACAGTGATTAGGTTAGAAGGGCATGCCCCTTCGGTTGAAGCTCGCTGCAAGATAGTAAAGAAAATATGGAGAGAGTATGGAGATATTGAAGAACTTCATACTCATAATACAGAAAAATTTTGGAACGAAATTTCAGGGATAGTAACATTCTTAGATCAAGAAGCCAATCAAATCTGGCGTATTTCTGTTCCTCCATCACAGGGAGCTGAATTATTGGTTAAGCTTAAAGAAAAACTCAAATGTGATGCGTTCTTTGATTGGGGAGGTGGACTAATCTGGTTGTCTGAGAGCAATGAAACTAAATATTCAGAGAAAATAATTCGTGAAGCCATGAGTGAACAGAGTGGTCATGCAACACTATTCAGAGCTAGCGATAAAGATAGGGAAAGTTTTGATGTATTTAATCCTCAGCCAAATGCATTAATGAATATTACTCGGAAAATTAAGAAGAACTTTGATCCGCATGGTGTTCTTAATCCTGAACGAATGTATGAAGGCGTATGAAAACAGAATTTACTAGTGAACAAAGAGAACAACCCATAATTCAGATTATGGAAGATAATCTTCGAAAGTGCGTGCATTGCGGTTTCTGCCTTCCTGTTTGCCCAACTTATTCGATATTAGGTGATGAGCGCGATAGCCCTAGGGGGCGTATTTACTCAATAAAGAATATGCTTGAGAAGGGCGGTGAACCAAGTCGTCAAACCGTTAAGCATGTAGACAGATGTTTATCATGTTTAGCTTGTGTGACGGCGTGCCCGTCAGGTGTGGATTATCAACACTATATAGATTATGCACGATCGTATATCGATAGCTCGCATCGCCGACCATTAATAGATAAATTGTTTCGTTGGTTAATATCGACTGTGATTACTAATCAAAGGGCTTTTGTTGTGGCAATTACTGCGGCTAGAGTTTTTAGGCCAATTTCAAAAATATTTGGTAAGCGAATAAATAGTCTAGTTAACCTGGTACCAAGGCAAATAACAAAAAAACAAATTTCAGATCATAATATTTCTTTTATGGTTGAGGGTGAGGCCGAAATCCGTGTTGCACTGTTACCTGGATGTGCGCAGCGCACTCTTAGACCCTCAATAAACGAAGCATCGATCAGATTGCTCAATAGAATGCGAGCAACAGTTATTATTCCAAAAAATATTAATTGTTGTGGAGCCATAAATTATCATCTTGGAGCGGAAAGTGCTGCTCTCATGAAGGCTAGATCAAATATTGATGTGTTGATTAATGAAATAGAAGGAGATGGACTTGATTATATTATTAGTAACTCTGCAGGGTGCGGCACACATATAAAAGATTATTTTACTATATTTCAAAATGATCCAATATATTTAGAAAAATCAGAACGTATTTCTAAAATTGCGAGAGATATAACAGAGGTTTTATCCACGTTGAAGATACCAAACCCTGAAATTGTTGCGGGGCCTCCAATTATTTATCATGATGCTTGTTCTTTATTACACGGCCAAAAGATTAAAAATGGTCCAAGAGAATTACTTAAAAAATTCGGCTTTCAGATTGTTGAAATACCTGGTAATCATTTTTGCTGTGGATCTGCTGGCACGTACAATTTAATTCAGGTCAATTTAGCTGAAAAGCTAAAATTCGAGAGAGTTAGTAAAATAAACTCAATTATAAAAAACCAGCCTATTCAATTTTTAGTTACTGGAAATATTGGTTGTATAACTCAAATGGCTAGGGAGATTTCAATACCTACAGTTCATACCGTTGAGTTATTAGACTGGGCTACTGGTGGGCCACTTCCAGGTTCCTAAACCTAATTTATTCTGATGAACGTTAATTTAAAACCCTAGTAATCCAAAAACACCTATTGCAGGTCCCGGCCCCTGCGCTCCTGCCAACATGTTTTGTATCAATCCCTGACTGTTCTGGGATATAATATTTATGTTATTAATCGCCAGAGTAAACTTAAGATTTGCGGCTTTATCGCGGGCTGCACTTTCAGAGATCTCTTTGCTAATAATATTGGATACATCTTTCTCTAACAGATTTACTTTTTCCTTTATTAAATTATTATTTCCTTGAAGAATCGATGTATTTGCCTTTAACCGTGCAGAACCGGAGTCAAAGTATTTTATAGCTTTATCAATATCATCAATCGCTGTTTGAATTGCAACGTCATCTGTAAAGTCGTTATAAAATTCTGAGGTTAAAACTTCCAGTCCTCCCCGGTTTATCGTACCATTTAAAGTTTCGATACCATTTGAAAGAGAAACTTGGTTAGTGGATCTATTAAAACTTGATATATTGAGGTCAGTTGTTGAGATTTGTTTGCCGGTGGGTGATCCTGTTCCATCATTTAGATGCTGTAAATAAACCGCTTTATTATTATCAAGACGCCACGCAAAACCCTCTTGATCAATAATCTCAAAATTACTTCCCAAATAAGCACCTTCAATTTTTGTAAATCCACCGGTTTGATTGGTTGAAGAATAAAGATCGTCTGTTTTCCATTCGGGCCCGTTTGTATTACCTATTAAATTAATGAATCTATTTTGAATAAGTTGATTGGCACCATCAGCCCTAGAATTTATTTTTGCATATAACTCATTAAACTCAGAGGATAAGGTGGCTTTCTCTTCTGAGGAATTTGAACCCAACTGTGTTTGGAGTTTAGCTTTCATGGAGTCTAAGTGTAATTCTATAAAACTTACCGCATTTTTTGCTTTGGTTGCAGCGGAAACATTGTCTGAAATTCTATTCTTAAAATTTTGTAATCTCGCTATTTTTTGTCTTGTTCTTATAAGTTCACCATTATTTTCGAAGTCTACGGCAGTATTTGCTTTTTGTTCATTTAGGCGTTTAACTAATTGTTGAGAAATAGTTATGATCGAGCTCTGACCTGACGTTTCGTTTTGTGAAACTTGGGTATTAATTATCTCCCCAATACTGGATGCCATTTTTTATCCAAACTTTATTTTAATTAAACAAATTGTGAATTCTCCATTCAATAATCTAGAATAAACTAGTTACTTTTCAGTAAATAATTATAATTGAATTATTTCTGCAGATAAATTAAGGTTTAGATCTTTCGGTTTGAATCCCTCTTAAAAGCCTGTACCGTAAAATAGTGGATCTTTAAATAATGGAGGTGCAGAATGTCAGATAATATAGCTTTAATAGTTGGTGCAGGATCGGGTTTAAGTGCATCTTTAGCGAGGAGATTTAATAGTGCCGGAATGAAGGTCATTTTGGCCGCCAGAACTATTAATAAATTGAGTGCATTACTTAGTGAGACCAACTCACACGCTTATGAATGCGATGCCTCAGACCCAGACAGCGTTAAAAATTTGTTTACAAATGTTGAAAATAATTTTGGCAAGCCTGAGGTTGTAATATTTAACGCCAGTCAAAGAGTGCGAGGGCCAATTACCGATATTAATTCAGATGAAGTTAAGTCTGCCATATTAACTACGTGTTATGGTGGCTTCTTGATTGGACAAGAGGCTGCAAAACTAATGCTAAAGGCAGGTAAAGGTACAATTATGTTTACTGGGGCATCTGCTGGTGTAAAGGGTTTTGCTCAGTCGGCTACGTTCGCAATGGGTAAGTTTGGTCTGCGTGGTTTGGCACAAAGTATGGCGCGTGAGCTGCATCCGCAAAACATACATGTCGTTCATGTAATAGTTGATGGCGGAATATCGTCAACAGAGAAGGGCAGGGTTTTTAAAGGGAATGAAGATAGTCTCTTATTGCCTGACTCTATCGCCGATACATATTACCACTTGTATCAACAACATCGATCATCTTGGACTTGGGAAATTGAAGTGCGCCCTTGGGTAGAGAAATTCTAAACGCTGGAAGTCTTAGTTCATATCCATAGCGCGCTTATAAAGATCCAGCATAACCTCTTGTTCCTGCCTATCATTAACATCAAGTTTCCTGAGGCTAATTAGCTGCCGCAGAATCTTGACATCAAAACCAGCGGACTTGGCTTCTAAATATATTTCGCGAATATCATCGGATAAAGCTTTCTTCTCTTCTTCGAGATTCTCTATTCGCTCGATAATTATTTTCAATCGATCACTATGGATTCCGGCAACATCAGCCATTTATTTCCTCGTCTGATATTAGAGTTAAGTTATTTTATATTTTTATATATCAATTGGGTATACTGCAAGTTTGTTTGATAAGTTACATATTATCTCAAAATTGTACTATTTTATGAATTTTCGAATTATCGATAATATTATTTAGAATCTTCGAGATTAATGTGGCCCAATAGTTTATTCCCTCAGGGGTATTAACCAAATCTTGCCGTATTTCTATTGCACAATGTGGTATGCCGCGACCTCCAGCATGATAGTCTAAAGTATAATAAAATTCTTTTCCTGAATATGGTTGATTATCTCCAACGATTAAGTTGTCTTTATGTTTGGTTAATTCTCTTATCAAAATGTCTGCAACCCTTGGGTCACGGTTCCATAGAACGCCAACATCCCAGGGTCTTTTTTTTGCGTCAACCAATCTCATGACTTGAGTAAAGGTATGGATCGAAAAGATAATAGGAATATTATTATATGGATCTAATTTTTCCTCAAAATAATCAATCTGCTTTTTAATTGCATTATGATAGGGCCAAAAATATTTTTTTAGGCGGTTTTCCCGGTTAATTTTTGTGAGGTCTTTATTACCTGTAATAGTAATATTATCACTTATCTCTGGAGCAGATTTTTGATCCGAAGGATCACGATTAGCATCAACAATAAGGCGAGAGATTCCAGATAAAATAGCAACAGAATTTAATATTTTAGATATCTGTAAAGTAATTTCCGCAGCGCCGATATCCCATGCAATATGCTCTTTTAACTGGTCTGCGGTAAGTCCAAGTTTTTGATATGTAGGCGGAATATAATTACTAGCATGGTCACAGATCAATAAAAGAGGTCTATTGCTGCTATTATTCACAATTTTGAAATATTGATCCATTCTAACTATTTATTAGCAGACTGGAGATTAATCAATCTGATTTTAGAGAATAACAATCTCTGCAAGGGAAAATGTTTATTTAAAATGGATGCATGCTGTATTTATTTTTGCGCGAAATTTACCTTAATTCAATTTTATTGATACGGAATTCTCCAACTCTGTAAAATATTATGAGGCAATGCTTGACAGTAACAGGTCCCTAGTGGACGTTGGCGCCTTATTTTAAATGATTTACCGAGTTGAATGCAATGTTGGAGCAGAACATTGAGGGGATAGATTTTTTTTTAGACCTTCAACCAAAACTTGAAAATTTTAAAGACGCCGTAATTCAAGGTCTCGGACATGATAGAAAGTATGTACCTCCAAAATTCTTTTATGATACAGAAGGCTCAGAGTTATTTGACCAAATTTGTGAAACACAAGAGTATTATGTTACCCGCACGGAGATAGCACTGATTTCAGCTATTGGCTCTGATTTACAGTCATTAATCGGATTAAATTCTAGTATCATCGAATATGGGTGTGGGTCTAGCCTTAAAATTAGAGCATTGTTATCTACACTCATTAGTCCTTCCGAGTATTTTGCAATTGATATCTCAAAATCACATTTGATTAAAACCGTTCGTGAGATAGCAAAAGATTATCCAAGTTTAAGGGTGGGTGGGGTATGTGCTGATTTTTCTGAAAAAATAGTTCTTGATCAACCAAAAGGCCCAAGTTTGATAAATAGACTTGGATTTTTCCCAGGGTCGACTATTGGAAACCAAACACCCGATTTGGCGCGAATTTTACTTGAGAGAATGAGTGCAACACTCGGTTCTAATGGCCAACTCTTAATTGGGGTTGATACAAAAAAGGATGCTGATCTTCTTAATCAGGCTTATAATGATAAACTTGGTTATACGGCAAAATTTAATTTAAATCTTTTAACGCGGATTAAAAGGGAGCTTCAGGCTGACTTTGATGTAACAAATTTCGAACATAGGGCATTTTATAATGAGAATGAAGGAAGGATAGAAATGCATCTCAACAGTAAGGAAGCCCAGGATATTGTCATTGATGATGTAAAATTTTCATTTAAAAAGGGTGAGAGTATTCATACTGAAAGTTCTTATAAATATACAGAAGGTGAGTTTTCCAACCTATTAAGCCAAAGTGGCTTTAGTCTAGTAAAATCGTGGAGTGATCCGGCAGAACTTTTTCGAATTTATTTGGCAAAAGTTAAATAAAATTCTCCAGAACCAATTGTGTTGAAAAAAATAAAACTATTTAAGGATGGGAAGGAAGTTAGCTCAAAAGATTTTAATTTTGCGTGGATCTTTTTTTTACTAATTTTATCGCAAATCTTGTTTGGCAGTAATCAAATAATGGCACGATTTATCCAAGGTGAGGTTCCACCTATAGGATTATCTTTTTGGCGATGGGTGCTTGCTACTCTTATAATTTTACCTTTTACCTACAAAAAACTCTTGAGCTATGCTCCCACTCTCTATCGGGAATGGAAAATCTACCTTGCGGCAGCATTTTGTTTGATCGTTCTCGGTAATACTACCATTTACATAGCGTTGAATTATACCACGGCGATTAATGGCGCGATTGTCTCCTCAGTTCAACCAGCTTTTACATTTGCTCTATCATGGTTTTTTTATAGAGAATTTGTGTCTAAAAGCCAGATTGCGGGTGCGATAGTCGCGACACTCGGTGTTTTATATATAATTTCAAAGGGTGACATAAACGTTCTTATTAACTTATCACCTAATCCAGGAGATATTTGGATGATAATATCTGTTGTTGGATTCTCATTATATGCGGTTCTTCTAAAAAAAATTCCTGATCAAGTTCCAGCAATAATAACTCTGAATGTTATCCAGTTTTTGGGAATACTTTTATTGGCGCCACTTTATATTTGGGAAACTTACTATGTTCAGGCCATTGAATTTAATCAGATTACTGTTTTTTCTATAATATGGGCCGCAGTTTTTGTTGCCATCGGTGCTCTTGGTTTGTGGAATTATACAAATAAAAAGCTTGGAGCTAATAAGGCGAGTGGAACTATTCATCTAAGATTAATTGCTATCACCTTTATGGCTGTTGTATTGTTAGACGAGAGCCTTCGAATATATCATTTTATAGCTTTTGCGATTATAATGATGGGTGTTTATGCAATATCAAAAAAGCAGAGTTAGATTTTTCGCCAAAAAATACTATTTAAGAAATTTCCCGCTATCTACAATGATCCTAGCGCCCGTTGAATGTTTAAGGTGGGTAATATATGCGATTATAGCTTTCGCTACGTCTTCTGGTTCTACGACCTTCTGAAGCGGTGCAGATGTCGCTTGTTGCTCCAATTTCTTCCGATCTCGTCCTTCAACAAAATCAGTAGCAACAGCACCTGGGGATACGCAATTCACCCTTATTTCTGGGCCTAGGACACGCGCTAGTGCCAGGCTCATTGTGTCAATTGCAGCTTTGCACGCTACATAAGCAATACTGCTGCCACTGCCTTTAAAACCAGACACTGAGGATAAATTTATAATTACGCTGTCATCACCGGAACTTAACAATGGCCTTAAGGCTCTAATTACGGCGAAGGGACCCCGTACATTTGTTATAAGCATTCTATCCATAAGTTCATCATCTAGAGCATCTAGGTCGTTGTGAGGAACTGGTTTTGTAAAACCAGCAGAATTTACAAGAATATCTAATTTCTTATTATCAGCTTTGATTTTTTTAGCAGCTCTTTCGACCGATAAACTATCTTCAAGGGTCATTTGCAGTATTGAATGCCCTTCACCTTCGATTTCAGATAAAAGATTCTCTGCTCTATCTTTTCCTGCATTATAACCAATAATAACATTGGCTCCCAGAGTAGCCAGCATGCGAACTGTAGCTGCCCCAATGCCATTGCTGCCTCCGGTTACAAAAGCTAATTTACCCTCTAATTCTTTAATCATTTTTAACTGATCTCCATGCTAGCCAACGTGCAACCGACGGCATAATTTGGAATTGGCTCATAGCACCAAAGTTCTCCTGTTGAGCCCTCACAAGCTCCAGCAACTGCTATCCATGTTCTAATTTCAAATCCTCCTTGCCCAGCTTTTTCATAAGTTTCCTTGTCAGAGTATGAGAGCAGGGCTTTCTTATCATTTGATATAAAACTTTTTAGGAATGTTTTATCGAAGTCTTCATTAATTTTACCTGAGTCAGGTGTACATGGCCAATGAGATATACCCCCCGTGCCAACAATTGCAATTTTAGTAGTTGTGCTGTCACATGCTTTCCGAATAGATTTCCCAAACTCATAAGCGCGGTTTAGTGGGGTCAGGGGTGGGCCTTGACAGTTTATGTTCACAGGAATGACATCTATATCATAATCTGGCGTTAAAAAATTTAATGGTACGCTAATTCCATGATCAAATTTCCACTCCTGCGCATAAGAGACATCTGTATCATTCATAACGATTTGTATTATTTCCTCTGATAATTTCGAATTACCAGGCACTTTGACCCGTTTTATTCCTAACCATTCTTCATCTTCAATTGGGCCTTCATAATATTCTGCCATTCCAATACAGTAAGCAGGCATATTATTCATAAAAAAATTAGCAAAATGTTCCGCAGCAATAACTATCAGAGCTTCAGCACCAGAAGACTTAATCGCCAATCTCATTTTATTATAATTCTCCAGCAAATTTTTTCGCTGCTGCGGATCTCCACGATCAGCCCTACCAGTAATTCCAGGTGCGTGAGAGCAAGCTCCAGCAAATACTAACGTCATATTACTTTCCTTCCGTTTGAGCATACAATCCGTTCCTAACGGGCCCATGCTCTTTTATGCCATTCTCCATCGATTTAAGGTAGTCGTCCCAAGGTATTTTCCATAGAGCCGCATAATGCATAAGAATTTGACCGTTTACGCCTAAAACATAGAGAAGCCCAATATCAGGTTTACGTATGGCTGTTAATTCTTCATCTGTTAAATCATAGTCAGCTAATAATGCCTCTCTGTCTTTCTCAAAACGTTTAGTCGTATCCGGATTACGGTTTAATTCATAAATTAATTTTTGTACATAATAGAGGCTCATTTTATGCTCCCAGTATTGGAACTTTATGGTTATCTAGTGCAACGCATATATTTTTTGTTTCCATATAAAAATCAAAGCTATAATCACCACCGTCACGACCTATACCACTTGATTTCATTCCTCCGAATGGGGCTGGAAGGTGGCGATTATTCTCAGAGTTTATCCAGATCATTCCTACATCTAAATCTCTGGCAAGGCGATTAGCTCTGCCAATATCTTTAGTCCAGATATAACCAGCCAAACCATATCTTACGTCATTCGCAATCTCTATAGCTTCCTTTTCATTGTTAAAAGGTATTGCAGTCAACACTGGCCCAAATATTTCTTCTTGTGCAATACGCATATTATTTTTTGCTCGAGTAAAGAGAGTAGGTTCAACGTATAACCCGCTTCCCAATTTTTCAGAGGCATGCCCTCCAACTTTTATTTCTGCTCCATCTTTTTTTGCAATATCCCAATAACTGCATACTTTATCAAAATGTTGCTGATGAATAAGTGGACCGACTTCAGTTTCGGGGTCAAGAGGATGACCCACCTTTAAATTTTGTACTCGTTTCGATAGCTTTTCAATAAACTCGTCGTGTATGGAATCCTGAATGAGTAGTCTACTTGATGACGTGCAGCGTTCTCCATTAAGGCTATAAATCATAAAAACAACAGCATCCAATGCACGTTCAAGATCAGCATCCTCAAATACCATTACGGGGTTTTTACCTCCGAGCTCAAAATGGACTCTTTTTAACGTTTTGGAGCCCTGACCCATAATCATACTGCCAGTTTTAGATTCGCCAACGAATGAAATAGCCTTAATATCTGGATGCTCTGTAAGTGATTTACCTGTTATTTCACCATTTCCATTTACCAGGTTTATAACGCCCTCTGGAACGCCTGACTCGTGCATGATTTCCATTAATATCATGGCTGTTAAAGGGCTCCATTCTGCCGGTTTATGGACTACGGTGCATCCTGCAGCGAGTGCTGGCGCTATTTTCCAGGTTGACAGCATAAAAGGTGTATTCCACGGCGTAATCACGCCTACAGGGCCCATTGGTTGGCGGATTGAATAGTTGATATGATCTACTGCGGGCATTGAGAGACCATTGCCAGCCTCTGCTGCTTTATCAGCGAAAAACCTATAATTTTCTGCACCTCGAAGGGCAGCCTTACTCATAAATCGAAGTGGTTGACCGGTATCTAAGCATTCAATGAATGCAATCTCTTCAGCGCGGTCAACAATATTGTCTGCGATATTATGAAGAATTTTATATCGTTCATTCCCACTCATATTTCGCCACGCTGGAAAAGCTTTTAATGCAGCTTTAGCCGCCATATCTATATCTTCAGGACTACCATTGTTTACTTCATTTATAGTATTAAGGTCTAAAGGCGAAATATTTTGGAAATTATTTTCGGATTTGCCGTCAACTATTTCACCATTTATGAAATGTCCCATAGTTCGACCCTGGAATTTTTTTAAATAATTTTCAGCAAGACTAATATTTTTTTTTAAATTTTCTGATATTTCTGTGCCGTCAAGCATTTGCTCGTTCCTCTACATATTTGTGAATATTATTCTGGTTGATTCGAAGCTCCGAGTTAAATTCATTAAGTTCCGCCGACATGGCAAGTGGTCCATTTTCATGTATTGGTTTCAGATAAGCCTCAGCTGTAGCGAATATTTTTTTTAATGCCGATGTTTTGGTTTCTTTATCGCGGCCAGGACCAATTTTAAGTTCAATATGAATAAATACATTATCTGGATGCCCATCAGCGATTTTATAGTGTTCTCTTTTGGCCGCTCTAATCCGAAGACCACCCAGAGGGAAAACACCGGTATCTAGCGCGGAAATATGGATTTTTTCAATCAGTATACCTAAGTTTATTTTGTCTTCTAAGTTTTTAGAGTATTCAATAATTATATGAGGCATATTTTAGATCCATTCATACTCAATTATGGTTACAGGCCAATTTAGGTAGTCAAAATTGATTTGACAGCCTTTATTTATTGCTTAACATGTTAACTAAATAATAATTTGTGTCAATACTTGCGCGATCTAAAGGAGGAAAACGTGACATATGATTTAACAAAAATAAAAGGATCTATCCCTCCAATAATCACGCCGTTTAATGGCAATGGGGTAGATTATGATGCTTATGCAGGACTTGTAGAGTTTCAAATTTCTCAAGGTTCTCACGGCATTTTAGTTAATGGGACGACGGCTGAACCTTCTACACTTACAACGGAGGAGCGTAATAAAACCGTTGATACTGCAATCGACGTGAACAATAGTCGCTTACCCATTATTGCTGCAACGGGATCTCAGTCTTTAGCTGAGACAAAAATATTAACACGCCATGCTGAAGCGGCTGGTGTGGATGCCTTATTGATTGTAACGCCATATTATATCAAGCCACCTCAACGTGGGTTGATTGAATATTTTTTAGACGTAATGGATGGTATTAATACACCATGGATGATTTATCACATTCCAGGCCGGGCTTCAGTTTCTATAACGTTAGAAACGGTTAAGCAGTTAAAAGATAGATCCCCCAATTTTGTTGGAATGAAACACGCAGTTAATGATCTTGCTTTTGTCTCTGAATGTATTGATGCCTTCCCAGATTTCCTCGTCTTTGTTGGCCTTGAAGAGCTAAGTTTTCCGGAAATGGCAATAGGGGCAGTTGGCCTAATGAACGCTGTTGGGAACCTTCGACCAGATTTGCTATCAGAGATGTGTCAGGCTGTTTGGGATAATGATCTTGTAAAAGGCAGAACCATTCATCAAAGGCTATTAGAGCTTAATCAAAGTGTATTTTATGACACCAATCCGATTCCTATCAAGTATATGATGAAAAGGCTCGGTATAATTCCTGAAAATCATCATAGATTACCAATGATGCCAGCTGACAAAGATCTGGAGAAGCGTCTTGATGGTGTTCTAGAACGTTCTGGCTTAATGACAAAAGTGCGAGTAGAAGAATGAAATTAGTTAATTTTAAAACAAATAAATTTACGAGTTACGGCTGTATAATTGGCGATGAGATAATAGATTTAGGCTCACGCTTGAAGTCCGAGTTACCTGACATGATAGATGTAATTCGTGAAAACCAATATGATAGAATTCGAGAGTTGTCTGAGACTCTTACCCCAGACTTCAATCTAGAAGATATAGAATTTAATATACCCATAAAAACTCCTGAAAAGATAATATGTATTGGCGTCAACTATGGAAATCGCAATGCAGAATACAAAGATGGCTCAGATGCTCCAAAATATCCGAGCCTTTTTTTAAGAACACCGGGCTCATTTGTGGGACACAACCAAAATATTTTGAGACCACCCGAGTCTGAGCAGTTAGACTATGAAGGTGAGATTGTCATAGTCGTCGGAAAGGGTGGCCGACGAATAAAACCTGAAAATTTTGCTGAGCATATATTTGGTCTAACAATAATGAATGAGGGTACAATTCGCGACTGGGTACGTCATGCAAAGTTTAATGTAACTCAAGGAAAGAATTTTGCAAAAAGTGCATCAATTGGCCCTTGGATCGTGACTGCTGATGAATTCAACAGCTATGATAATTTATCAATCGAGACTAGAGTAAATGGGGAAATACGACAAAATGATAGCATAAGTAATATGATTTTTAAATTCCCATACTTGTTAAGTTACCTATCAACATTTTTTGAATTAAAACCAGGCGATATAATAGCTACGGGAACACCGGTAGGAGCTGGGGCAAGATTCGACCCACCTATCTGGTTAAAACCAGATGATGTTATCGAAGTTCACGTTCCATCTATTGGTACTCTCAAAAACAGTGTTAAAGATGAAAGTATAATGGGGTGAGTTCTGAAAATAAATTTGAGGCTAGCATAAAGTGTGAGTTACGCGATTTCTCAAGATCGTTGCCCATGATTTTGCTTAGAACACGAGAAATCATGATGGAGAAGTTTCGCCCAAATTTACGAAAATACGATTTAACTGATCAGCAGTGGAGGGTTCTCCGAGCTTTATTCGACCATGGAGTAAAAGATTTGGGCGAGCTTGCTGATTTGTGTTGCATTTTAAAGCCTAGTATTACCCGCATAATAAGGTCTATGGAGAAACGCAACCTCCTTGCAAAAAACGTAGATGTTTCCGATAATCGCAGAACTATAGTATCCATTATGCCGAGAGGTGAAGACCTAGTGGCTAGAATAGGTCCTAATTCAGAGAAAATTTATCAAGAAATGACCTCAGAATTTGGAGAGACTGAGTTAGAAGATCTCTATAATAAATTAGACGCTCTCGCAAAAAAAATTGGAAATAGAGCAGCTTCTTGATTACAAAGATTATCTTTGTAGGCATCAGATGATAAAAATATTTACTCCAATATTTCTTTTATGGCATCAAGGAATGCTTCAGTATCTTCTGGTAGACCCATTGACAAGCGTATAAAATTTTCAAACTCGCCACCCCCAACCGTCGAAATTCTTATACCCCGTTCACGCATTTTTGTTACTACTTCTGAAGCCGGACGTTTTATGTCACAAGATACAAAATTTGTGACAGATTCGATCGGGTTATAACCAAGAGCTTTAAGCCCATTTACCACTTTTTCTCGCTCTTCTGCGTTTCTATCTAATATAAACTTAGAATATTCAGGTTCCTCCCAAGCTGCAATTGCTGCAGCTTCTGCCATTCCATTTAGATTAAAGGTACTAGAGACCATCCTGATAGCATTTACAATTTCGTTTGAGCTACAAATAACATATCCAAGACGAATTCCGGCTAGCGCATAAGCCTTAGAGAAGGTCCTCGTTACCACCCAAGGCCCTCGTCTATTTTTCAATATTTTCAATACATCTGGTCCTCCTGCGTGTATTGCAAATTCATAGTAAGCTTCATCAATGAAAAGCAAAACATCGTCTGGCGTTTCTTCGCATAACTTTTTCATCTCTGTCTCTGATAACATTAAACCAGTTGGATTATTTGGTGTAACGCATATCACCAGTTTTGTGTCTGAATTGATTGCACTAAGCATCGACCCAACATTGATTGAACCATCTGAATTATTTTCAACATGTGTCACATTTGCATCAACAATTTTATATACTCCCTGAAAGCGTTTCCAAACTAATTTAGGAGCAACAATATTTTGGTTAGGAGCAACTGAGATTTCGGCAATGGCTGTTAATAATTGAGTGCTTCCACCTCCCCAGGTTATGGTATCTTCTGGAATATTTAGATCTTTCGCGATCATAGGGGTAAGCGAAGGACAAGTGCCATCTGGATATCGGTTAAGGTCCCGCGCTGCTTCTTGAATAGCTTTTACCACTCTCTCTGAGGGTGGGTATGGGCACTCGTTGAGGTCCATTCTATGTATATTTTTTCCAATCTCGTGATCAAATATTTTCGTTGGGTTCCAAAAGGGTACGTTTTGAAAATTAGATCGAATATGCGTTGTTTTTTTTATGTTATTCATTTAATGGACCTGTTTGTTAAGATAATTATCATTATATTTTTTTAATAGCTACGCTCCGAGGTGATAAAATGTATCCCGCCCAATAAAAGCATAATTTTCAAATTTTTTCTTTATATTGTTTCTTTTAAATTGAGCATAAATCTAGGTAGCGGTTGATCTAGCATCAGTTTCTTCATGTAATTCTTAGTATATCTGGTACCATTGCGGCTATCAAACTCCTTAAGCAGTCGATAGGTAAAATCAAAAGAGCTGTATATATCGTGCATTATAACTGCAGTTTTTAAAAGTTGGTCGTTGGTATAATAATCGAAGTTTGAAAAATCCTTTATGAAAATAGCATCAGCCCAAAGCATCTGACTCATCCCAGAAAATTGATTATTATGAAAACTCATGGGTCGAAAACAACGACTTCCAACATCAATAAACTTGTGAAAGGAAAACCCCATACCTTTTAGAAAAACTTGAAGGTCACCAAAAAGCGGTTGTTTCTTATATAATTGGATGAATTCAACCTCAGTTTCTATCACACATGTGTCACGTAATACTTTTTTAGCATTTTCTAAAACTATTAATTCAGCACCCTGCACGTCAATTTTGATTAAATCAGCTAAAATCGAAGGTGAAATATTATCTAATTTGGCCGTTTGAACAATTGTTTTCTCAATTACGGCAAAGTTTGAATTGAGTTCCGTGCCGATTGACTGAAATTGATTAATTATTTCTGGATCGGGTTCATAAATTGAGCTGCAACCGGGGTATTGTGTAGTATGAAATTGCCATGATTTCCCATCTCCGAGATAATCCTCGAGTATTCGAATATTCTTACTAAAAATCTTTTTAAGGTTATTTGCTTCTTTTTTGTTAGGTTCTACCAGAGTTAGATTGGTATGGTCGGGATCGTAAATCGGTGCATACCTTGGGGTTCCCTCGATCATCGCTCCAATATCAAGAATATCTAAGTTGGGAGTAAATGACTGTAAAATTTGTCTGAGTGAGAACATTTATTCTCTTCTGTCTATTACGCATAATCTTATGGAAATAACTAAATGATATTAGTTTCAGTATGATTAAATTTTTTTTCTTTTTAATAAAAGAGAGTGCTCAGTTTCGAAAACCCAAAGTTGAATTTAGCTTAAACTGCATGTCATAATTTTTAAACTCTTGCAAAGGTATAAAAATATTGATGTCATTATATTAATTAATTTAAAAAGATAACTTAACCAGGTGGTTTTAATAAATAGTATAAACGTTAAATTAAATGGTAAAGTTGAAAAGGTTGCAGTAATAGATGACGCAACTTTGTTAAGGACCCTGCACCGTTCATGTGGATGGGGAACCAGTCCGCTCATTCCATATTAGCGCTGCCAGTATTGTTGTTATTACTATTGAAGGTTTAGAAGGCTCTCTATCGGCCACTCCTGGCCTTTTTCTATGCAACCACAGATATTTCCTGGGATTAAAGTTGCCTATTCATTCTTAATTAGTAATAAATTTCAATCCGAAGAAGAACAATATACCTATAATTTTTTTATATGAAGCGTACTCTCCGAAACTATAATCTTGTTAGTCCAACAATAATGTATATAAGAGCGCTAATGGTATTAGTGCATTCAGGAACGAGTAATGCTTCCTTCATAGTTAGAGCAACATGTAATTGCAGAAAAAAAACCATTGGTGGTTTGTTGCTAGGCGTGACATTCTTAACGATGTCATTAATGAAATATGTATGGCTGATTGATCGAAAAACATAAACAGTTTACCTTAAACCGCGGCCAATTTATTGTTCTCCTCCCGCACTTAAAATTTATTTAATGGACTTATATCATATGACTAAATTTCTATTGAAATCAGACATTCAAGAAATTACTGATCGATTGGCTACGTTAGCACATAAATTTTCAGGTAAGACCATTTTATTAACTGGTGGACGCGGTTTTCTTGGACGTTATTTCACAGAAGTTTTTATTCATTTAAATGAAACTGTGCTGGAAAAGCCTGCTAAATTAGTGATACTCGATAACCTAATAACAGCTGGAAAAGAAGGTGTGACGGTTCCTGACTTTGATAATGTCACATTCATTGAACATAATGTTATTGAACCGTTTGAATGGGATAAGCCACT
>JADHRD010000104.1 GCA_016777585.1 Rhodospirillales bacterium | reverse complement strand
GAGAAGTTAATTGATAATACTTCTCTAGGTTTTCTAGTTTTTGATTTGAGGATCTATAGACATTCTTATAGTCTGTTTCGAATAAACCACATCGGGGTAGGGGACTAATTTAATATATTAGAAACCCCTGCTCTCGATATAAGTTCTAGAATTGGTCAGTTTGATGCTTTGACCACGCCAGATACGATGCCTCAGTGATTTTATTAAACCATGCTGTAAATTTTGCTATTACGATTAACATTTTGTAATCCTTTCATTTTCGTATTTATGAATTAGGATTAACACCAAATGTTTCGAATCAGTAGCGTTTCTATTCAATAACTGATATGCAATTTCTAGATACCTTGGTTCTTTGATGCAACTCTGATCGTTATGCCTATAAAAATTTTTGAGGTATTAAAAACTTAGATGCCAAACACGCTAAAATTATATTGGCTTACTGCCAACGATATTTACTCTGTGCATTAATCTGTGTTCGGTATAATCAAAGAGTGCATAATGTAGACTCAAGCGATTATCCCAAATTACAAAGTCGTTCTTCCGCCATTTATGTCTGTACTGGAATTCGGGAGTCCGTAAGTGTTCAAACAAATAACTTAATAAGAAACTACTTTCACGTCGATCCATATCCTTAATAACACTCGTCATAGACTCGTTAACAAAAAGACCTTTTTTACCTGTATCAGGATGCGTTCGAACTACTGGGTGTAGAGCCGGTCTATAATTCGCTTTGCTCTCACGTTTATACACTTGGTAGTCTTTTTCCCAAAGCTCAGGTCGGACTGTTTCATCATAGTTTTGGTAAGCATTATGATAGGCAAATAAACCATCAACATGCGCTTTCATTCTATCTGAAAGGCCCTCGTAGGCTGCATATGAACTTACCCAAATTGTATCCCCGCCTTCTGGCGGTATATCTTTAGCATAAATAACTGTCCCTAGAGTGGGCTTTTCTCTCCCTGCAAAATCTGTATGCCATAAGTCCAGAGTTACGTATGGAGGATTGTCAGCATCTGACTCCAAAATGTCTATTTCAGGCTCTTTCTCATGTTTTGCAAATCCAGATATCGCATTTGGCTGAATATCTCCAAAGCGCCGCGCAAATTGTACGTGCTGGGTCTCAGTGAGATTTTGATCGCGAAAAACTATTACAGTGCGATCGAGTAATGCTTTATGAATCTCGCTAAATTCTTGATTGCTAAGATCTTTTGATAAATCTATTCCTTCAATAATTGCACCACATGCGGGTGACATTTCATTAACTTCTATGGATTCATAATTAATAGCCATCGTTTTGCTCCCCCTTTAATCCCGAAAAAACTATCATAAAGTTATCAAATCATGCCCATAAAACAAGTAATCAACAAAAAAAATACTTTTATACGATTAAGGCTATGACGGCTAATAGGAAAATTGTTATCATTGTAAAAATATTAAATCTAAATATTTTATGATTAGCTTCGAGAATGCTGTTAATAATCATAACGTTGTAATAGGTCTAAGTAGTATTTTGTTAGATATTTAGTTTAGAGGTATGAAGTAAATGGCGAGTAAAGAAGAGTTCGAAAATCATTGTTGGCAGGGTCTTTATTCTGATGAAGATTATAAAACCTATGCACCTTTTATTCGGGAAACCTGCATTGGCAAAAAACCAGCAGTTTTAGTTATCGATTTATATAATCTTGTTTACAAAGGCGGATCACATCCTCCCCATGAAATTACAGAGGAATTTCCAGGTACATGTGGAAAATATGCGCATGAGGCTATCGAACCAACAGTTCGCTTATTGGAAAGTTGTCGGTCTGCAGAATTACCCATTTATTACGTTTCAGGTCAGTTTTCTGAAAATAGAGTAAGGTCAACGCGACGCAAACGAGCCCCTCTGATAGAGAGTGATTATGAAATACATGATGCTTTTAAACCATTAGCAAAAGACGTAATTGTTCGCAAGGAGAGGGCTAGTTCATTCTTCGGCACGCCACTCCTAGCTCATCTTATTCAAAATAACCATGATAGTTTGATTGTCTGTGGTGAAAGTACTTCAGGGTGCGTTCGTTCAAGTGTCGTTGATGCATATTCCAATGGCTTTCATATTTCAATTGTTGAGGAATGCGTATTTGATCGAAGTGAAATTGCTCATAAAGTCAGCCTATTTGATCTGCATCATAAATATGCTGATGTAATGCACTTATCTGAAGTAATAGGAGTGATTTCTTCGAGATAAGGTCTATTTTAGGAATACGTAATAATTTTAATTACTTACACTAATATTTACCGACTCTCGTTTTTTAAGATAAAACAATGCCTGAATTTGAGTTCTTTTTTTGTCAATGGAGTTTTCCTCTCCAAGGTATTAAAGCTGGCACTTTAATCTTGTAATCTCGATAGCTATTTCCATACATTAGTAACAATCGTCTTTCTTCAAAGAAAGTACCTATTGCAAGATAGATTGATCCCCAAATTGCAGTCGATAATCCAAAAGCAGTGGATGCCTGACTCCACAAAATTATGTATAGAGATAAGTACAAGGGATGACGTATGTAGGCATTTAGACCTATCCTTTTTAAGGGCTCATTATTTATTTTATTTTTATTTAATTTATAAAACCTAATTTGGCTTGCGCCAGAGAATAACCCAAGATTATAGTTTTTTAATGATATAACGAGCAGTATTAAACCGAAGATAGATATAATATTTAATATTATTTCGATGTAAATGGGTAACATAATAAAGTTAATTTTGTTAAAGACATGTGAGCCAATGAACCAAATAATTACAATGTGCGAAAGAGCAAGTAAATTATATGAAAGTCTATAATACCCATTTAACAGTGGTTCTAGCGTATCTTTTATTTTTGTTGCCGCAAATAACGAGTGTATTAAACCAAAACTTATCCATGCTACCCCATAAATTAGATTGGCTTCATAAGAGTCCATAACTCTTCCCTTTTAATATAGTCTATAAATATATTATATTGGTAAAAGTACCTTTGGTGTGTAGAGCATATTTTATCTTAATAATATTACATAATTTTAATTACTCCACCCATACCAGATGCATGATGTTCCAACATATGACAATGAAATAACCATTGACCGGGATTATCCGCTACAAAAAGAAAATCAGCCTTTTCATTTGGTAACATTAAATATGTATCTCTCAGGACTTTCCGGTCAGGGCCGGAGAATTCTTTTGAGTTTACCCAGAAGTGATGACCATGAAGGTGCATAGAATGTTTCCATCGTGTATCGTTCCATACCCTAAGGATTGCAACATCGCCTAGGGATAAAGCTGCTAAAATTTGGTTATATCCACCAACTTTTTTATTGAGGGCCCATACCTTTGAATGTTTTTGGGCGAGTTCCCTGAGGGGAATCTCTCTACCCAAATAATACGCTGATGACAAATTACCCATTGCTCCACCTTGCATGTGGATATTAATAATTTTGGCACTTTCGGCACTTGGGGCTGGGTACCAAGGGATTGTTTCTTTGCCCAGTTTATAGGGTTCCGCGGTTAAGCGGCTTGGAACAAATTTTGCCGCTTCATGTCGTTTTCCTGTAGCTACCTCATAAAGGAAATATTCGTCGCCAGAATAATTCAATAGTATATCAGCTCTTTGTGCGGGCCCCAATTTTATAGATTTTAGGATGAAGGGGGTACATGGCGCGCCATCCAAGGCGATAACCTCAAATTTGTTAGCATTTCCGAATTCAAAAGCTAGAGTTCGAGCATTAGCGGTATTGATTAGTCTTAGTTTTACGGATCCCACAGGTAAGCTTATTTCTGGTTTGCTCTCCCCATTAATTGTCAGCCAATTCCCAATTCTCCCCTGATGTGACCAATCTCGCAAAGAGCCTAGAGTATTCTCCTCAATTTGGTAATCTGGTGTGAGGCGCCAGTCATCAGCTACGATCAGTCTGTCTCTCGCATTTTTGCTACTATCCAATTCCTCAATGATTAAGGGTCCGTATAAACCTCTAGCGACTTGTTCCCAAGCCTTATTGTGTGCGTGATACCAGAATGTCCCGGCATCGCGGGTAGGAAAACGATAGATAAAAGTTTCGCCAGGTTCTACAGCGGACTGGGTTAATCCAGGCACACCATCCATTTTATTAAGATTTCTGATACCATGCCAATGAATTGTGGTGGGCTGCGTTAGGTTATTTGTAAACTCAACGATGAGTTCTTGACCCTTTTTTGCTCTTATTATGGGCCCTGGTGTTATTCCATTGTAAAGCCAGAGTGATGAGAGATTAGACTTTTGCGGTCCTAACTGCCGTTTACCCTCCTTGGCTAGAATTTTATATGTTATTGTTTTGTCTGAGCCTAGGCTGGTGCCCGGTGTGAGTGAGAGAAGAGGAGCCGTACTGATATATTTTAAGAATTTACGTCGGTTTAGCATTTATTCTTTCAAATTTAATTTTTTAACGATTATAGATACCCAACCTTTTTCGCCAGATGTTATCATAACATACTAAATATCTTTAAAGTAATTTATAATAACTCAATTTTTAAAACGCTCTCACCACTAAATTTTTTGATATTTTAGGTGATTACTAAAACCGCTAGAATGATAGATTCAATTGTTCCTTTGTAATTTAAACTTAAAGTTAATTTTTGAATAGATTAGCCACTTTGGATCCGATATTTGACATCATAAAACTGAATAATCATTCAGGATCCACAATCTATTTTTCTAAAACTTCCCATAATAATTTAATGGCCTCACTATGGGCATTTATTAATCCTTCCATGTAGTCATTTGCTGTCGCTAGACCATCTTGCGACGACATTTTTCCAGGCCCTCGGCCAAAACCGCATGGGGCTGCAATACCAAAGTCGTGAAAGTATGTTTTGATATCCTCCATTTGCGCGCGCATACCGTTCGAATCGTGAAGGGCATGTATAAGGCCCATATAAATCCGCGCACCTTGAGGGTCCAAATTACTCAATGGATTAAAATAATTAGGGCCTTTAGAATTTATTGTTGGTATATGTAAAAAATCAACGCGCCTCCCTGATGATTTTATTGCTGCGTTACACAATAGAACTGCCCCAGTTAAATCCTCTGGTTCCCTTTTCGGCCAACCGCCAGAAGTACCATAGCATGCATGGTAGCCCAAAGTAACATCGTCTGGAATGTGGGAGGAGACATCTCTAGCTGGTTCAAACAGTTGATCAACCAATCTCTGAACATCTTTTGTAAGACCACCCGCTTTTGCCAAGGCTTCCTCAATAACCGTATCTTCTATCGCGCAATCCCACTGAATTGCCAAATCCTTATGAGGTATATTATTGAAAATGGTTATTACTTCATGGTGCAGTGCTTCGCTAAACCCTTCACGTATAGCTGGATAATCATTTTTATCTGCTAACCATCGATAAACAGCGCTTGCAGTAAGAGGCAGACATACTTGAAACTTAATGTCGGGTGGAATTACACCTTCATCGCGCAATGTCTTAAAAATAAAATAAGAACTAATCGCGTCTCGAGCATAACCTAAACGCCAACCGAGATCTCCAAAGCGAACTTGTTTAATTCCAGGTTTTAGTTTAAATTGCCACATCCCATGATCATAAGGTTCGTGCCAGCATTCAATGCCTTCTTTAGTCATAGGTCTGCTAATTGTCTCGATGTCAGGGTGCCCGTGAAGAACTCTATAAGCAATATGGTTGACCCAATATTGTCGCTCGCCTGTTTCGCCATCTGGAATATAAGGCAGAGACTTTCCTAAACGCGGACCGATTGACCTGAAAACCTCTTCCGCAGTGCTGAAAGCAATACTTCCAACTAATAATAAATCTTGTGCCACTATTTTTGCCTCTCTGTTATACCAAAATTATTGAAATTTTTAATAGTATAAGGCTATATCTTTCGAGGGCAAGTATGATAAAATAACAAAAAATGAATTAGGCTATTGGTTCATCATTATAAAATCTATTTTAACATATTCTCCGACTTTGAGCGCCAATACGTTATATTCAGAGTATGATAAAATTATATTTTAGATAGTTTGATTTTTACTATTATAATCTCAATAATTTATTTTTCGGGGGGTGCTAAAATATTGTCCTTCTGCTAAAACTGAAGGCTAAAGAAGTGCAAACAAATTCAATGGCTAACTTATAGGGTAATGTTGTAATAGTGATAAGCTATCTTAAAGACTCAATTGTTGGATTGGCAAAGGAGTTCCAGTGGAGCTATTTGCCGCCCTTAATGGTATACGTAGCGGCTGGTATAGCGGGCCTAACAGGTATTGTTGGGATGTTTTTCATTAAAGATTATTTAAATCTCTCGGCGGCATTTTTGGCTAGTCTGGGGTTTTGGGCGGGCCTCCCCTGGGCTCTTAAGATGCCACTTGGACATCTTGTTGATTTAATATGGAAGCATAAAAATTATATGGTTTATTTTGGTGCTTCAGTTATCGCTTTTAGTCTCTTAATAATGTACGGATTAATCGGCCATACTACCTTCATGGCGAACTATTTGTCTGCTGAGACTTGGTTTATTTTAAGTGTTATTTTATCTCCTGTAGGTTACGTCATTCAGGACGTGGTTGCCGATGCTATGACGGTTGAAGCGGTTCCTTTAGAGGATGAAAAAGGCGTAAAATTTAGCTCTGATAAAGTTAAGGAGATGCATACAACAATGCAAACTCTAGGAAGGTTCGCAATTATTGGCGGAACTGTAATTGTCGCGCTCGCAAATGTAATTCTATTTCAAGGTGTAGATTCACTAGACGAGAACGATCGAATTCTGCTGTATGCTAATATTTATTTATATGCCTTGGTTATACCTCTGGTCTCAGTATTAGGCGTATTTCTAGCAATTTATTTAAAACGGAAAAGAGATTCGGTTCGCCGTCGATTTAAGACCCCTGATAATTCAATCGAAGTAAGTGAAAATAAAATCGAGGTTAATTGGACAATACTTATAGGCAGTCTCGTTTTTGTTATTTTTTCGGTAGGCGTTGGATCTTTCAAAATACCTTTTGCCCAAGAAATAGTGTTTTTAGGTTCGGTTATTATTATTCTTTTTCTTATGGGGCGATTATTAAAAGAACTTCCCGAAAACCAGAGATTGATGATTGTTGGTACTGCCATTATTATTTTTATTTTTAGAGCAGTGCCTAATCCAGGCCCAGGTATGAACTGGTTTGAAATCGATGTGCTTGGGTTTAATGAGCAGTTCTTTTCGGTTTTGTCATTGCTCTCGTCGATTTTGACATTACTCGGCATAATTATTCTAAGACCTTATATTGCCAGAAATTCAATAGCGAGCGTAATTGTGGTATTATCAATCGCTGGATCAGTTTTATTCTTGCCTAGCATTGGGATGTACTATGGCTTACATAACTGGACTGCATCAATTTCAGCTGGAATTGTTGATGCAAAGTTTATTGC
>JADHRD010000015.1 GCA_016777585.1 Rhodospirillales bacterium | reverse complement strand
GTTTGATATTCCTCGTCATGCATTTCACTTCGCATTGCGAGCTTCCTATTTGCCTCTTGGTTCTGTGGTTTCCAGGCTAAATAATCTTCAATAAATAAATAATCGATATCAGTTCGAAGAAATGTACGTGCTGCATCCTCGTAAGTCTCGACGATTGGTTCGCCATTGTCATTAAATGAAGTATTTATGAGGCAATATATTCCAGTCTCATGACCAAATGCTGTGAGTAAACTATAGTAATTCGGGTTTTGATTTTCCTTGACGGTTTGGGGTCTACAACTGCCATCTATATGGGTTACGCTTGGTAACTTTGTTTTGTACTTTGATCTTACAGGTGCAGCTATATTCATGTATGGGCCCTCGGTAGCCATATCAAAATATTCATCTCTTTTTTCGTATATTACAGAAGGAGCAAAAGGCCTAAATGATTCTCTATGTTTAATTTTTGAATTAAGAATATTCACCATATCTGGATTTCGGGGATCGGCAAGTATACTGCGATTTCCTAGCGCTCTTGGTCCATATTCAGATTTCCCAGAAACTCTCGCTACTATTTTTCCTGACGCTATTAATTTCGCAACTTCACTAGCAGTTGTTTTCTTATACTGAAGAGAATTATCTCGAAGTATGTTAGGAATTTCGGATTGGTCATAATCTCTACCGAGATAAGAATTATCCATTAGAGTTCTATGTTGGCCACCCTCTTCGTAATACCCTGACAACGCGCAGCCAAGGGCTATGCCTTCGTCAGATGAGGAGGGTTGTATAAATATATTGTCAACAATGTTTGCATCGATAATTTTACGGTTAGTTATGCAAGATAGCGCAACACCGCCGGAATACACCAAGTTTTTGCTAGAAACTGTATTTATTGCCTCTTTTATTAAGAATATAACATCTTCCTCAAGCATTTCTTGAGCTTGTCGAGCTAAATTAACCCATTTTTCTGATAATAAATTCACTACCTGCTCGTTACGATTTGCATTATTGAAGTCGTGTATATTGTTCTTAATCCAATTTATGAGCGGTCGATAATCGTTCCAAATATCATTATGGCGATCATCTGGTATGGGAAAATAATTTTTTCTTTCAAAGTTTTGTGCGAAGGAAGCAAGAGCCATTGTTTTCCCCGCATCAAAGCCAGAAAATCCGAGAACAGTTGTAATGAACTCGTATAATACACCTGTCGTTGCGATATTCTTCTTTGTTGTTTGTTTCCCGAACTCCCAAGAATCAAAGTAACCATTCATATGAATGGTCTCGAGATTTAGTCCTTTCCCTTTAAATAAACCAAATCCCCCATCTATTACTAATGCAGTCGCTTCATCAAAGGGCGATAAATAATATGAACTTGCCGCGTGAGCTTTAAGGTGGCTGCAATATCTAACTTTTTCCCTATCAATTTCTAACAAAGAATGAATAATTTGATTAAATGCCTCAACTGTATCACAACTTGGATCAAGAGAATTTGGAGTTCGGGTAGATATGTTAGATGTCAACTGTCCAATGTGCGCATCGCAATATAAAGCATCAATTTTATTTAAATCATTTAGCCCGAATGCATCTAAACAATACTGTATTGAATGCAATGGGAAACGCCAACTATGTTTAATACGATTTAACCTAGCTTCGGATATAGCGCAAATTTTCAGTTTATGATCACGATCAGAGATTATTGCTGCACCGGTATCATGGCCAATAGATTTTACGCCCATTACGATCATTAAACTTTATTCCAATCTAAAAAGTATAAGTTATTATATACAAATTAATATAGGATTTAAATTCCTTAAAAGGCTTTTGTATCGGGCTTAGGAAAAATCAAAAGGCCTCAGAAAAATATCGCAATTACAAACTTTTATCATTTTTCAAAACTATTTTTCTAATATCTTTAGAAATTTGGTTTATCGTAAATTCCCAAGTCTCATTCCACTTCCGTGTATATAGTTTTTGATCTGGAAACCATGGTAATATATCCATGCACAATGCTGTATATTCTGCCTGGAGATGAAGGACATTAGCGCCAACTCCTTTTGCTATAATGCTGGTTGTGGAGGGAACGGTGATAACAGCATCGCATGCTTTGGCTATGCCTGCAATATCGTCAAAGTTTTTAGAAAAATTGCTTCCATCGATTGAATGAATTCTAATTCCGAATTTTTTTTCAGTTTCTAGTACTTCATTTTGATCGTCAATGCCGAGTAGATTTATAAAAGTAACATTAGGCATTTTGAAAACTGGTTCCCAGTCGTTAAGTTTCGTGCACATTGGCATATTCGGTCCTACAGAGTGATAGCTACGCCAACATAATCCAATAGTGAATTTACCATCATTTATTTTCTGTAATTTTTGGTCCCAAAAAGAAAAATTTTTATCAGTTAATTCGAGGTATTTATTGGATTTTGGAAAATCTGTGGCGGATGGAAATATATATGGAGCTAATTCTCTAGACCAACAATGAAAATCAACTTTAATATTTTTATTTTTCCATGGCTCTTCTCCTCTGCAAAAAACTATTGCATTTTTAAATGATTGTTCGAATAGAGATAAAGCCCTTTTTTCAGTTTCTACGAAACAAATGCGTGTTCTTCGGATAATTTCAGGAATGATGCTTGCGAACATTATTTCGTCACCACCACCTCGTATATCGAGCATGGTTAAAACGATAACTTTATCGTCTAGACTTTCACCATTCCATCTTTGTAAGTTCTGATATCGAACATTCAAATTTTCAAAGTTGAAAGAAGTTGTGGCGTATTTCCAGCCCTCACTAATTTGGCCTTGTTGAAACAAACACATAGCCTTCAGGCGGAAGTAGAGAGAATTATACGGGTCAATCGATTGCAGTCCTTTAATATCTCTGAGTGCAAAATCAAGTTCTCCACTTTGGATATTTATCAATACTCGTTTTAAGATGATATCAGTATCATATCCTTTAAACTCTATTAATAGTTCCGCTAATTTAAGAGCCTCATCTAATTGATCACGCCAAGTCAAAATATCTATTTTAGATAATTGTGTATCTAGAAACTGGGGATCATGCATTTCTACGGTATTAAAATAAGCGATGGCTTTGCTTAATTCTGGCTCCATATGGTGCAGTGGATTTTTTTTAATTCCCTCAAAAATTAAATTTCCCTGATTCGCTGAATATCTTGAAGAGTTATTCACGAGATTCATTCATTAATTTGTTCAAATCTCTCGCAACTTGACTAAGTACGGTTTTCCAGGATTCTGAGTGGCCTCTTGAATAAATTTGACGATTTGGGAAGCATGGTAATCCACTCATATCGAGTGCAGTATATTTTGGACGTAATTCCCAGACACGGGCACCAGATGCATTAGCAATAAGGGCAACCGTTGTAACAGCAGATATAACAATATCCATGTTAAGGCAAATAGCTGAAATCTTCTCAAATTCTGTCATCATATCGACATTATCCAATTTGTGAATCTCTGTGTTAAATAAATTTTCTGCACGCTGCCTTTCTTTCTCGCTTTCGTCATATTGAAGTTCAAAAAAACTTATATCGGGTATTTTTAAAATTTCCCCCCAATCATCAAGGTTTGAACTAAATGGCCCTGTTAAACCAATTGAAATTAAGCTTCGCCAGCATATACCTACTTTGAGATTCTTGTTTGCGATTCTTTTAGTTAGTTTATCCCATCGTTTAATTTCAGTGTGTGCAGGTTTTAAATAACTGTTAGTATTTTTAAATTGAAACTCTTCCTGCCTAAATAAAGTCCCAAGTGATGGAACCATTATTTGGAAGTCAATCTTAGTATGGTCTACCCAAGGCGTGTCACCACTTAAAAAAATATTCTGGCCTTTGAATGACTGCTGATAAAGCGAAAAGGTCCTAGGATCAGTCTCAATGAAAGCACTTTTCACGATATTTAGGACTTCCGGGATTATTTGTGCGTACATTATATCATCACCACCACCACGTGAATTATATTGAGTTAAAATAATGTTCGTATTATCTAAATCCTCACCAGACCATAATGGAACTTTCGGATAATTATTAAATAAAACTGAATTTGCTCTATCAAACACACTCCAGGCTAGTTTATATTTTTTATCTAAAAAATAAGCATTCGCTAAGTTCCATGCAACTAGGCCGTGCTCTGGATTAATTTTATGCAAAAATAATAAATCAATAATAGCTCCATCAACTTCACCCATATGAAGTTGTACTATGCCTCGAATGTGCAACCCTAAATAATTATACTTATTTAAATTGAGAATCTTGTTACATAATTCTAAAGCCTCTTCTAACCGATCCTGCCATAAAAAGAGTCGGGCGAGTAATAGAGCGCTGGTCTCGCAATCCCCATAATCTAGTAAGTTTTCTTCCAACAACTTAATTGCTAATTCTAGCTCGGGTAATGCTGACCTGTCTTTCTTAAGCTCAACAAAATTAATTAGATTGCTAGCCTCAAATAGACGATCCTCTATACTTTTTTGTTTAAATAAAGAGGCAAAATTATTAATGTTTTTCGATTTTTTATTCATACGGTTAGTCGGTTTGAGTGACATTTTTTTTATCGTTAACGTTTCCGATAAACTAATAGGCCATCGTTATGTTTAAATTTTGAATTGGCATCGTATTTTTCGGAAATTAAGGTAAACTCATTATTTAAATTTTCTACCATAAATAACTTTAAACCCTCATAACCATCAATTATTTCGCGTCCATATTTTTGTTGGGTTTTCAGAAATGCTTGGCTTATTATTAAAGTGCCAGAACTTGATAAGAGTTCATGGCATGTTTTCATGGCATCTTTTAATGATATTAGAACGTACCATAGTATCTGGTTGAGTAGTATAATATCATATTGCCGATAAGTCTTAAAATTTGGCGCCGTAATATCACCGATTATAAAATTATAGTCGGGAAATCTAATTTGAGCTTTTTCTATCGCGATTTGGCTTATATCTAAACCATCAACAACAAAAGAAGAAAATTTCATCGATAGGAATTTTACAACAAAGCCAAGTCCGCATCCTACCTCAAGAACATTCCTGTTTCCTGAATACTTTTTTAATTCGTTCGTAATTCGGGCTCGAGAGAAATTATAATAAGGTGACCATTCTAGTTTTTCTCCTGATTGCGACCACGGATCATCGTTGGCAGAATAGAGTCCATTAAAATCACCAACAAATTCAAGTGCTCCTTTATCGTTCTCACGAAAAATAAAATCTCCACTTTCTAAAGTATTATTTTTCAAATTACTCGTCCCTGTTTGAACTCAAGAAGTGTTCTTTTAATTTCATCTATTATGAATGAAACTTCCTCTGGTGTATGGGCAGTGCTCAGAAAAATAAGCCTATTCCCAGCCACATGTATTTTCTTGGCAAGTAATTCAGCGTAAATTTTGGATTGTATTTTTGGGGGTGTCTCAACCTCATCTCTATGGCGCGCGGAAAGAATTTCTTGATCACTAAAAATTAATCTATTTATTGAACCGATTCCCGACATTCTAACCGCTATTTTTTCTTCTTCACAGAACTGATTAATGCTATCGCGCATATCCATTGAAAGGCGGTCTATGTAAGTATAAATTTCTTCTTCGTTTTCGCGCAAATGATCGAGTAGGTAATTACAACCGGATAAGGCCAGTGGATTTCCGGTAAATGTTCCTCCCATTATCAATGGTTTATTTTCTGAAATATGGCGACCTCGTGATGCTGGGTCAAAAATATTTTCCATAATTTTGGTTGTTCCACCAACGAAACCAAATGGAAGACCAGCACCAAAAATTTTACCATAACTTGCTAAGTCTCCGAGAATTCCATATCGTTTTTGAAAACCTCCTAAACCAAGCCGCCCTCCAGTTATTATTTCATCGAATGCTAGTAGTACATTATTCTCCTGAGTTACCTTTCTCAGGTCTCTCATAAATTTAACATCGCTCTCTTTGGGATTTGAACCCTGAATGGGCTCTGTAATTACTACAGCAATTTCATCTTTATGTTTTTGAATTTTATCAAAAGCCTCGTCACTGTTATATGGGAGTAAAATTATCAAATCTAATAATTCTTTGGGGCTACCTGCTGACCGCAAGAATGCTTCGGGTTTATCTGGTTTATTTGATCCGTTATCATCGACTAATAGGAAGTCGTGTGTTCCGTGCCAAGATCCCGCAAACAAAGCAATTTTATTTTTTTGCGAGTGGCTTCGTGCAATTCGAATTAAGCGCATAGTTGCTTCAGATCCAGTATTGCAAAGCGCAAAACCGGAGAACCACGGAAATATATTTTTTAGACTGTTGCCCAGTATTATCCCAGAAGTCGTTGGTTTACAAAAAAGACTTCCTTCATTCAATGCGCTACTTATTGTTTCCTTTAATCCTCCGTGCGCATGCCCTAATAGAGCAGATCCTGCAGCCATTGCGGTGTCAATATATTTTATTCCATTTGAATCATATAAATGGCTGCCAGATGCTTTTGAGACAAAAAAATTATTGTGTTTTAAGTTATAACCATCATTAATAATATAACTTTTTTTGATTATTTTTTTCTGTGGCTTACTTTTTTTTAGTAGATTATCTAAAGATATATATGTTGCGCCGGCTTCAGAGAAGGATGAGTTTTCATCGGTAGAAATAACGTTAATATTGTGCTGCTTAATATCTGATATTATTTTATGAAGAAAAATAGTTTCGTCATTCTCTTTGTCTAGGTCACCGACTAGAATGATGCGCTTCGATCCCATTACAACAGATAAATGCATGGATGCATAGACGATATTCTCTCCGTATAATGGCGAATGAGGTTCTACCAGGTAAAGGGGCAATCCACGATTATTAAATATGTTATTATGGTTTAGATTTATATGTCTTAATGTAATAGAGTTTAGTGAGGTCGCTGGGTCTAAAATTGACTTCAAATAAATGACTGAGGTTGTGCTCGGGGCTAACTTCGCATTAATCAGTTGGTCACGGAGATTGGCGACCAAAAGATAATTAAAAGGATTGACTAAATCTATGGTATCAAAACCGAGTGTTGTTTGACTGATTAATATATTAAGAAGCTCTTTCGGAAGGTTGGCAACAGAATTTCTGTTGATAATAATGTACAGGTCTTGATTAAGATTATTATTATTCATAACTTCAAACGGAAGATTAAACTTCGCAAATCTTCTCTGTATCCGACCAAACTCTATCCAGTGGTCCCAAGCGGAATCAACTAACCCTTCTTCGATCGCTTTTTTAACAGTTAGATTTTCACTTAAGTACCGATTTTCGTCAAAACACTCTCTGACGCCTGATATATCATCAAGGTTAGTATCTTTAAGCGCATTATTGAAGGACCAAGGAAGGTTATATGCGTTGTCCAGCTTTCTCTCATAGTTTTGTTTAATAAGAATTTCTGAATATTCTTTTTTAGACATTTCATGAGCATCGGTTTGAGAGTAAAGATCAATTTCCATAGTATTTTTCTTTTTTGCCATAGGTCATAACCAAAGTTGCATTATATTCATGTAGTTAATTTTTTTTATTGCTCTTAGTTTTGTATCATATATTTATATAGAGTTTAAAAGTATTGCTAACATAAATTAATCCGATGTTCATTTGTAATTAATATACTTTAAAAACTAAAATAACTTGTTAATTTGATTGATTTTTATGACCATAAATGAGAGCACCAAACAAAATCTTAGAAGGAAATCAAACTATATAGATGTAGTTCAAATGATTAATGGTTCCCCAGCATTTAGTTGGATAGACATAAATGTTACCGAATTATGCAATAGAAAGTGTATTTTTTGTCCCAGAATTGATGATGATTTTTATCCCAACCAAAACTTAAATATTTCGTTGAACCTAATTCGTAAGATGGCCACGGAACTAAAACATATAAAATATCAAGGTGCTATCGTATTATGTGGCTTTGGTGAACCGTTGCTCCACCCCGATATAATTGAAGTAGTCTCGATTTTAAGCAAGAATGCTAGAATTGAAATCGTCACGAATGGAGATTATTTAACGCCAAGTATTATCACTGAGTTGGTTCAGGCTGGGGCTGGATACTTTGTGGTTAGTATGTACGATGGTATTCATCAGGTTGAGAAATTTAAGTCTCTTTTCCTGGATGCTAATTGTCCGGAAGAAAAATTTATACTCAGGGATCGATGGCACAGTGAAGCAGATGGTTTTGGTCTAAAGTTGACGAATAGAGCAGGAACAATAAAAATTGGTGATCAAGACCCAATAGACATTAGTCATCCTTGCCATTATCCAGCTTATTCCATGACGATCGATTGGAATGGGGATGCATTATTGTGCGTTCAAGATTGGAATAAGAAAGTTAAATTGGGCAATATTTTTTCTCAAAGCTTAATGGAAGTTTGGCTATCAAAAGCCATGCAAAAAAGGCGTAATCAATTAATTAATGGAAAGAGAAAACAGGGCCCCTGTAATTTGTGTAATGCTGACGGCACTTTACACGGATATAATCACGTAAAGGCTTGGAATTTGTAATAATATAATTATTTCAAAAAATAGTATCTAGATACCTCTCAATTTGTCTTTTTGCTGAAGACGGCGCGGTCAAAATTTTTGTCTCTTGATTTGAGTCTATTGTTAATTTTTTGAGTTCATATAGAGCAATATTAAAAATTTCAGTTTGATTTTCTATTAATTCTTCTAATCGGTCCGAAGCAAAGTTGTATAATTGATTATCATAAAAAGTTATTTTTTTAATATGATTTTTAGTTATTTGATCAATAACCTTTGGTTCAAGGTTTCTGTTTAGAGCGCCGTATCTGCATGGTCTCCATTTCAATATTTTTGATAATAAAAGAATAGATTCGTCAAATTTTTCAGAAATTCCCACTAAACCAAAATTATTATTAATATTTTTTTTTGCGAGATTGAATTCGTGCTGGTTTATCTGGTTTGAACCTGGTGTGCCTGCAATCATTCTAGTTTGTATATTATCATAAAAATGCGGGTGGCATTTAATATGTTCCAAAATTGTCATGGTTGTCCCATTATTTTTTTTGAATTCATTTGGGTAACGTTTTAGTCTTTCGTAATAGGCAGATATTGTTAAATCTAACGGGTTTCTTAAAAACGTATAATATTTGTATAACTTGCTTGGCAGAGGCTCACGATTGAGATTGTTATGAACACCAAAATTATAATGTCCTATTAACCCTAGAATATCTGGTTTTGAAGTTACCATGGCCCACAAGTTATCTAGAAGAGAGGAATTGTTTTGATTATAGTAAGTGATAATATTTTCCGCTCCTAATTGGAGATCTATAATGCTTCTCCACGTTGTACCAGCAGTTTTCGGAATATGTAAAAAAAAAGAGAATGGACAATTTGTCATTTATTAATTTCGATCATTAATGGCATTCTCAGACGACAACAATTAGAGAGAATTTACTTGGTTATTTTATAAATTTTTCCTTATCTCGGTAGCCGATATCTGCTCAATCTCTTTATCGAAGGTTTCTTGTTCAATTGAATATCCGACATCTCTTCCATAAGTAATGTTTATGATATTGGGAACATCCAGTATCATGAAATCTTTATCAAGATTAAAACCTAATGAAGTTATTTCATCAATCATTTGTTGACGATTGTGGTATCCTTCGCCAGTGTCACGAACCATTATAACAACTTGGCCAGTCTTCGCATGAGCTCGTTTGAAAAGCTCGCTATGTCCTCGGTGCCAAGGTTGAAACCGTCCAAGCATTTGAACAGTTGGCCTTCTTTTATCCATTTTGTTATCCTTAAGTCATATTCATCTGGAGTTTCAAATAATTTATTTGTGTCCTCATATCTACCTTCTTTTATTGTATCCATCCAGATGATTTTATCCGGTGCAAAATAATTTCTATAGGTGGACAAAGGACAAACAAAACCGGATATACTAACTACATCCAACTCAGCAATTCTTCGCATACGTAATGCCTGTCTTTCTCTTCCTTTAAGGGTAAAATCCCAATCATTATATACCCCCCGAACGTTATCAGCATCCCAATAAGGAATTATAAGATGTTTACTAAGCCTTTTTCCTAACCAGGTTTTACCGGATCCTGGCAGGCCCATAATTAAAATCTTCATATTCTTAACATTCTTATCTCTAATTAATTCAGATTATAATTTAGCGAAGTAAAAAATAACATATATAACTATATAGATTGGCTAATTAAAACGCTCCGAAGATCAAATATATAATCCACTTGCTATAATACATTAGGTTTTATTGGAATTTTGTTGATATTTATTTAATAAGATAATTGGCCCGAGGCCTGCAAAAATAATTATAATAGCAGCCAAAGCTGTCTCTTCCAGTAATTCGTCTTTAGCAAATTGGTATACATAAGTAGCCAACGTTTCATAGTTGAAAGGCCTTAACAACAATGTCATTGGCAATTCTTTCATGACATCTACGAAAACGAGAATAGAGCCAGCTAGAATTGATTTAGATAAAAGTGGTGGCGATAGGTTAAGCACGCTTGCTGAGAAGCTTCTATTTAATGTAACTGCCGCCTCCATAATATTTGGTGATAATTTTTGAATACCTGAGAAAATTGCCCCATGCCCAACCGCTTGGAAACGCACGACACAGGCAATAACCAATAAAATGATTCCACCTATTAAAAAGTTATTAAAGAGTCCGATCTCTGTTTCCTGGTAAGCATATTCACTAAACTTATCTATAAATCCAGCAAAGGAAACCACACCGATTGCCAGTATTGCTCCGGGGAAGGCGTAGCCTAAAGTTGAAAGGGTTGAAAAAACCCCTAAAATTCTCTGTTTCTTGTACGTAATTGTTATGACCATTGACCATGATGTCATCATTACAATAATAGCGACCGCTGAAGATAAAAGCAGACTGTTATAAAGTGCTGGCCTTAAATTTTCAAAGTCTACTATTGAAAAACCCTTTAAAACAAAATTAAGAAGAATACTAATTGGTATTATAAACCCAAGTAAAATTGGAAGAAAACATACTATAATGCAAAGAAATTGTTGTGGTTTTGTGGGATAGATAGGTTTAATGATATGTTTAGATTTTGTCGTATCGCTAAAGCGCTGGCGCTTTCTAGCCCAACGTTCAATAAGTATTAATGAGATTATAAAGATAAACGCCAAGCCAGCTATTTGCGACGCTGCAACTAAATTGTTCATTCCTAACCAGACATTAAAAATTCCTAACGTTATGGTTTCCACAGCAAAATATTCCACAGTTCCAAAATCTGACAAGACTTCCATCAAAACAAGAGATAGACCTGCAATAATTGCCGGTCTCGCAAGCGCAATATCAATAAAAACTTTGCTCGAAGGCCGGTGTAATTTTGTTAATTCAAAATATGATCGTGAGGTTTCTCTAAAAGATGTCCTAGCGAGTAAATAAATGTATGGAAATAAAACTGATGACATTACTAAAATTGCACCACCCATAGACCTTATTTCTGGAAACCAATAATCCTGAGCTGAAGACCAACTAAAAATGTCTCTTAATAAGCTCTGAACTGGTCCAGCATATTCAAGTAAATCAGTGTATGTATATGCTATTATGTATGATGGCACAGTGCAGGGAAGGAGAAGGGACCATTCCAGTATCTTTGAACATGGAAATTTAAATCTCGCTATAATCCAAGCTGTGCTGATTCCAAACAACAAGCTAAAGAAACCGACGCCAGTCATAAGAAAGAGCGTGTTAACCGTGTATCTTGGCACAACCGTAGCTAATAAGTGGTCCCAGAGCCCCTCACTATCACCTGTTGAAAGTAAGATTAGTGCTATAAAGGGACAAATTAAAGTAGCGGCTAGTATAAAAGTAGAAATAGACCAAAAGTTACAATAGCTCTGAATGATGAGCGTTAAATTTTGGCTATGTTTTCTACCACCCAACACGATCTATGATTCTTTGAGCTTTGCCGGAAAGTTCTGCAATTTTTGTAATTGGTAACTTATCTTCGCTAAAACTTCCCCAAGATAGTAACTCTTTGCTAAATTTGACATTTGGATTGGCTGGAAACTCATAATTAATCTGACTATATAATTTCTGTGCTTTTTCTTGACTTAAAAACTCTAAAAACCTGATTGCTAAAACTTTATTTTTAGAATACTTCGCAACACCGCCACCAGAAATATTTATATGGTTACCACGGCCATTTTGATTAGTAAAAACTATTTTAATATTTTTAACCCATTCTCTTTGATCTAATATTTGAGAATTTCTAAGTTTGCCAAAATAGTAGCTATTTATAATCGCTATATCGCAAACGCCTTGCGAAATAGCTTTTACTTGAGCGCGATCATTTCCTTGCGGTCGTTGGGCTAGGTTTTTAACAAGACCATTTGCCCAGATTTCCGCCTTAGTTTCTCCATTCGCTGCTATAATTGATGACAATAGCGCACGATTGTAAACATGGCTTCCCGGCCGACTACAAACTCGTCCTTTCCACCTCGGTTCGGCTAAATCTTCTATGCGAATAATTTCATCTAGCTTTACTCTTTTAGTTGAAATGGCAACGATTCTGGCTCTTTTTGAAAAGCCAAACCAATAGTTATTTTTATCTCGAATATGTGGGGGTATATTTTTTTCTAGGATTTTACTGTTCACTCGCGCTAACAGATTTTTATCTGCGTAAACGTTCAACCGAGAAATATCTACTGTTAAAATAACGTCAGCTGGACTTCTTTTGCCCTCTGATAGAAGCCTTTGTGCAAGACCTTTTGATGCGTACACGACATTTGTCTTTACTCCCGTCTCTTTTTCAAAAGCAGACAGGAAGGGTTTTATTAGGAATGGTTGCCTATGAGAATACAAATTGAGTTGCTCTGCATTTAGGTGTGTTGTGGCAAATATACCTGTTGCCCCAACGGTTATTATAAAAATAGTTAATGAAATAGTCCGTGTTTGAAATCTAATCTTATTTAACAAAATATAATACCTTTTTACTATTGATTTTAATAAACGTTTAGTTTGTTTGTGGATTTCTAAAAACGGATGAAAATAGATATAAATTAGGTTGTGATTGTCCAATGATGAATTATTGCTGAGACCAAACTTAAGATTATTGTCTACATTTTTATTTGATAACATTAAACTGTTTCCAATAAAATCCCAAATTGCTAATGCTACACCAAAATTCTTATTAAAATGCGACGGATCAGTGGAGTGATGGATTTGGTGTTGGAGAGGTGAGATAAAAATTTTCTCGAAAAATCCTCCGTAAGAAATATTAATATGCGAGTGTCTTAGATTTGCACCTGTTATATTAAAAATAAATATAAGAAAATTAACGCCGTATATGGAAATTAAATCAATTTTATCGCCGAATAAAAATATGAACAATGAAACGCTAACTGATTGAACAATTATTGATCTTATCGAGAATATTATTCCCTCTATTGGGTGTGTTCTAAAAACTGTAAAGGGGGTAAGGTATTCTGCTGAATGATGAGCTTTATGTATCTCCCAGAGAATTGGTATTTTATGCAACATCCTGTGTGTTATAAATCTTGAAAGATCGTCAAAAATAAAAAGAAATATAGTATAAGTTACAGGAGCAAGCCATTGAGGCGTTCCGGATAAAAGCCCGTGAATGTTGCTAAAATAATCGCTGAGTATGAAGAAAATAGCAGTAGTTAGTGCTATTTTTGAGAGCATAAGTGGGGCTAAGATTATCATAATCGCTCGATTTATAAGAACCATTTTTAGATCAATAAATGAAGATTTAGATAACCAAATTTGCCTTGAAAATAACGTACTAACGGTATTTTTCCACGTTGGGGTTTTTTTTACACTAAATGCCCAGAAAAGAGCTACAACAATGGCAGAAAATAAATAAAATATAGAAACGCGCTTTTCAGTGCTTACGATGGACTGAACTAGTCCAATCAAGTAATCATCAATAAACCAATTAATAAACGTTTCCATATTATCAACTTACAATAAAACTTAAATAAGAGACAATTAGAGCCGGCAGAAATCAGATCTGCCGGCCCTTATTGCGTTGGTCCTTATTTTTTTTCTCAATCGTTCTCAGCCGTAGCTCCACCACCAAGGCTTTTAATCATGGAACCCATGGATGTAAGGCTATCTTTTGCTCTCGCTTTTACACCCATTTTATCTACCATAAGTTTTTGCACTTTTAGCATGTGTACCATGTAGTTTGATAAACCGCTTGATTGGCTTTTAACATAGTTGCCTTGGCTATCAATATCTGTAACCTGACTGGAATTCAGCATTACAGGACCCGCGCCAATTAACTTATTTAACTTAACAGCTGTCTCACCAAGATTATTTTTCCCGGTTTGTAGACTTAAACTGAAGCCTTTTAGCTCGCCCCAATGTTTAATGTAGTTCTTAAGAACTTTGTCGGTTTGCCCATTATTATCAAGTAAAACCACTAATTTTCTAAGATCACCATAAACACTTCCAGCATATTTGAACACAGCCTCTGCCAGCGTCTTTTCCCAGTTTGAACCTATAACACGCGCTAAATCTCTCAATTTTGCACGTTGGCTGTCTGAGAGGTTTTCACCTTTGGCGGATGTTATTATTTTTCGGCCATCGATAAATGCTTTTGAAATTGTATGTAGGTACTCAGTCTTGCTTCCTTTACTGTCGTATGCCTTGGAATCGGAACCTGAAGCGTAGTAAGCTGGAGCAAAGGTCATTTCTTTATACAGATCGACGACACCGTCTTTGTTGAAATCAGCGTGTGCTAGAGCTTTTGATTTTGGTTTTGATTTTGAGCCCATTTTTGCAATTTCGTAGACCTGCTTTGGGGTCAGTGACATAACATGAGCCGGTGCTCCAAAATATCCCCAAGCCTCGTCCCAGACATGTTCTTTGCCAGTGTAATAAGCACCTTTCTTATAAGGTTTGCTATTGGGTTTGTTCTTTGCATCTAATTTCTCATCAAGATAGTTATCAACAGCTTGGTTATAAAAAACAGCTCCCATAATAAATTTCGAAATTAGTTGAGGGTAGTCATAACCGTTAAGTTTATCCTGACCTTTATTTGCCTTTGAAGCTTTATCAATCCAAAATTTGATCAAATCTGGGCCCGTCATTTGGTTGGGCATTCCAGAGATTGCACCTTTGTAAGTCTTTCCTGACAGATTTTTCCCTTTGCTAATTTGGTCAACGCCGGTTTGCTTTGTAGGAAAGTGTGCTTTACCTTTAGGAGCAATTATTGCTCTACCCGCATCTTTTTTGGCGAAGTATGACATCATGTCCGCTTTTAATTTATTGTTTGGTTTGCCATCACCTTTTCCAGCTAATTTTTTTAGTGAATCATGCAAGGTGTGCCGAGCAATCTGACCAGTATAAGCCACAGAATTATTTTTTGTACCCATCCAACCCTTAACAGTTACTGGAAAATTTCTGTAACTATCAGCTGCGGTCACTGAGTTGGTGTTGGAAATTAATACAAGTGTAAAAAATATATATACACTTACTTTGCTAAAATTTTTCATAATTAAGTCCTAAATCATCTATTGTAATCGTTGTTAGTTCCGTTTATTACTCTTTCGGTAATATCGTTTAAATGATAATGATAATCATTATAATTAATAACTGATAATGATTATCATTATCGGTGTCAAGATAAATGATATTAGCAGTTAGAATTATTAGAAGGTCTCTACAAGCTGATGTTACGAATATCTAATTTGAGTTATAAAGTACAAAAAAAATTAATATTAAATAATATTTCTTTTGAGGTGAAAACTGGAGAAATCATCTGTCTATTGGGTCCTTCGGGTTGCGGCAAAACCTCAACATTACGATTAATTGCTGGATTAGAAAGACCACTTTCTGGGAGTATTTCAATAGCCGATCGGAATGTAACGAGCGATAAAATCTTTATTGAACCTCATAAAAGGAAAGTGGGCTTTTTATTCCAAGATTTCGCGTTATTTCCCCATTTAACCGCGAAAAAAAATATTGAGTGGGCCTTTACAAAAACTAATAATACAGAGGTAAAAGAATTATTTAAACAGATTAATATGGTCGGCCATGAGGACAAATATCCTCATGAATTGTCGGGAGGGGAGCAACAAAGAATTGCTTTAGCGAGATCAATCGCGTCAAACCCTCGTATTTTGCTCTTAGATGAGCCTTTTTCGAGTCTTGATACAAATTTACGGAATGAAATTAGAGATTATACAATACTACTTTTAAAACAGATGGGCATTACGGCTATTATAGTTACCCATGATCCTGACGAAGCCATGTTAATAGCCGATAGAATTATCTTGATGAATAAGGGCGAAATTACACAAAGCGGCTCGGCCTTTGAACTTTATCATAAACCTGTCGATGAGTTTGCCGCATCATTTCTTGGCCCGATTAATTCTTTCAGGGGAACGTTTTCTAACAAATTAATTAAAACTGTTATTGGTGATATTCCTTATAATGAAAGATGCTCTGCAAAAGAACTAAATGTGGTAATGAGGCCTGATGCACTTAAGATAGTTCAAAGTGATTCAATTCATAATAAGGGTGCAGAGGCTAAAGTAGAAAGTATAAAAATTGTCGGTGGTGTCGAACATATTCGTTGCAGTTTGGTCAAACAGAAACAGGATGAAGATCACATTTTAATTTCGCAATCTGCAGAAAATTTATTAAAGGTTGGAGATAGGTGTAATATTATTTTTAATTTAGATAAAATCATTGTATTCAAACGTGACTGAGTCCTTTACTTGATATATTAACCATTTAATTATATTTATCGATAAACGCTTTATTTGTTTTATTTTATATAACTCGCTTATAGAACTTTTGCGCTCAATATAGGAGATTTGAATGGCTGAAGATCTCGTTGACAGTAGTTCACCTGAATGCCGCATTTTAATATATAGCCATGATAGCTTTGGTCTCGGACATTTGCGAAGGTGCCGAGAAATTGCCCATTCACTTGTTGGTTCTTATGAACGCTTGTCAATTCTAATTCTCTCTGGCTCGCCTATAATTGGAAGCTTTGATTTTCGTTCAAGGGTAGATTTTGTAAGAGTACCTGGTGTAATTAAGCTAAGAAATGGAGATTACACGTCACTAAGTCTTCATATGGATATTGAAAAAACTATGGAGTTGCGTGGTTCAATCATACAACATACGGCTGAAGTTTTTGATCCCGATATATTTGTAGTTGATAAAGAACCATTGGGCCTTCGAGGTGAAGTGCAGGACACGCTAGGCATTCTAAAGAAACGGGGAACGCGCCTTATTCTCGGCTTAAGGGATGTTATGGATGAAGCTAAACTTTTGGTTCCTGAGTGGGAGCGAAAAAATGTAATGCCTGCACTTGAGAGCTTATATGATGAACTTTGGGTGTATGGATTACCACAAATATATGAACCACTCGAGGGGATAGCTCTCTCTGCATCGGTACGCCGTAAAATAATTTATACAGGTTATCTGCGCTACGCTGTTCCAGATGCATCGGCAACTGTACCTGTTACAAATGAAAGCTATTATTTAGTCACGGCTGGTGGCGGCGGTGATGGTGAAGATTTAATTGACTGGGTTTTAAGAGCCTACGAGTCCGACGCAACCATTCCTCATCGGGCTTTAATCGTCTTTGGACCTTTTATGCAAAACGACGAACAGGAGAAGTTTATTGAGCGTATTGAAAAGCTGGATAATGTAGATTCAATTATTTTTGATTCACATATAGAGCATTTAATGAAGAATGCGATCGGTGTTATTGCCATGGGTGGATATAATACGTTTTGCGAAATTTTATCATTTAATAAGCCTGCCTTAATTATTCCCCGCACTAAACCTAGGTTAGAACAACATATTAGAGCCTCTCGTGCTCAAGAATTGGGATTAATGTCTGTATTAAACGATGATGGAGTTCGAGAGACTGGCTCTATGATAACGGCATTACGACAACTTCCCCAGCAACGGCCACCATCTGATATAGTATTACCCGGATTATTAGATGGTTTGCCAAATATTAGTCGTTTAGTTGGGCGGCATTTAGAAAAGAATAGAAACAATGAAGAAGCGATAGATTTCGCCACACTTATAGGGTAATTTTACAACTCAAAATTTTGAGGGAATTAAGTTGCCAAAAAATACTGCTATTATAGTTAAAGGTTACCCGCGTCTCTCTGAAACTTTTATTGCGCAAGAAATCTTAGAGTTAGAGAAATCCGGTCTAAATATTCATTTAGTTTCGCTCAGAAAGCCAACGGATCAAAAAGTTCACCCTATTCATAACGAGATTAAATCACCCATAAAATATTTGCCAGAATACTTGTATCTCGAAGTATGGCGCGTTTTTAAGTCCTGGTGGAAAATTAAAAAACGTAAAAACTACAGAAAAGCCTATTTAGCATGGAAGCATGATTTAAAGGCTGATTTCTCATTTAGCCGATTTCGTCGTTTCGGCCAAGCTATCGTTTTGGCTGCTGAATTGCCTAGTAATATTGAACATATTCATGCTCATTTTCTTCATACCCCAGCTTCAGTTGCCCATTATACTGCAATTCTTAAAGGTTTGGAATGGTCTTGTTCAGCTCACGCTGTTGATATTTGGACAACGCCAGAAACTGAACTTAGAGAGAAGTTGATGAGTTGTAGTTGGATAGTAACGTGTACTAGAACAAATTATGAGCGACTATCCTATTTAGCTCAAAATCCCTCTAAAGTTTTTCTAGCTTATCATGGTATTGATCTCAATAGATTTCGAAATACTTCTCCAAATTATAGTGATAGAACAGGATTAGAGATGTTGGATCCAGTTCGCATTTTATCGGTTGGACGAGCAGTGGAAAAGAAGGGTTATACCAATCTGTTAAAAGCTCTTGCAGCCTTACAAAACAATTTAAATTGGCATTTTACACACGTGGGTGGTGGGCCTCTCACTCAAAAACTCGAACAATTAGCCGATAAACTGGGAATTAATAATAACATTACTTGGCTCGGTCCTCAGACACAAGAAGCAGTAATACTGGAGTACAAAAAAGCGGATATTTTTGTTCTACCGAGCGTCGTTGCCCGCAACGGGGACAGGGACGGTTTACCAAACGTACTTATGGAGGCCCAATCTATTGGGTTGCCCTGTGTATCTACTAATATTTCAGCAATACCAGAGTTAATTGACCACGAAAAGACGGGATTGCTAGTTTCATATGAGAATAATGAAATGCTTACAAGGGCACTAACTCGCTTTATTACCTGTCCAGATGATCGTTTAAAAATGGGCTTAGCCGGCAGATTGAAGGTGCTTGATGGTTTTGATTTTAGAAACTGTGTTGAGAAAATATTCCCCCTATTTGACTTGCCATTAAAAAGAGAATTATCGAGATAGTCCCATGCAGATTGCATTTTATGCCCCATTAAAATCTCCAAACTCTGATGTCCCATCTGGAGATAGAAGAATAGCCAGGGCATTTATTAGAGCAATTGAACTCAAGAAACACAAAGTCTCAATTGTATCTGAATTTCAGTCTCGCGTCTCATTTGGTGACAGCCAAACCCAAAAAATATTTAAACAAAAAGGAGAGGAGATAGCTGAGTCTTTAATTAAGTCATATAGTAAGGCTACAGAGTTTGAACGGCCTAAACTTTGGTTTACTTACCATCTTTATTACAAAGCTGTTGATTGGATAGGGCCAATTGTTTCTCGAGAATTAAATATTCCTTATGTGGCAGCGGAAGTCTCATATGCTCCGAAACGTGCAAAAGGCAATTGGAGTGCAAGCCATTCAGAGGTTGCCAAAATAATAAAGGACGCAAATATTATTTTTAGTGTGAATTCAGCTGATACAAAGTGCGTACTGCCTCTTCTGAGTGATTCACAAGAACATATTTTATTGCGGCCATTTATGGACATTCCGTCTTCCGTTCTATCTAAACAAATATCACGTAAAGGATTAATTAAAAAATACCAATTGGATAATTCAAAGTGTATTTTAGTAACAGTAGCTATGATGCGAAATGATGTTAAGCTTAAATCATACGAATTATTAGGTCAGTCTTTAAAGCAGTGTAATCTTAATAATTGGCAACTGTTGGTGGTTGGCGATGGACCAGCAAGAGATAAAGTTGCCGAGTACTTAAATCATGAAAATATTTTCTTTTTGGGGCAGTTAAACGAGGAGGGTGTCCACACAACTTTATCTGGCAGTGATCTGTTCGTATGGCCCGCTGTGAATGAAGCTTATGGGATGGCAATGCTTGAAGCTCAAATGTTTGGCTTACCTGTTATATCTGGCCGGAGTGGGGGTGTTAGTGATATTATACGCCATGATAAAACTGGTTTATTATGTGATGTTGGCGATGTTAAACAATTCTCTGGAGCAATCGATTTAATGATATCGAATGAAGGCCTAAGGAGAGGTATGTCTCAAGAAGCACGGCGGATCTCAAGGGATGAACATTCAATTGAGCGGGCTGCTGAGATTATCGATAATGCAATAGGAAATGTAATTCAATGACTAAAATAGGCCTTATTCGGCATGGAAAAACTGAATGGAATATAACCGGTTTAGTTCAAGGCAGTACAGATATACCATTGAGCGATTATGGAATAAACGAAGTTTCTGATTGGTCTCTGCCTAGTGATTTTGTCAATTTTAACTGGCTTGCGAGTCCTTTAAAGCGAGCTTATCAAACGGCACATATACTCGCTGGTTTTAAGCCGCGATTGGATCCTAGAGCCGTTGAGATGGCTTGGGGTGATTGGGAAGGACGAAGCTTGACTGATTTGAGAAGCGAATTAGGCGATCTAATGGTCGCTTGGGAGGCTAAGGGTTTAGATTTCCGAGGTCCCAATGGCGAAAGCCCTCGCGAAGTGCAAAATCGGATGAAGCCTTTATTGAAAGAGATAGCTGAAGAGGAAATACCAACCATAATAGTTACACATAAGGGTTTTATAAGAGCTTTGTATGCTCTTTCGGTTGGCTGGGATATGGTAGAAAAGCCAGATGAAAAATTGAATGATGGATGTATCCATTTATTTGAACTAAACGACACTGGAGATCCAAGTATCGTTAATCTTAATATTAATCTCAAAGTTGAAAAGTAATCTCATGTCAAAAAAGAACGTGCTTTCTTATGTTCAGCATTTATTGGGTATAGGGCATGTTAAGAGGTCGGTTACATTGGCGAGATCGATGCTGCAAAAAGGTATGGAAGTAACTATAGTTTCTGGCGGAGAGAACGTTCCCGTAGTCGATGATTCTGGAATTAGATTTATTCAACTTCCGTCAATCAAGGCAAGTAATCGTGAATTTGAGTCTTTAATTGATTCTGCTGGTCGTCAAATTAGTGATGAATTCAAAATACTGCGCCGAAATACATTATTAGAAATTTTTAAAGTCACTGATCCTGATATTTTAGTCATCGAATTATATCCTTTTGGCCGGCGACAACTTGAATTTGAGCTTTTGCCTTTGCTTGAGATGGCACGGGAATTGAAACCAAGAATGAAAATTATTTGTTCTGTTCGCGATATTTTAGTGGAGAAAAATAAACCACATCGTGATAAAGAAATGATTGAAAGGGCTAAACAATACTTCGACTTAATCCTTGTTCACGGTGATCCCCGTTTGATTCCGTTCGATAAAACGTTTCCAAAAGCCAATGAAATTAGTCATTTGATTCAATATACGGGCTATGTTGTAGATCTTGAAAAAGTTAAAAAAGAAAAGGTGAGTAAAAAATCATCGGAAATAGTTGTTTCGTCGGGAAGCGGCGCCGTTGGGGAAAATTTGTTAAAACTCGCCATTAAGGCTAGGCCCTTTACTCAAGCGAAGGACGATCCTTGGCGGATTTTAGTGGGCTATAGTATGAGTGAAACGGTTTTTAACTCATTGAAAAGATCTGAGGAGAGAGGGTTGATAGTAGAGAGGGCTCGGCCCGATTTTATAAGTCTTTTAAAAAATTGTCGATTGTCGATTTCTCAGGGAGGCTATAATACCTTGATGGAGATACTATCAACGGGAGCAAATAGCATATCAATACCGTATGCCGGAGGTCATGAGACAGAGCAAACCTTGAGAACTAGACTTTTAGCAGATCTTGGATTAATTCGTCAGATACCCGAAGTCGATCTAACTCTGAATAAAATGGTAAAAATGATTAATTTGGCGTTGGCAGAACCGATTAATTTGCAACATGATATTGATCTTTCAGGGGCTTCAAAAACGGCTGATATTGTATACAAACTAGTTTAGTGGTTTGATTAGGAATAATTATAAAAATTTATTTAGGACTTAAAGATTAACTCACGAGTTTTTTAAACGACTTTCATGATAAGAAGCTTGCATGTGATATGGTACTGTCTTTATAACTGATATTCGCTGTTTAAATTAATAGTTTATGGGGATGTAAGATGGATAAAGGTATATTTAGCTACGTACTGCGATACAGTAAGAGAGAACAGTTATTCTTGATGCTTATGGCAGCGCTTTCTTTTCCTTTTTATTTTGTTTCTTTGGATATTCCCAAACAAATTGTTGATAAAGCTCTTGGTGGCAAAGGGGGAGAAAAGGGTGCTTCCTTTCCTATTGAAATTCTGGGATATGAATTTAGTCAAGTAGGTTATTTACTTGTTCTGTGTTTTGCGTTTTTAGCTCTTGTATTTATTAATGGTGGGTTCAAATATTTTATAAATGTTTATCGCGGTGCTGCTGGAGAGAGAATGCTTCGGCGTCTCAGATATCAGTTGTTAGAGCGAGTTCTTCGCTTTCCATTACCGCAGTTTAAAAAAACCTCTCAAGGTGAGGTCGTATCGATGGTTGCGCTAGAAACTGAACCGCTCGGAGGTTTTTTTGGCGAAGCACTGTCCCTTCCAACCTATCAAGGTGGCACCTTGCTAACCCTCATGATTTTTATGTTTGTGCAAGATTGGATGCTTGGATTAGCAGCGGTCGCATTATATCCTGTTCAAGGATACCTGATTCCAAAACTACAAAGAAAAGTTAACTTGCTCGGAAAACAAAGGGTGTTAACCGTGCGTAGATTGTCGGAGCGCATCGGAGAAGCTGTGACGGGAGCCCATGAAATTCATGCAAATGATACTTCTCAATTTGAGTTAGCTGATCTCTCAGATAGACTTGGGTCACTTTACAATATTCGTTTCGAAATTTATAAGAAAAAGTTTTTTATCAAGTTTGTAAATAATTTTCTAGCTTTGCTTACTCCTTTTTTCTTTTATTCCATTGGCGGTTATCTGGTAATACAAGGTGATATTTCTGTGGGAGCTCTGATTGCTATATTAGGAGCATACAAAGATGTCTCTGCACCTTGGAAGATGTTACTTACCTATTATCAGCGCCTTGAGGACTCTCGAATAAAGTATGAGCAACTTATTGAAAAATTTGAGTTACCAGACTTGAAAGATGTCGAGAAGCAAACTGTTGAGCCGAATAGTTTACCTAACCTTGAGGGAAAACTAGCAGCTGCGAATATTAGTTTAGTTGAGGACGACGGTCTTAAAATTCTGGATAGTGCATCGATGTCTGTTGAACTCCCAGCGCATGTTGCAGTAGTTGGCGCTCCGGGTAGCGGCAAAAATGAATACTCCCAAATTATGGCAGGTTTATTAGAACCTACTTCCGGGCGCATAACAATTAATGACAATAATGTTAATGAGATGCCTGAAGCCATCACTGGAAGAAAAGTCTCGTATGTTAGTCAAGAGCCATACATTTTTTCTGGTACCATCCGAGACAACTTGCTTTACGGTCTCAAACATCGACCAAAAAGAGAAGCAGATTACTCAGAAGAAGAAAAAGTTGCTAGAGAAGTTTTTCTTGAGGAGTCTGGTGGAGCCGGAAACAGTTCAAATGATATTCGGGCTGACTGGGTCGATATGGCATCGATTGGTGTTGAAAACGAAACCGAGTTAAACGTCAAAGCTGTTCATTACTTATCCAAAGTTGGTTTAGAAAGTGATGTTTACCAAATAGGCCTTAGGCAAACTATTGATAAAACAAATCAGGAAGATCTAGCTAACAAAATTTTGGGTGCTCGCCAGGAACTTCGTAAACGATTAGATGGGGCAAAAATAGCGGGATATGTTGAGTCATTTGATAGAGAAAAATTTAATGGAAATGCATCTGTGGCTGAAAACATATTATTTGGAACCCCTGTTGGAGAAAACTTTAATATCGAGTCATTGGGAGAGAACGAGTATGTTCAGGAAGTGCTCAATAATTGTGGACTTACTGAATCCTTTATGCAAAAAGGTCAAAAATTAGCAGAAATCATGGTCGATCTATTTAGAGGATTACCAGCTGATCATGAGTTTTTTGAACGCTTTAGTTTTATAAGTTCTGATGACCTTCCTGAATTTGAGAGTTTGCTCACTAAAATATCTAATAAGGGGTTAGATAGCTTGGCGGATGAGGATAGATCTAGATTGAGGGTTTTACCTTTTAAATTAATTCCAGCCCGACATCATGTTGGATTGGTGGATGATGATTTTTGCTCTCAATTATTAAAAGCGCGGATTGCATTCTCTGAAGGTTTGCCTGACGATTTGCAGGATTCAGTCGAGTTCTTTGATTCGGAGAGCTACAATTCAGCAAGTTCAGTCCAAGACAATATTTTATTTGGGAAACTTGCTAGTGAGAGAGCGGGTAGTTCCGATGCTGTTGGGGAGCTTATGATTGATGTTATAAGAGAATCTGATCTACATTCTGAAATAATTGATTTAGGCCTGAATTATGACGTTGGAAATGGCGGATCTAGGTTGTCAAATATTCAAAGACAAAAACTTGCTTTGGCTCGAGGAATGTTTAAAGAGCCTGATATTTTTGTTATGAATGAGGCTTTAACTGGTTTGGATCAGGAGAGTCAGCAAAACGTTTTAAAGAGTATTCGCAAAGAACAAGAAGGAAAAAGTCTACTATTTGTTCCAAGTGAAACTGAGGCGGGTGAAGGTTTCGATAAAATATTTTCAGTTAAAGGCGGAAAAGTTTTATCTGAAGGGGATATAACTGAGCCGACTGATAGTTCTAATGACGGATCTGAAACTAAAAGTGAAGGTGGTTTTGGCGATGAAATAGACGTATTAGCTGGAGTGCCACTTTTTGGCGGTTTAGATCGATCAAAATTAAAACTTTTATCTTTCGCGAGTGAACGACATAAATATGCGGCAGATGAGAATGTTTTTAAGCAAGGCGATGTTGGTGATAAAGCATATGTAATCATAAGTGGTGATGCTGATGTCATTCTTGAAACAGACGATGGTCCAAAGAAGTTGGTTACTATGGCAAAAAATGATCTATTTGGTGAGTTGGCATTGCTCTGTGATGCTCCGAGGACTGCTACTATTAAAGCTTCGTCAGAACTAAATCTTATGAGCATTTCTAAAGATGTTTTCTTCAAACTCATTTCTGAAGATATAAACATGAGCGCAAGAGTAACGCGCTTTTTAGCAGATAGACTTGTTCGTACAACGAAAGATTTAAGTGAAGCAAAAAAAAATTGAATATAGTTAGTGCTGATGGTCAATGAATATCGCTATAACTTTGCGAAATTAAAAAGTAGTTACATACGTGCTTTTATAGGCTTGAATATTTGTTTGTCTCCCTTTTTCTTAGGCGCTGAGATGGTTGGCATAGTTCCATTTTTGATTGGCCTAGGTTTTGTTTTTGCGCTCTATGGTTTAAGGACATTATTATGGCATAACTTGAGAGTGACTACTGATGAGAAAAAAATCACCGTTAATTTGCCATTCCCTAAAAGTATTTATTGGGATGCAGTTACAGATGTTACAGTTTCATGTTTTACGTCATGGCGCGGGTCAAATATAACTTGGGCGCAACTGTGTATCCATGGGATAAATAAAAAGATATATCTTGAATCTAGTCTATCTGATTTCGATAGAATTTTACAACGTGTAATCGCTACTGCAAAGGTTAATAATCTAGTTTTAAAGTCTTCAACTCTTTTAAATTTAGAAGCTTCGAACTTAGACATCTCAGATTTTAGGTCGACTGAATAATGGATCTATTGCAAGTTAAAGACCTTTCTATTGAATTTCGAGTGCCATCCGGAGCGGTTAAGGCGGTAAATGGTGTTACATTTGCTATTAAAGAATCCACTACTGTCGCCATTGTAGGTGAGTCTGGTTCAGGAAAATCAACTATAGCCCAAGCCGTTTTAGGTATACTTCCAAATGTTGCCACGATAACAGGAGGAGAGATTTTATTCCGTGATCAAAAACAGAAATCTACAGAGAATAATGGTTTCTTTAATGGTGAAATTATGGATATTGCTAAACTCAGAAGTAATAGCCCTGCAATACAATCGATACGAGGTTCACAAATATCGATGATATTTCAGGAGCCCATGACGTCTTTGTCTCCACTTCACACAATTGGTAACCAAATTGTCGAGGCTGTTAAGTTGCATTCAAGTTTATCAAAGTCTGATGCTAAGGCAGCAGCAGTTGAGATCTTGGGTGTAGTAGGTTTTCCTAACCCGAATAGAGCTCTAAAAACATATCCTTTTGAGCTTTCAGGTGGGTTACGTCAACGGGCCATGATTGCGATGGCTCTAGTTTGCAAGCCAGCCTTATTAATTGCTGATGAGCCAACTACCGCTCTTGACGTCACAATTCAGGCTCAAATACTAAAATTAATTAACGATCTGCAGATGCAACGAAAAATGGCTGTTCTTCTTATAACTCATGATTTGGGTGTCGTTGCAAATGTAGCTGATGAAGTAATAGTTATGTATAAAGGTAAGGTCATGGAGGCAGGATGTATCGATGATATTTTTGAGAAACCGTCTCACCCATACTTGAAATCTCTACTTTCTGCGGTACCACGTTTCAATATGGGAGAAGGTGAACGCCTTAAGCCTCTCAGAGATATAAAGCCCACAACGGGACATTTGATTTCCAAGAACCATAATACAACGGCTATTGAAGATCAGAGCCCATTTATTTTGAAGGTTAAAAATATCTCCAAGTCTTATAGTGTTCGTGCTTCTGGAATGTTTAGTTCTAAGAAGAATTTAATTAACGCGGTAGACAATGTGAGTTTTGAGATAGAGAGGGGAACTACACTAGGTCTAGTAGGCGAGAGTGGATGTGGAAAAACAACCCTGAGTAAAATAATTATGCGTGCTATCGATCCTGATCAAGGGGAAATTATTTTCAACCACGAGGGTCAAGAAACTGACCTTACGCGCTTAAAGGGACGCCAACTTATACCTTATAGAACCAAGTACCAATATATTTTCCCGGATCCTTTTGGTGCTCTTAATCCACGCATGACAGTCTTTGACATAATAACTGAGCCTCTTGAGATACACAAAATAGGCAACAGAAAGTATCGGTTGGAAATGGTAAAAGAGCTAATGGACTTAGTTGGTCTAGATCCTCAGTTCTTGAACCGATATCCACACAGTTTCTCCGGCGGGCAGCGTCAACGCATCAGTATTGCTAGATCTTTGGCTTTGAGACCAACTTTGTTACTTTGTGATGAGCCGGTATCAGCATTGGACGTTTCAATACAAGCTCAGATATTAAACTTATTAAAGGATCTTCAGGAAAAATTAGAGTTAACGTATTTATTTGTTTCTCATAATTTAGCCGTGGTCAATTACATAGCTGATAACATAGCTGTAATGTGTGCGGGTCGACTGGTTGAATTAGCACCTCGTGAGGTTTTATTTGATAACCCGTTGCATCCTTATACTAAAGCTCTCCTTTCGGCTATCCCTCATCCAGATATAAATCAAAAATTAGATTTTACAGAATTAATGGATGGCAAAGCCTCAAATCCAGAAATATGGCCTCAGCCCTTTAATTTGGCTAGCGGCAGTGATGAAAAATTAACTGAGATTAATCGAAATCATTTTGTCAGGGTCTCAGGTGAATATCCGTTAGTTAAGGAAGTGACGTAGATGTTTAAGGGTGTAAATACATTTTTATCATTATTTTTCTTTCTTTGTTACATTAGTACTGCGAGCAGTTTTGAATTAATTGAAACCCCGATGCTAATAGATGAAGTTTCAAATGGACGGTTACCTTCGATCGGGGATCGGGTTCCATCTAAACCATCCATTGTGGACACTAGCGGCAAGTCGGGCGGAATTATAAATATCCTGATGGGACGGAAGAAGGATACACGTCAGCTTGTGGTTTATGGGTACGCAAGATTAGTAGGATATGATAAAAAATTTAATATTAGACCAGATATTTTATCAAAGATAGACGTCAAGGATGGAAGAATTTTCACATTATATCTTCGCAAAGGTCATAAATGGTCAGATGGTCACCCATTCACGGCAGAGGACTTTCGATATTATTGGGAGGATGTTGCCAATAATAATGAAGTTGCCAACGAAAATGTTCCGAGTTCGATGATTATAGAGGGTCAAAAGCCAGAATTTAAAATCTTAAATAACTTTACAATACGATATATTTGGAAAAAGCCAAATCCATTTTTTCTGCCTAGGTTGGCCGGCGCAAGGCCACTTTATATCTATAGGCCTGCGCATTACCTTAAAAAATTTCATATAAAGTATGTAGATAAAAGCGTTCTTGAGGCTAAAGCCAAATATGCTAACAAAAGAAATTGGCTTGCACTGCATTATTCTGTAAGTGAACAATATAAAAATTCTAATCCAGATCTGCCAAGCTTACAGCCTTGGACTTTATCTACCAGGCCCCCTTCAAAAAGGCTTAAATTTAAAAGGAATAAATATTACCATAGGATAGACCGTGCAGGACGACAATTGCCATACTTAGATGAGATAAGGATGAATGTAACAAGTGGTAAGTTGATTCCTATAAAGACTGGTGGTGGTGAGTCAGATTTGCAGGGAAGAGGGCTTTCTTTCAGTAATGTTACCGCGTTGAAGCAATCTGAGGAAAGTTCTGGTTTTAAGACACTTTTATGGAAAACTGCTAAAGGATCGCGTTGGGCTTTATTTCCTAACCTTAACACAAATGATGTTCAATGGAAAAAAATATTGCGTGATGTTCGTTTTAGAAGAGCCCTATCTATGGCAATTAATCGTCATGAAATTAATCAAGTGATTTATTATGGGTTAGCGCGTCCTGGAAATAACACAGTTCTTCCCGAGAGCCCGCTTTATCGTTCTTCATATCAGAAAAGGTGGGCTAATTTTAATATTGATGAGTCTAATCGTTTACTTGATGAAATGGGCTTGACGAAGAGAACTGACGCTGGGATACGTTTGCTACCAAATGGAAAGAAATTAGAGTTTACTGTCGCGTTTTCAACGGAAGAAACAGAGTCTTCTGATGTTTTAGAGCTTATTAGTGATACTTGGCGAAAAATTGGTGTTAAAATATTTTTAAAACCTATGCAGCGTGAAGTTCTTCGCAATAGGATTTTTAGTGGTGCTATAAAAATGTCGATGTGGTCTGGTTTAGAAAATGGAATTCCTAATGCTCAATCAAGTCCGCACGAACTATCTCCAACTTCTCAACAACAGCTACAGTGGCCAAAATGGGGCCAATATGCGGAAACGAATGGAGATTCAGGACGACCGGTTGATATGGAACAAGCATTAAGACTATCTTTGTTAAATAAGAAATGGACTGCAAGCACAGGGAACGATCAGAGGCGTGAAATTTGGGGTAAAATGTTAGACGTCTACACTGATCAGGTGTTTTCCATTGGTATTATTGCCAGCGTTCCTAAAGTAATTGTTGCTAATAAAAATATTAAAAATATTCCTAAAACGGCTATCTATAATTGGGACCCTGGGGCACATTTTGGTGTTCATCGCCCCGATCAATTTTGGCTGGATGATCCGGCACTGCGAAGATATAAATAAAGGTTTATTATATAAAACATGTTTAGTTATTTTGTTCGTCGAATATTCACCATGTTGGCAACTCTTTTAGTTGTCAGCGCCCTGGTGTTTATAATCATTCAGTTACCAGAGGGAGACTATCTTACCAGTTACATAGCCGAACTTGAAAGCCAAGGGGAAGCTGTTAATCCAGAAAAAATAGCGTATCTCAAGGAAGAGTATGGCTTAGATAAACCAATTTGGTTGCAATACGTGAACTGGGTTCTGGGAATTGTTCAGGGAGATTTTGGACGTTCGATTGAATTTGACTTACCCGTGGTAGATGTAATTGGTGATGTTTTTTTATTTTCACTTATTCTGAACTTTACTATTATATTATTTATTTATGTTGTGGCATTTCCGATCGGCGTATACTCGGCGACCCATCAATATAGTTGGGGGGATAATGGCCTTACGTTTATCGGATTTATTGGCTTAGCTACACCTAACTTCCTCCTAGCGCTAATATTGATGTTTCTAGCTCGTAAGTATTTTGGAACTTCAATTGGCGGACTTGTTGACCCAAGTTTTGAGGGGCAACCGTGGACTTTAGATAAAATTCTTTCGTTATTGGAGCATTTGGTGGTGCCTGTTGTGGTCATAGGAACATCAGGAACGGCGGGGATGATAAGAAGACTTAGAGCTAATTTACTCGATGAGCTTAATAAACAGTATGTTGTTACAGCCCGTTCTAAAGGCTTATCTGAAAGTAAGGTTTTAATAAAATATCCTTTACGAATGGCTTTAAATCCTTTTATAGCGGATATTGGAAATCTTCTTCCTCAGGTGATTTCAGGCTCTGTTATTGTTGCCGTCATAATGGATCTACCAACGACCGGACCTGTTATTTTAGATGCCTTGGTTAGCCAAGATACGTATTTGGCAGGGTCATTTCTTTTGTTTGTTTCCCTACTAACGGTATTGGGTACATTTATATCGGATTTATTACTTGCAGTGCTTGATCCTCGTATAAGATTAGAAGGGAGCCGATAGTGAGCGATAAACTGCGACATTATGTTTCAACATCAATGTTTAATCCAAATGAGACACAGGAGCTTACCCCCGAGCAAGAGCGTTTCTATATGGCATCCCAATGGAAAATGATGTGGTGGCGCTTGAAACGCCATCGGATAGCGGTACTTTCAGGCAGCATTCTTGTTTTGATGTATATATCAATTTTATTTGCAGAATTTTTAGCTACTTATAGTTTACCCCATAGGCATACAGATTATATTTTTGCTCCACCTCAGTCTGTTCAATTTTTTAATAAAGGACAGTTTGTAGGGCCATTTGTAATGGGTTTAGACTATAACTTAAATTTAAAAACTTTGCGTCGAGAATACACCCCAAATCCAGATAAAGTGCAAAAGCTTCGTTTTATATGCCATGGTGATTCGTATAAATTTTGGGGATTATATGAAATGGATTTACATTTCATATGCCCAGCCCCTGGTGGCACTTTCTTCTTTTTAGGCACCGACAGGCTCGGTCGTGACATCTGGTCTAGAATAATATACGGGGCTCGAATATCGCTCACGGTTGGCTTAATCGGCATTGCCATTAGTTTCCTTTTAGGATTGACAATAGGTGGAGCTGCTGGTTTTTTCGGAGGTTGGGTTGATAATTTAGCTCAACGTTCAATTGAGATTTTGCGATCAATACCAGAACTACCACTTTGGATGGGATTGTCGGCAGCTATGCCAGAAGATTGGAGCCCTCTCACGGTTTTTTTTGGTTTAACAATCATTTTGGGTTTAGTTGATTGGCCAGGGTTAGCGCGAGCAGTGAGATCAAAGTTATTATCACTCAGGGAAGAAGATTTTTGCACTGCTGCGACCCTTATGGGCGCGCGACCGCGTCGTGTTATTGCTCGTCACCTCTTGCCAAATTTTATGAGCCATTTAATTGCATCGGCGACATTGTCGATTCCGTCGATGATCTTAGCTGAAACGGCGCTCAGTTTTCTGGGTTTAGGCTTGCGTCCCCCAGTCACGAGTTGGGGAGTGTTGCTGGTTGAAGCTCAGAATTTTCAGGCGGTGGCTGTTTATCCTTGGTTGCTTTTCCCAGCGGTTCCGGTGA
>JADHRD010000103.1 GCA_016777585.1 Rhodospirillales bacterium | reverse complement strand
GCCTTACTTGGTGGTAGAAAAATGTGGTCGACGGGAATTTTTAGTAAACTTGATATCTTGCATGATCAAACTGAACGATGGAAGTTAAAATTTAATAAAGTTTGGGAAAAGGAAAATAAACCAGGGCGGACCAAATTACAGGTAGCTCAGGCGGTTGATTGTGCTGACTGGCTACCCAACGATTTATTGCTTAAGTTAGACAGGTGTTTAATGGCACACAGTGTTGAGGGACGCACACCGCTGCTGGATAGTCAAGTTGCCTCTATTGCAATGGGTCTCTCTGATAATTACAAGATTAAACGAGGGCTTGGAAAGTATATATTAAGGCAGTGGCTGGAACAAAGGTTGCCGGAGGCAATGCCTTTTAATAGAAAGAGGGGTTTTACGGTGCCTGTTTCGGAATGGATGGGAAATCATGGGTCTAGATTAGGAGAACTTGTAGCGTCCCAGTATTTCATAGAAGAAATTGCATCACCTATACAGGTTAAGAAATTATTTTCGTCACTAGAGGGTTCTGCGAATAAGAGAAATGGTAAAGCCGCGTGGGTTCTTTTATTTTACGCTTTATGGTGCCGCCATCATATTGAAGGTGTGGCCTCTGATGGAACGATTTTTGATGTTTTGAGCACTAAAAAAATCTGCTAAACTCAATGTTAATACTGTTTAGGCATGAGGTCCATTTTTTTTAAAAGTTCTATAAATGTTGATAGTTTATCAGTTTTATAGCTATCAATGTCTAATTTTGAAAAATCGTAAAATCCTTTACCAGTATCCATTCCAAGGTTGCCTTCTAGCATCTTTTTTTCAATAATTTCTGGAGCTTCAAATCGTTTATCTAGGTTCTCGGATAAATAGGCACTTGCGTATTTTAGTATATCTAAGCCACCCCAATCTATAAACTCAAGGGGCCCCATAGTGGCATAACGAATTCCGAACCCAACTCGTACAGCTTTATCTATATCTTCCGGACTCGCAACGCCCTCTTCGATCATTCGTGCGGCTTCATTCATAATCAATGATTGAAATCGGGGAATTATATACCCGGGAGAAGCTTTGCATAAGACTGGTATTTTACCAATCGATTCGATGAGCTCAGTAAAAGATTTTATAACCTCTTGGTTGGTTTTCTCGCCAGGGCTTACTTCAACTAAAGGTATTAAATAAGCAGGATTAAGGAAATGCGCATTTAAAAAATTTTGCGGATACTTGCTAGATTCTGCTAGTTGTGTAGATAACATCGTTGAGGTTGTTGACGCTAGAATACTTGTCTTAGATGCAAGCTTTGTAACCTTTTCTATAACACCCTCTTTTAGTGACTGTATTTCAGGCACCCCCTCAAAAATAAAATCAGCACAAGATAAAATAGTTTCGGCTGACTCTAAAGAGGCGGTTTGTATGCGGTTCGTTATAGGTTTAATTTTATTAATATTTAGAACTTTTAAAGATGATAGAAATGTAAGGTTATCCTCTATCTCTGAAAGTGCTCCATCTAATAATACACGAGAATCTATGGGACTACGCTTTTTCAAATCTAAAATTGTTATTTCATGTCCGGCATACGCAAACATTTGAGCTATTCCGCGTCCCATGCGCCCGGCGCCTAAAGCAACAATATTAGGAGTACTTTTCATTAAATAAATCCCTTTAGTAATCTCTCTTTGAAGCCTTGAAAATCTAGCTTCATGAGGCCTAAATTTTCGAGTGATCTGCCATTCTTGTATAAATCACTGCCTACTATAGCGGATCCAATTGATAATAAACCCTCTGAGATTGGCATCGGTTGTTTAATCCAACGACCTAATGAGCACAAAAAGGTCAAACCTTGAGCCGTATCTTCCATCATGTACCTATGTGTCTGCAAATCAATGTGTTCCCTCCAATCACCACTATCTGTAAGTTTCTCATGAGAGGAATTACCATACATCCATTCATCTTCGTCATCATTATAATGATTTTTTAGCGGAAAATGTGGAGCTTCGTAGCTTAAGGCTTGCCTTAATAAAACTCTCTCTAAATCTAACTGATCCGTCACACGCCGAATTGATGTTTGTGTGCCTTCGTTATGAATATCCCAAGTGTCAAAATGTTGAAGCGGCCCTGCATTCATTATTATCAACGGCGGATGAATAATGGGCCCAGCGTTCATTAAAGCACCATCAAGCAGATCAGTAATCATTTCGGCTGCAGGGAAAGCATTTTTAATTATATTAAAACCTATCTCGGCATCTTTAAAAGGGAATAAGCCGGTTGGAAGACGGGTTGCATAAACACTAATTCGGACGTGGTCGTCACCTTGCTTTCGCGCTAAATAAGGGAGTGTTCCAGTCTCGCCAAATATAATATTTGATTTGTTACCTATTTCTCGCGCTGCTTTCGCGAATAAATATCCACCGAATGTTCCTGGAGGAAGATATCCAACTTGACCGTCTTGCCAAAGTGGAGCTAGTTGTTGTGCTAGAGAAATTTGTGTGTGGCAAGGAAGGGGCAAAACTACAAGTTTGGCGCCTTTCATAACTTCAACGAGGTCGGATGAAATATTATTTATTTTAATACTTCTTGTTCCTTTATAATCTGTAAGTTTTATCAGATTGTTATGTTGAATTTTTTTTAGAGCCTCAGAGTTCCTTCTCCACAAACGTACATTATGGCCATTTTCAGTTAGACTTGCTGCTGCCGCGTAACATCCGTGCCCACCTCCTATAACAGCAATTTCCATAAAATTTTTACCTCTTATAAATTTCAGTAATGTTTATATCTCAGAATTAGTATTATTGTTATTTTACTATAATATATGTTTATATAAAAAAATCGAGACTAACAAAAAATTGAGTACACTATGATTGAGATTACTATTAAACGACCTGATGATTGGCATGTTCATTTGAGAGATGGTGCAATGATGAACGCTGTTCTGCCCTATACAGCGCGTCAGTTCCATCGAGCGATAATTATGCCGAATCTTAATAAACCAATAACAACACCAAGAATGGCTAATGAATATAAGAAGCGAATCTTGAATTCATTGGAGGTCCACGCGGAAAATTATGAATTTATGCCTTTAATGACATGTTATTTAACGGATGAGACTTCAGGAGCAATAATTTCTGAAGGATTCAAAGGAGGACATTTTTTTGCTGCAAAACTTTATCCAGCGAACGCAACCACAAATTCATCAATGGGTGTGACGGATATAAAGAAACTTTCATCGGTATTCAGTGTAATGGAACAGTTGGGGATGCCCTTATTGATCCATGGGGAAGTATCTGACAGCTCAATTGATATCTTTGACAGGGAATATGTTTTTATAAAAAAAATATTAATACCTTTAATCAAAGAGTTTCCAAAACTTAAGATTGTATTGGAGCATATAACGACGAAAGAAGCGGTAGAATTTGTAAGGTTAAACAGAAAGCAGGTTTCCGCAACTATTACTGCTCACCATTTAATAATTAATAGAACTAGTATTTTTGAGGGTGGTATTAATCCCCATAGATATTGTCTACCTATCCCAAAACGAGAAGTTCATAGATTGTCGTTACGAGAAGCTGCTACGTCAGGTGATCTCTGTTTCTTTTTAGGCACCGATACAGCACCCCATAGAATAAACGATAAGGAATCTAGCTGTGGTTGCGCGGGGATTTTTACAGCTGTAAATGCGTTAGAGCTCTATACTCAAGTATTCGAGGAGGAGAAAGCTCTGGCTAATTTTGAGAAATTTGCTTCGTTAAATGGCTCGGCCTTTTATGGGTTGAAGGCGAATGAAGATAAAGTAATCTTAATTAAGGAAAAGTGGCATGTCCCAGGTCTAATCCCAGTGTCTGATGGGAGTTCGATAATACCTTATAAAGCTGGCGAAACACTTGATTGGAAGATGAAACCCTAGAATGGCTAGGTTGTAAATGGGAGATAATTTAACTTTTGTATAGTGAACGGAATGTTCAATTATTTCAAGATCGTAAACGTGTGCAGATTTATTTGATTTAAGGCAATCGTTATTATTGGAAGACTTCTAGATAAGTTAGTGTTCATGATAAATATATATTGAAAGCGGTACCAAGAAATTATATACCTACTTAACAATAATTCTAAAATCTTTACAAGGAAGTGGAAAAATGAGTTTAATCCCAGATTGGATGGTAGAACCTATTAATAATGCGTTTCCAAAAAATGTTTGTCTTGTTGGTGTAACATTAGAAGATGGGTATGCACAAATTAGTCCTCGCGGCAGTATCATTGTCTATGATGAGAATACTCTAGCGTACTGGGATCGCGGAAGCGGAAGGCCGCATGAGGGTAAGACTACTGCTATTGTCGCTGATGGGACTAAAATGACTGTGTATTATCGTAATGTGGAATTTGGTAAAAATAATAATGGTAATGGTATGTTGCCAGGTGGTGGTATCGCCAGATTTTATGGTACGACTGAGGTTCATACAGAAGAAGGTGATATAAGAGAAAAAGTATGGAACACCATGCATCCAAAGGAGAGAGAGAATGACTCCGATAAGCTGGGATTTGCAGTTTTAATTCGGCTCGAGCGTGCTACACAGTTAAGTAACAAACCCCTTAGTTCTTTGCCAGGGCCTTCTTAGAATAACAAAAAGTTGTGTTCGCATAATGGGTTTATAAACTTATTGGGTCGCGTCTTCTTTTAACAGGATTTTATTGAATTATACTATACAATAGTAATTCTATGATTTGTTATTGTGAAGATAACTAATCTATTGTAGGGGCACAACAATGTTACGCTTATTAATGTTATTAGGAATAATTGGGGTAATTAATGGATGTGCAAACCCAAAAATCGTTAGCAAGGAAACCTTAAATCAAGAACCGATGTATTGTTATCAAACGCTTGCAGCTGTTCAATGTTACAAAGATCCTCATCCCGTAGATTATGATAGGCTAGTTTACTCTCGCGGTGATGCTTCTAGTAAAGAGCCTAAATCTGCAAATTCTATTGGTGATTTTCTAAAGCCACCGACTAAAAAAAATGGCAGGTGGGTAAAGGATCCTGAGCCTTTACCCATGCCTCGTATTAGAGAAAAAGGTGTCTTAAAAACGGTAAATCCTGGTTAGATTTTTTATGTAAAAAATTTTTTACAATAAATTTTTGGCCAAAGTCTCTTCCGCTTTAGCAGCCTCTTGTTGACGGTGCCACATTTTTGCGTATCTACCCTTATTCGCTATTAATTTCAGGTGAGTGCCTCGCTCGACAATTGTGCCTTGCTCAAGAACGAGTATTTCATCAGCATCGATTACCGTGGATAACCGGTGTGCGATAACGAGAACTGTCCTGTTAGCAGAAATATTATTTATCGATTTCTGTATTTCTCTCTCGGTACCTGTATCTAAAGCAGATGTTGCCTCATCAAAAATTAATATTTTAGGATTTTTTAGAACTGTTCTTGCAATAGCTACTCTCTGTTTCTCGCCACCTGATAATTTAAGACCTCTTTCTCCAACTCGAGTATTGTAACCGTCTGGTGCATTATTTATGAACTCATGAATGGCTGATAGTCGCGCTGCTTCTTCTATTTCAGATGGGCTCGCATTTGGACGTCCATAAGAAATATTGTAATAGACTGTGTCATTAAATAAAACTGTGTCTTGCGGAACTATCCCAATTGCATTCCGTAACGAATTTTGCGCAATACCTCTAATATCTTGACCATCTATGGAAATAGAACCGTTTGTAACATCATAAAATCGGTATAAAAGACGCGAGATTGTTGACTTGCCTGAGCCAGAGGAGCCAACTATCGCAACTGTGTTACCTGGCTTTATCGTGAATGATATATTGTTAATAATATTTCGTTTTTTGTTGTAATAAAATTCAACATTTTTAAAACTAATCTCCCCATGTTCTAATTTTAGATCAGGCGCGTTTGGAAGGTCATCTATTTCCGTTTCTTGTTCTAATAGCTTGAACATTTCATTCATATCGGTAAGAGATTGTTTGATCTCTCTATATACAAATCCAAGAAAATTAAGAGGAAGGAATAATTGTATCAGATAACTATTAATAAGAACAAAGTCACCAATACTTAAATTACCATCTCTTACACCGAAGCCTGCCATAATCATTAAAATAGTCATTCCAATAGAAATAACAGCGCCTTGCCCAATATTTAAATAGGATAGCGAGACTTTGCTTTTTATGGCTGATGATTCATATGACTTTAACGCTGCATCAAAACGGCTTGCTTCATGTTTTTCATTATTAAAATACTTTACAGTCTCGTAATTTAATAATGAGTCGATCGCTTTGGTATTTGCCTCCCCATCCATTCTGTTCATTTGTCGGCGATATTTGAGACGCCATTCAGTAACCACAACCGTCCACGATATATATGTCCCAACTGTGATTAATGTGACAAATGCATACCAGAAATTAAACAGACCCCATAGTATTGCGCAAACCAAGAGAATCTCAAGCAGGGTCGGAATTACATTAAAAAGCATAAAATTTAAGAGAAAATCAATACCCTTTGTTCCTCGTTCGACCGAGCGCGATAGTCCCCCTGTTTGTCTGTCTAGGTGAAAGCGCATTGCAAGTTTGTGGAGATGTCGGAAAGTTTTGAGACCGGCTTGACGTATGGCCCGTTGGGCTACTTTTGCAAATAAAGCGTCTCGGAGTTCGCCGAAAGCGAGGGCTAGAGTTCTCGCAATGCCATAAGCTACTAAAATTGCGACAGGAACAACTATAATCGTTTCTGTCTTCATCGATATTTCATCTACTGCAAGCTTATAGAGTATCGGTGCATAGACGTTGATACCCTTAGCGAGAGCTAAAAGAAAAAGTGCGAGAATAACCCGCACTCTCATCTCCATAGCATTTTTTGGCCATAAATATGGCACAAGGGTTTTTAACGTTTTTATATCATCACGACTGTAATTGTTATCTTTAGTATCAGTTCCTAATGACCTCATTTACTGTCCAAAACTTATACTCAATCTATTACCAGTCATTAGCTAAATTTAACGTAGCAGCAGTTTTTAAAATTATTCAGTTCGATAAATTAAATGGTAGCCAAAAACTGTTTCTATAACGTCGCTCACAGCGCCTATTTCTAGTTCAAACGAAGCTTTATCGAACTCAGGTACCATTGCACCCCTTCCAAAGCTACCAAGATCTCCCCCTTTTTGAGCAGAAGGGCAATTAGATTTTTCACTGGCTGCTTGCGCAAAGGGTTTGCCATCTTCAATTTCTGACTTCAATGCAAGTATTTGGGTCATTGCATCTTCAGCTGATAATTCTGTATTTGCTTGGGGAGCATCGGCATGATTAATGAGAATATGTGAGGCACGTATTTGATCCGACATTATAATAATCCTTAAAATTTTACTAGTAAGATAACCTTTCTATAAGGTATCATGTTAACATTAATTAGGTCTTATATTATTGTAATAAAATAAACAACCATAACCCTGTATTAAAGTAAT
>JADHRD010000102.1 GCA_016777585.1 Rhodospirillales bacterium | reverse complement strand
CCTCAAAGTCAGAAATTGATGTCATTGCATTCAGCCTAAGATGAAGTATTTTATTGGTTGTTATTATTCGGTAATCTACCACGTCACTCCAAAGGCGAAAGTATTTTGATCAGAAAGGGGAAAAAAATTCCAAAAAATAGTATAAATGATGACACAGATAATGTCGGTCTTACATATAAATTATCAGGCGTTGATATCAATGCGGGTGATGCATTAGTAAATCAAATTAAACCGATAGCGGCATCGACTCATCGCTCCGGCACGCTCGGAAAAATAGGCGGTTTTGGTGGTCTCTTTGATCTCAAAGCTGCAGGTTTTGTAGATCCAATTTTGATATCTGCAACTGATGGTGTAGGAACAAAACTGAAAATAGCGCAAGAAATGGGGCGACATGACAGCATTGGCATTGACCTAGTAGCGATGTGCGTTAATGATATTATTGTTCAAGGAGGCGAACCTCTATTTTTTCTTGATTATTTTGCAACTGGAAAGCTTAATAACATAGAGGCTACCGAGGTTATCAAAGGTATTTCTAAAGCTTGTTTGCAAGCTGATGTTTGTTTGCTGGGTGGAGAAACAGCAGAGATGCCAGGATTATACGAGCCTGGAGTATACGATCTTGCTGGCTTTTGCGTCGGAGCAGTAGAGCGAAAGAATATTCTTCCATCTAATGATTTAAATAAAAATGATGTTGTTTTCGGTCTATTATCTGATGGTTTGCATTCAAATGGCTTCTCACTTGTGCATAAAATTTTAGAGATCAAAAAAATGAAAATCGAACAGATATCGCCATTCGACGACTCTCCAACGATAGGGGAAGCCTTGCTCAAACCAACAAAAATTTACGTAAAAAGCTGTTTAAAAGCGATAGAAACTGGGAAAGTGAAGGCATTAGCTCATATTACTGGTGGTGGCCTCCTAGATAATATCCCCCGTATTCTGAGTGACGGATTAGGAGTAGACCTCTATTCAAAAGCTTGGGAAATACCTGAAATTTTTCAATGGTTAGCTTCAACAGGAAATATAGCTAAAAAAGAGCTTATGCGGACCTTTAATTGCGGAATAGGCATGGTACTAATTACTTCTCCAGACCATGCTTCGGATATTCAACAAATACTGATCGAAAATGGAGAGAGTGTCATCCCGATAGGGGAAGTTGTGCAAAGAGATAACAATGAGTCGGTTGTTGTTCATGATTGAGTAGAAGAGAAGTTTTAACGTCTTGACTAAAAATATTAAACTAAGAATCGGAGTTCTAATTTCTGGGAATGGAAGCAATTTACAATCTATTATAAATGCTTGTGAGGACTCAAATTTCCCCGCAGAACTGGCGATTGTAATCTCCAATAAAACTGATGCCTATGGATTGGTCAGAGCTAAGAAATCTAATATTAAAACCAAGGTTATTGAGCATGAAAATTTTAAACACCGCTCAGAGTTTGAAAAGAATATTAATAGAGCGCTCATAGAGGCTAATGTCGAACTTGTTTGTTTAGCTGGTTTTATGCGCATCCTTACCAATACGTTTGTTTGCTCATGGAAAGAAAGGCTAATTAATATACACCCTTCTCTGTTACCTGCATTCAAGGGCCTTAACACTCACCAAAGAGCAATAGAGTGCGGCGTTAAATTTTCTGGCTGCACAATTCATTTTGTCAGTTCGGAGATGGACGAAGGACCAATTATTTTACAAGCAGCAGTTCCAGTGCATCAACATGACACTTCAAAAACCTTAGCAAAACGGGTATTAGATACGGAGCATAAACTTTACCCATTTGCAATTCGATTATTTGCAAACAAAAGGATAAAGATAGAAAAAGACTTAGTGAAATTCACAAATATTCAGGATTCAAATGAAATACTAATTAATCCTACTACAAAGAATTGACTTTATATATCGTAATCTAGAACTTGAGATTTATTCAGTAAACGTATAGACCCTGTTTTTTCTGATTAGAATATATGTTAAAAATACGGTTAATGGTGAAGATTATAAGACTAAGTACCAATAGAATGGGAAACTAATGAATCTAAGAAATTGGCAACAAGAGATTATTGATCGCTATCCGTCAATAATAAAACAACATAATAAGTTTATATTAAAAGCTCCAACGGGAGCGGGCAAAACTGTGCTAGCGAGCGAGCTAATCGAGCGTTTTTATAAAAATAAAAAAATTATTGTTTTATGCCATAGATTGGTATTGCTCGAACAATTAGAAAAAGCACTTAAAGAAAAACACATTGTCCGAAAACTTACAGTATCAGATACTGGACCCGCTTTTGAAGATTACGATGTTTTACTATCAACAAACATGCGCGCTAAAAATGTTTTGTCTGATGCTATCCCAAAAGCCGACTTAATAATTGTCGATGAAGCTCATAGAGTTTCGCCTAATGGCAGGGGATATAAAAAAATTATTGATGCTTTTAACACTCAAGGGAAAAAAACAGCTCAATTTCTAGGCCTTACAGCATCACCAGAGCGAAGAACAGGCGATCAAAGAGATCAACTGAATTTAGCTTTTGACACAATTATAGATTGCGCAAATATCGAGGATTTAATCAAGGAAGGAGTTTTGGTTAAACCAGTTTATCGAAGTCATTTTGTTCATGACCTTGATCTTGATAAGATAGATATCAGTTCTGGTGATTTTCCTGTGACTGCCCTTGCTCCTGCGATAATAAAATCTTCAATGATTGACTATGCCATATGGAGTTATAAAGAAGAAAGATCAAAACTATCTTCCAATCCAATTTCGGCTTGGTTTTGCGCAGATATAAGCGTTGCCGAAGCAACATTGGAAATAATTCAAAACGCCGGCATTAACGCAGCAATCGTTACTGCTGCGACACCAATAAAGGAACGAATGAAGTTGCTAGCACAGCACGAGGAAGGGAATATAGAAGCCATGGTGTCTGTGGGTGTCCTTGCCGAAGGGTGGGATAACCCTCACTGTAATATTATCGTTCATTTAAGACCCACACTATCAAAAGTTCTATGGGGTCAATCGGTGGGAAGAGGACTTCGCTCAGCCCCCGGAAAAGATAGATGCATTGTCATTGATGTCAGCTCCAACTGGAGCACCTTTGGACCAGTGGAAAAATTGGAATGGAGTTTATGGAGCCATCGAAAATCATATATGCAATTTATGAATCGATTTAACTGGATTGGTCAACAACAGGATGATGAAACTGATAATGAAATTTATTTACTCTGCAAAAATGAGCTGCCAAACGGAACACGATGTTCACTTATGTACAAAAAAGAAATGTACGAAAATGATGCCTGTCCTATTTGTAATACATATGCCGCAATAGATATCTATAAGGAGCAAAAATTAGATACTTCATTGAACGAGAATAAACTACATAATTTATTTTTCGAGCGTATCCCGACAATTTATAGCGAGATGAATCTCTCAATATGGAATAGTCTAGGACAAACGGCATGGAAAACTGCGGAGCCAAAAGAACAGGTTTTCCTTGTATTTTGTTTGGCATTCCAGAAAGTATCTGCTGATGCTACACAATCAGAGTCAGAGTATTGGGATATCGCTCTTGCAACTGAGGCTCACATAAGGGGTTATTTAGTTGAAAATAAAATTCAGATTATTAAACAAGATGATTTCAATTTATCATATATCGCAGATGGAATGTTTTCTGGTAAAAAGATAGGCGCATTAAAGGCGAACTATGGGATTTCTCTTTGTGGTGAGGTTTTTGAAAATCATGGCAAAGCTGAATGCGAGAGAAAATACCAAAAAGCAATTAAAATTGCAGAACGAGTATCAATGATTGGCTGTTCTTCACAAGATAATTTGCCCTATTTTAATGCGTCGGAGCATCTGGCATCCTTATAATTAATTTTAGAAACTATGTATTGAAGTAAACTTTTAAAATTATAATTCTTTAATCAAGAGGTTTATATTTATGCTCAATATACCGTCTCTATATGGCAAGGTTAGTGAAGATGAATGGCTAATTCGCAAACATCTAGCAGCATCATTCAGAGTAGCATATTATTACGGTTGGAATGAAACAATTAATAATCATATTTCTGCCCGTATTCCTAGTGAGCCAGATACATTTGTTATGAATCCTGTTGGATTGGGATGGGATGAAATTACTGCATCGAGCCTTATTAAAGCAGATATACACTATAACATTTTATCAGATTCAGCTCTAAGTTTAGCTAAATCTGGACAAAGTTTTCATACTGAAATTCAGAAAGAACGGAAAGATTTACAATGTGTCTTTCATATCCACCCAGCCTCTGGAGTAATTGTTTCAGCCATGACAGAAGGGTTAAAGTTCTTTGATCAGAATGCTTGCGCTCTATACGGCAAAGTTGGCTTACATGGATTTAAAGGAATGCCCGATACTAAAAATGAAGGTGAGCAAATTGTGCAAGATATTAAAAATAATTTTGCCCTTATTCTTGCAAATCATGGACTTTTGACGGTGGGGCGAACAATAGGAGAAGCCTTTACATTAATGCAGAGGCTAATTAAGGCCTGTGATGTTCACATTAAAGTACTATCAACGGGAGAAAAATACAGGGAAATCCCTAAAGATATAGCTATTTTAACAGCTAATCAAATGTGGGAAAGGAGGAAAAACAAACCGTTCGGTGATCGTACATGGCCTGCCATCATGCGACTTGCTGAAAGGTTAGATCCCAGTTTTAAGAATTAAACTTTTTAGTATTTTGTATCGCTTGCCAAATAACATGAGGTGTGACCGGCATTGTTAATGCTCTGATATCATACACTTTAAGTGCGTCAATAACTGCGCTCATGTAAACAGCCGGAGCCGATGTAGTACCACCTTCGCCGCCCGCCTTAATTCCGAGAGGGTTTGTTGGCGAGTATATTTCATTCAACTCGACGTTAAAATGCGGAACATCTCCTGCCCTTGGAATGCCGTAGTCCATTAAAGATCCAGATATAATTTGTCCATTCTTTAGATCATTGGCACAACGTTCCAGCATAGCCTGTCCCAATCCCTGAACTATTGCACCGTGTGTTTGCCCGTGAACTATCATTGGATTGATTGCCCTACCCACATCATCCACCGCGACATAGTTGACAATTTCAATTTCTCCAGTCTCTGGGTCTAATTCAACTTCACAAATATGGCATCCATTTGGAACCACTGGAGTATGCATCTCATTACTTTTTACGACATCTAGATCACTAGATTGGAATCCTCCATTTTTGGACTTTTTTAGGTTACTGGCTATTTCAAATAGGCTAATTTTACTATCCGTGCCCTTAACTAAAAACTCCCCACTAGAAAATTCAATATCAGCTATAGAAGCCTCTAAAAATTGACTTGCTAACTTTTGACCCTTTTCAATTACTTCATCACACGCTTTTACAATAACAGTGCCAGCCATACGCATTGATCTGCCTGAATGAGACCCGCCACCGATTTTAACTATATCCGTATCACCTATGATTATTTTTATCTGATCTAATGATAAACCAAGCCAATCAGCTGCAACTTGAGCAAAACTTGTTTCATGTCCTTGCCCTGATGGCTGTGTTCCTATAACCAGCTCAACTATTCCATCAGGCTTAATATACACTTCGGCCTGCTCAACTGGTGAACCAATCGATGATTCTACATAGTTTGCGAAACCTATACCTCTAAGTTTCCCTTTTTGCTTTGATATCTCTCGTCGTTCATCTCCCGCATCCCAATCGGCAATTTGTTTTGCTAACTTGACGCTTTCATGGTAATCCCCGCTATCATAAGTTAGTCCGATCGGATTAGTGTACGGCATTTCTTGCTGAGTTATTAAATTAATTTTTTTCAACTTTTGAACATTTATTCCAACTTGATCAGCAGCTCTTTCTATTAATTGTTCAATCACATATGTCACTTCGGGACGTCCCGAACTCCGATAGGCTTGTGTTGGAATAGTATTTGTAAACACGGCACGAGCTCTAATACACGCTACCGGAATACGATAGGATCCCGATATTAATGCTGAACCCTTTCCCAATGGTGAAAAAGAAACAGCCCTTGCCCCTACATTACTTATGTTATCTGCCCGCATAGCCAAAAAAGAACCATTTTCATCAAGGGCTAATTGCACTTTAGAATAAAGATCCCGCCCTTGGTAATCACTTACAAATGATTCGCTCCGATCAGATATATACTTGACAGGCCTGCCAATTTTCTTTGCTGCCCAAGCTACCAAACCAAACTCCACATACACTCGATTTCGGGTCCCAAAATTACCACCTACATCATATGATAAAATCCTTACTTTCTCGGGTAAAACTCCTAGTACGTAAGCTAATTCATGTTTCTGCCTAACAGCTCCTCCACTCCCAGCATAGATCGTATATCTCTCAGTTTCTTTATCAAAAGACCCGATAGCTGCGCGAGGTTCAATTGGCACACCAGTTACTCGGTCAACGTAAAATTCCGCGCTAACAACGTGCTTGGCGGCAGCGATAATTCTTTCAGTCTCTGCAACATCACCAAACGTTGCATCAATACATGTATTAGAGTGCAACTCATCCCAAACAGGCGAGGCTTCGCCATTAGCAGCCTTTAAACCGTCAAGATTGAATTGCAATACCTCAAAATCAATCTGAATTGTCTCCGCTGCGTCTAAAGCCTGATTCCTGTTATCAGCTATAACGATCGCGATAGCCTCACCCACATGTCTAACCTTATCGCAAGGAAGCAGCATATGGGGACCAATAAAAACTTCTTTATTGTCAGGGGCTCGAAGTTTTAGATCATTATCAGTTTTGGGTAAGGGACTATGAGGTATTTCTGACAATCCATCTAGCACGCAATCTTCGCCAGTATAAACACCTAAAACACCCACCATCTTCTGTGCTATTTCTATCTCAATAGATTTAATTACCGCATGGGGATATGGTGACCGTACAATAACAGCATATGCTTGATTTTCGAGGTTAAAGTCATCTGTAAAACGACCTTTACCTGTCAAAAGACGTGTATCTTCCTTCCTAGAAACTGGTCGACCAATTAAACCATCTGAAATGTTCTTAATCATTTTTAACGCTACGAACTGGGGTATTAGGTTTAATATTTTTTTGTTTCATCTGAGCCGAACGTAATCCGTTAATTAAATAATCACCCTCTGCAGCGCGCTTCGCAATTTTATCCCAATCTTCTGACCAATCGCCCATTGAGTAACCATGCCATGGCGTCTCTGGCTTCAGGGAAGGCAAGCCAAGCTTATCCCATAAAACTCTAGCATCTTCCATATACTGCTGTTTTGGTAACGCTAACGGAGGCATCTCGCCTTTTAAAGTTGCATCAATTAACATTGTAGAGTCTTCAGTCTTTGTTTTGCTTTTGGGCCCATGACCTCGGTCTCGATGAGCTAAAATCTCAACATCTTCTATGGGGTTAGAACGATATGCTAAAGACCAAAAAACTGCGTCCGCATTTTCAGGGTTGATATCATCACTTATTGCAATAACAAAC
>JADHRD010000014.1 GCA_016777585.1 Rhodospirillales bacterium | reverse complement strand
TGATGGGTTAACACTATGAGGCGATTACGGTCAGCAAAAATAGTTTCTACGTTGGGCCCCTCTAGCGATACAGAGATGGTTATTAGAAGCTTGTTTGAAACCGGAGTAGATATCTTTAGGTTAAATTTCAGTCATGGTACTCACGAAGAACATAAAAACCGTATTGATATGATTCGTAATTTAGAGCGAGATTATAATCATCCTGTTGGAATAATAGCAGATCTACAAGGACCTAAAATACGTGTTTCTAAATTTAAAAACAATAAAATTCTTTTAGTTGAGGGTTCAAAATTTATTTTGGATTCTGAAAAGAATATACTTGGAGATAGTAGCCGTGTCTCGATATCCAATCCAGAGATTTATCCTTCTTTGAATATTGGAACCGAACTATTACTAGATGATGGTAAACTTAAATTAATTGTCAAAAAAAAGAGTGATAATAAATTAGAGACTATTGTGCTGGTTGGAGGATACCTATCAAACAATAAGGGCCTTAATATACCAAATGCCGAGTTACCAATGTCTGCGCTTACTGAAAAGGATCTTGCTGATATTAAGTTTATTTCAACAATGGAGATAGACTGGGTAGCGTTATCTTTTGTTCAAAGGCCTCAAGATATTGTTGAGGCTCGCCAGCTTATCGGGGATAGGGTCGGTATTTTAACAAAACTTGAAAAACCGTTGGCCATAAAATATTTAAAGGAAATTATAACACTCTCGGATGCTATCATGGTTGCGCGGGGAGATCTGGGTGTAGAGGCTCCACCCGAAGATGTTCCTGGCCTGCAAAAAAAAATAATTCAATCAGCTAGAATTGAAGGTCAACCGGTTATTGTCGCGACGCAGATGCTTGAAAGTATGGTTTCTTCGCCCACTCCTACCCGCGCGGAGGCATCTGATGTTGCAACTGCTGTTTTTGATGGAGCTGATGCCGTGATGTTATCTGCTGAGACCGCAACCGGAGATTACCCTATTGAAACTGTAGCTATAATGAACCGTATTATTATGAGTGTGGAAAACGACGATCACTATAAATCAATGCAAAACGTGGAATTTGATCGCACTCACGTTACCGATGCTGATGCAATTACTGTTGCAGCCAAGCAAGTGGCTCATACAATAGATGCCAGCGCTATTGTTACTTTTACTAAGACCGGGTCGACAACTTTAAGAGCCGCACGGGAACGTCCAGATGTTCCTATTTTAGGGTTAACTCCTGATCTGCGCATAGCTCGGCAAATGTTGTTACTTTGGGGGGTGCACCCAGCACAAACATCTTATTTTGAAGATTTTCCAGATGTCGTAGAAAGTGCGATTAAAGTTGCCCGTCAGTCGGAATTTGCAAACAAAGGAGATTCCTTGGTTATTACTGCTGGCGTACCTTTCGGAACACCCGGCGCAACAAACGTATTGAGGATTGTTAAAGTCACTTGATTCTATTCTTGTCAAATAAAGACAGAAATCAGTTTCTCAGTAAATACTGCAAGGCGTTGTAATGATAACACAATTATTCTCAATCATTATCCCGGTTTTTTTTGGTGTCGGATGCGGTTATTTATGGGTACGTTCTGGCCAATCTTTTGACCAAGAATTTATTACCAGCTTAGTTTTTAATATTGGAACACCTCTCCTTATATTTTCAACCTTAACAAGGTTAGATGTAGATCCGAGAGCATTTGCTGAGATTGCTATGGTAACTGTTATAGCCCTGCTAATATTTTTTGTTATTAGCACTTTAATATTAAAAATCGCAGGACTAAGTCAACGAACTTATTTAGCCGCAATAGTAATTCCAAATACTGGGAATGTTGGCTTACCATTATGTTTTTTAACATTTGGCGAGCCAGGTCTAGTGTTCGGAATAATTATTTATACAATAGTAACGCTGGTGCAATTCACGTTTGGTTTGGCCATCGCATCAGGCTCGTTTTCAATAAGTGTGCTCTTTAAAAATCCAATTATTTATTCGGTTCTGGTCGCCTTATTTGTAATGATTACTGAGGCTGTATTACCAGAGTGGATTAAGGATACAGCTCTAATTTATGGACAATTCGCAATTCCTCTAATGTTGATTTCGCTCGGAGCATCTCTAGCTAAAATAAAAGTTAATAATTTCACCCGAAATTTATTATTAAGCTCGTTAAGATTGTTAATGGGGTTTGGTGTTGGCTTAATTATTAGTAACTTTTTTCAGTTAGATGGTGTTGCAAGGGGTGTAGTTATCATAGAGTGCTCAATGCCTGCTGCTGTTTTTAATTATATGCTCGCAATGAAATACAATAATGATCCTGATAGCGTAGCTGCATTAGTTGTAACATCTACTCTACTTACGTTTGTTTGTTTGCCAGTTCTAATCGCTTTTGTGATAAGTCTCTAACTCTTATTCAAGTATAAGTTTTCAAGCTCACTGCGATATTTCTCTATAATCTTATGTCTTCTGACTTTTAATGTCGGTGTAATCATTTCGTTCTCAACAGTAAATTCGTCGAATGATATATGAAAACGTCGAACTTTCTCAATTACCGAAAGATTGTTATTTACGCGTTCTACGGCGGCACTTATTTCTTTACGAAATTCATCTTCGTCAAGCGTTTTAATATTGGCGTCATTTCCCGTTTTCTCTCCCCATTCGTTCAAAAAGTCTTTATCGGGGATTATTAACGCAACAATATGTGATTTCTTGTCTCCATATACCATGGCTTGTAATATTTCAGGCTCTAAAGTTAAAAAACCCTCTACGCGTTGCGGTGATAGGTTGTCTCCACCTGAATTTACAATAATATCCTTTTTCCTATCAGTGATTTCAATAAAATTATTTTCATCGATTGTTCCAATATCACCAGTATGAAGCCAACCATCTTTAATCGTATTTTTGGTTGCTTCTTGATTGTTCCAGTATCCTGTCATAAGTAGCTCACCACGGACGAGAATTTCTCCATCAGTAGCGATCTTTACATCGGTATTGAGTAAAGGTGTTCCAACTGTCTCCATTTTTACCTGCCCTGGACGATTTACACTGATTACTGGTGCTGACTCTGTTTGTCCGTAACCCTGAAGAAGATTGAGACCCAAAGCTGTAAAGAAAATTCCAATATCGGTGTTTAGAGGTGCACCACCTGAAACAAGCACTTTCAGTCTACCTCCAAAATTCTTTCGGACTTTATCTCTAATTATTTTATCTAACAAATAATCTAAAAGAACTTCAAGTAGACTTAAAGCTTTGACCTTGTGATACTTTTTTGTACCTAATTCAAGGGTTTTTAGGAACATAATTTCTTTTAATCCACCACTTAATTTAATACCTTTTGTAATCTTTGCGTGCATAAGTTCGTATAATCTTGGGACAGCTGTCATTATCGTCGGTTGGGCTTCACCCATATTCTTTGATAATTGATCCAATCCTTCTGAAAAATAAATCTGTGCGCCAATATAAATGGGAAACCATAAGCCTGCAGTATACTCATAAGAGTGAGAGAGTGGCAAAAAAGATAAAAAGATCTCATCTTCTAACCCCAATTCTTGTATCGCATCAAAAGCACCTTGACAATTATGGATAATGGCTCGGTGAGGTAGCATAACGCCTTTAGGAACGCCGCCTGTGCCTGATGTATAAATTATAATGGCTATGTCATTTCTTGTAAGTTCAGAAATTATCTTATCGACTAAGGAGTGTTTATCTTTCGTCGATTTTGAGAGCAGTTTCCATGAATGAATGTCTATTTTTGAATTTGTAATCTTTGAGGGTTCTTCAATTGATATTAAGAACTTTACGCCTTTATTTCCCTCAGCCGCTGGCAGTAAATTTTTTAGTATTTTATGATTAGAAAAGATAGCAGCTTTAGCACCAGAATCTTCTAGAATATGTGAATGATCATTTACCGTATTAGTCGTATAAGCTGGCACTGGTATAGCACCTGACGCCATAACTGCGAGATTTGATAAAACCCATTCAGTCCTGTTTTCGGCACATAAGACTATGCGATCTCCCTTTTTTATGCCTAACTCTGTTAATTGATATGCAATGTTTTTAACAATTTTTGCTGCCTCCTGCCACGTGGTAGTTTGGTATGCACCGTCTTTTTTTGACCATAAAAAAGGCTTATTCCCTATATTTTTTGCTTGTTCCATAAACATTAATATTAAACTGGACCCTGAATTCATAAAATGCTCCCAATAAATTAGTACAATTAGATCTAATAAATGGCTTGTTTATGCGTTATGTGATCTGCACAATAACGCTATATCGTATAATATGTTGAACCATTGTTATCTTATTATCTATTGTAGAGTGGAACCCTAAATTATGAATAATAATTCTTCAACTGATTATTCTCCCGCATGGGACCTATCAGACCTTTATGCTGGAATAGACGATCCCCAAATTTTTAATGATTTAGATTATGCTCTGAAGAAGTCTATTGAGTTCAACAGCCGTTATTCGGGAAAAATTAGAAAACTAGATGCTTTAGAAGGCGCCAAATCATTGAGCGAATACGAGGCTTTAAGTGAACTTTTATCAAAAGTTTTGTCTTTTGCTCAGCTTGTATTTGCAGGCAATTCAGAAGATTCGCAAATTGCCGTTTTTTATCAGAATGTTAATGAAAAAGTGAATTCCATTACTACTGAGACTATTTTTTTTGAACTCGAATTAAATAAGTTGAGTGATAAGGAAATAGATGGGTTTAAAGAGAATAGCGAAATTTTGCGATTAGAGCCTTGGTTAGACAATATTAGAAGAGAAAAACCTCATCAACTAACTGCAGAAATAGAACGAATACTGCATGAGAAAATAGTAACAGGCAGAGACGCGTGGTCACGGTTATTTGATGAAACAATGGCTAATATGAAATTTAAATTGGATGGGGCCGAATTAACGAACAGTGAAATCATGTCGCGAATGGCAGATCCAGATAATCAGGTAAGGAAGAAAGCTGCAAAAGCTTTTAGTGGAGAATTGGAGTTTAATGCAAGAACATTATCGTTGATAACAAACACTCTTGCTAAAGATAAGGAAGTCGAAGATGGTTGGCGAAATTTTAAAAGGCCCGTCTCAAGAAGAAATTTATTAAATCAAGTTGAAGATGAAGTCGTGGATTCGTTAGTTCAAACAGTAAAAAATAACTATAAAAATTTATCGCATCGCTATTATACGCTGAAAGCTAATTGGCTGGGCGTTGATCGTCTAGATTATTGGGATCGCAACGCCCCTTTACCGAATGCAAATAACGAAAGAATTTCATGGGACACGGCAAAGAAAACGGTTCTCTCCAGTTATAATAATTTTGATTCAAAGTTCGGAGATATCGCTCAGCAATTTTTCGATAATGGGTGGATTGATGCTGATCCACGGGTCGGAAAAGACTCTGGTGCATTTTCACATCCTACAGTTCCGTCAGTACATCCATATATCCTGATGAATTTCCATGGGAAGACACGGGATGTTATGACGCTGGCGCATGAGCTAGGACACGGTATACATCAGGTTTTGGCGGCTCCGCAGGGACATTTTTTGAGTGATACGCCTCTAACTTTAGCTGAAACCGCATCAGTATTTGGTGAAATGCTAACTTTTAAAGGAATGCTGGATGCTGCATCTGACGAGGAAAATCGAAAAGTGATGCTTGGATCTAAAGTTGAGGATATGTTGAACACGGTTGTACGACAAATAGCCTTTTATAGTTTTGAGGAAGCTGTCCATTCTGAACGAGCTCAAGGCGAAATAAGTGCGGATAGGTTGGGAGAAATTTGGATGGCAATTCAAAAAGAGAGTCTAGGGCCAGCTTTTCGTTTCGACAGTGATTACAAATATTTCTGGAGTTATATTCCACACTTTATTCATTCGCCATTCTATGTTTATGCCTATGCGTTTGGTGATTGTCTCGTAAATTCATTGTATAATGTGTTTGAAACAGGGCATCCAGGATTTAAAGAGAAGTATACAAATATGTTAAAGGCAGGGGGAACGTTGCGTCACAAAGAATTATTGGAGCCATTCGGCTTGGATGCGAATGATGCAGATTTTTGGCAACGTGGATTGAACGTTGTGGATGGATTTATCGATGAGTTGGAAAAGGCATTTTAGTCAAAGTAATGGAAAAAAATTCAATAGGGGGGCGCGCACGCCGTTATGTAAAGGTAGGCAAGACGTTTGGTGGGTTAGCTGCCAAATTAGCTGGTGAACGTTATTTAGGGGTTAAAATTGACCGCAAGGATCACGCTAATGCCTTGAAAGAAGCCCTCGGCGGATTGAAGGGACCCGTTATGAAGGTGGCTCAGATTGTTGCGACGATTCCAAATGCTCTACCACCCGAATATTCTGAGCAGTTATTAGAGTTGCAATCTAATGCTCCAGCAATGAGTTGGAATTTTGTAAAACGTCGGATGGCTGGTGAACTTGGTCGAGATTGGCTATCGAGATTTTCTGCTTTTGATCAGAAAGCCTCTGCGGCAGCATCCCTCGGGCAAGTGCATAAAGCCAAGACCTTAGACGGACGAGAGCTTGCATGCAAATTACAATATCCAGATATGCAAACAGCAGTTGAAGCAGACTTACAGCAATTAAAATTTATTTTTAAGATTTATCGGCAATATGATAAAGCGATAGATCCTAGTGCGATACATAATGAATTATCTGCAAGGTTGCGTGAAGAATTAGACTACAGACGAGAGGCAAAACAAATACTGCTTTATCAAGAGATCCTTAAAAATACTAAAAATGTAAATGTACCGGAATTAGTAGAAGAATTGTGTGGTGAGAGGTTAATCAGTATGCAATGGCTAGAGGGTTTGCCACTATTAGATTTTATTCGCCTTAATTCTAAAATTGAAATTAGAAATAAAGTAGCGTTAAATATGTTTCGTGCTTGGTATGTCCCCCTCTATTATTTTGGTGTTATTCATGGAGACCCTCATCTTGGTAACTATACGATACGAAAAGATGCATCGATTAATTTAATGGATTTTGGCTGTATAAGAGTGTTCCAGCCTTCATTCGTTAAAGGTGTAATAGATCTTTACTTTTCACTTCTTGACAATAATCCCGACCTTGGAGTGCATGCGTATGAAACTTGGGGATTTGATAATTTAACTAATGAAAAAATTGATATACTAAACATTTGGGCAAAATTTATTTATGCACCACTCCTTGAAGACCGCATTCGGCCAATCCAAACTGGAGATGGCGATTATGGTCGAGAAGTTGCGCAAAAGGTTAGAGTTGAATTAGACAAAATAGGCGGTGTAGCGCCGCCACCCGAATTTGTTTTAATGGACAGAGCTGCGATTGGCCTGGGTTCAGTCTTTACACACTTGGATGCTAAGATAAATTGGCATCAAATGTTTCATGAGTTGATAGATGGTTTTGATGAAGGAATATTAATGGCTAATCAAGAGAGAGTTTTTAATCGAGTGGACCTTAAAATACCAGCGTAATTAAGGCGAGTTGTGGAATCATCCAATCATTTAGTATTATGTTTTTCTCCTTTAATTTATTGAATAAAAATATTTTAAAAAAATGATAATTATTATTAACGCTTGGCAAGATCGTTCAAATTTTGCATATAATCGGTGTGAGATGCGAACTAATAGAATGTTTATTTTGTTAGAACAGACGTTGAGGAAAATACTATGAAAATAGGAGTGCCAAAGGAACTGATTGCCGATGAGATGAGGTTGGCAATTTCACCTGATTCTATAAAAAAATATATGAATATGGGTTTTGATGTTGTTGTCGAGACTGGAGCAGGTATAGGTGCATCTTTTAACGACAAAAGGCTGAGCGAGGCAGGTGCAACAATTGCATCGGATCAACAGAAAATGATAAAAGATTCGGATGTTATTTTAAAAGTTCGAGGACCAGATTCGAAATCTGGAGATAATTTAAAATACTACGGTAATAATAATATTGTGATAGCTAATTTTTCTGCACTGACTAATAAAGATAGATTGAATGAATTTGCTAAGACAGGTGTAACAGCGTTTGCGATGGACTTGATGCCCAGAATTACAAGGGCTCAATCGATGGATGTACTGTCCTCTCAAAGTAATTTAGCAGGGTATAAAGCAGTTTTAGACGCTGCAGGTGAATTAGGTAGAGCTTATCCAATGATGATGACAGCAGCTGGAACAATCCCTCCAGCAAAAATTTTTATTATGGGTGTTGGGGTAGCAGGTTTGCAGGCTATTGCTACTGCAAAAAGAATGGGGGCTGTTGTTACAGCGACTGATGTTCGACCTGCAACTAAGGAACAGGTTGAGAGTTTAGGAGGTAAGTTTCTTGAAGTTGATTCAGAAATGGAAAAGAATGCTCAAACTCAGGGCGGATATGCCAAAGAAATGCCAAAAGAATATTTAGAAAAACAAAAACATGTTGTTGCTGAGCATATAAAAAAACAAGACGTTGTTATAACAACAGCCTTAATACCGGGACGGCCAGCACCAATTTTGATTACTGAAGAAATGGTAGCTTCAATGAGGGATGGATCAATTATAGTTGATATGGCTGTTGAGGCTGGTGGTAACTGCCCATTATCCGTATTGGGAGAAGTTGTTAAAGTTGGTGGTGTTACAATATTAGGTCATTCAAATATTCCGAGCCGGATTGCTGAGGATGCGAGCCAACTATATGCAAAAAATTTATTAAACTTTATTACACCAATAGTAAATTCTGAGAGTAAATCTATTAGTATTGACTGGGAAGATGAAATTATTGCAGGCACACTTATATGCAAGGACGGGAAAATTGTTCATCCAGCCTTAATTGAGGAGAAATAAGAGCAATGACTATCGATAATCAAACAACAAACTTGGTTGATCAAACTTCGACTGGTGATCCCTTTATTTTCATGTTTACAATTTTTGTACTAGCGGTATTTATTGGATTTTATGTTGTCTGGAGTGTTACACCGGCATTACATTCGCCTCTAATGAGTGTAACGAATGCGGTATCGTCGGTTATAATTGTTGGAGCTCTAATTGCTGCAGGTCCAGCGGATTTAAATTTTTCCAAAATTATGGGTTTCATTGCTGTAGTTTTAGCTTCAATTAATATTTTTGGTGGATTTATTGTAACCAATAGAATGTTAGCCATGTTTAAGAAAAAACCAAAGAAGTCGGGGACAAATAAATGAGTGAGACTGTCACAGGGTTCGCATATTTAGCTGCTGCTATCTGTTTTATTATGGCTTTACGAGGTTTAAGTTCTCCCGATAGTGCGCGTACCGGGATTGTTCTAGGTGTGCTGGGGATGGTTATAGCGATACTGACAACTGTATTTGAGCCCACAATTGTAAGTTTTGATTTGATCGTTATTGGCGTAATTGTCGGCGGCGCCATCGGGACGATCGTGGCATTAAAAATTAAAATGACTGCTTTACCAGAATTAGTCGCGGCATTCCACTCATTGGTAGGCTTGGCCGCAGTATTTGTTGCAATAGCAGCTTTTTTTTTTCCAGAGGCTTATGGGATCGGTGTGCTTGGAAACATAGAGGGTGCCAGTTTGATTGAAATGTCTCTCGGTGCGGCTATTGGGGCGATTACATTTTCAGGCTCACTTATCGCATTTGGTAAACTACAAGGTACTCTTGGAGGTTCACCGCTTGTTTTCTCTGGGCAACACGCCTTGAATGCAGTTTTGTCCATTATACTGGTTGCATCAATTATTTGGCTTGTTCAAACCAATTATGAACTAGCTTTTTGGATTATTATAGGAATATCAATCGTTCTTGGTTTTCTGATAATATTGCCCATTGGTGGAGCTGATATGCCTGTTGTAGTATCCATGTTAAATTCTTATTCTGGCTGGGCAGCGTGTGGAATAGGGTTTACGCTTAGTAATACCGCCTTAATCGTAACAGGAGCATTGGTTGGATCCTCCGGTGCTATCTTAAGCTATATAATGTGTAAAGGCATGAATCGATCAATATTTAACGTGTTGCTTGGCGGATTTGGTGGAGAAGTTGATGGACCTACTGCAGTTGCCGGTGGTGGAATCGATAAGGCTATAAAATCTGGAAGTGGCGAAGATGCAGCATTTATAATGAAGAATGCCAGTAAGGTAATTATAGTGCCAGGATATGGTATGGCGGTCGCCCAAGCTCAACATGCGCTTCGTGAAATGTGTGATTTATTAAAGGGAGCGGGTGTTGAAGTTGCATACGCTATTCATCCAGTTGCTGGTAGAATGCCGGGTCATATGAATGTACTTTTAGCTGAAGCAAATGTTCCATATGAAGAGGTGTTTGAGCTAGAAGAAATTAATACGGAATTCTCGACTGCGGATGTTGCTTTTGTCATTGGAGCAAATGATGTGACCAATCCAGCAGCAAAAACAGATCCGTCGAGCGCAATTTATGGGATGCCCATTCTAGAAGTTGAGAATGCTGGGACGGTATTGTTTATAAAGCGGTCTATGGCATCAGGATATGCCGGAGTCGATAACAAATTATTTTTTCGTGATAATACGATGATGTTATTCGCTGATGCAAAAGCAATGACTGAAAGTATAGTTCAGGCCCTTGATTAAAAAAAATTTGGAAATAAAAAAATAGACCAATGCTGGAATAATTAATAGATAAAGCCTAAGAGACTTATAATTTCCTAGTTCTTATTTTTTTAATACCTTATTTTGATATGTGGTCAGGATACTCTGATTATAGTAATCGTCACTTTTTATGTTTTTTTTGATTGGTAATAGAGATAGTGGTTTGATTGCCTAGAATCAGTCTCGAACTTCTTCACACTGAATGTCTTCCAAGATAATGTTTGTGGTGGTGCTAGAGCTTTATTGTAAATATTTTTATCGTATTTATTCTAGTTTTTTTGACTATTTTTGCTCTCAGGAGATATAGTACATTATAGTTTACCAGCAATGTACATATTAATTACTGCTTGGATTATTATTAATTCATCTTACCTAATAAAGAATATTAAATTGCATTATTTGAGTTTTGCAAAATTTATATTGATGCTATCTTGATTTTAGCTGTCATATTTTGGATTTTAACTGTCGATAGAGAATATATATAACTTTATTTTATTATTTTCGTTTTTATATATGTTCTAGAAACCTTCTCTCTCTATACGTTTTCTTTCTAACTTTCTCGATCTACGAACCGCTTCCGCTTTTTCTCTTGCTCTTCGCTCGGAAGGTTTTTCATAGGATCTACGAAGTTTCATTTCGCGGAAAACGCCTTCCCGCTGCATCTTTTTCTTCAACGCCTTTAACGCTTGATCCACATTATTATCACGAACTGTTACATGCACGGTACCATGTACTCCTAAATATTTAAATGACGTGGGGGTTTCTAACACAAACTCGAGTAACTGTGAAGGGCTCTATCGTGTTTATTTATGTTTTTTTCTCAAAAACTTAATTTTTCTCATGAAAATATTGGTTCTTAGGCTCTTTTAGTGCATATTACACAAATGTCTATTTTAAAAATTGCACGTCTAGGTCACCCTATCTTACAGAAAATAGCATCACAAGTTGATGATTATGGGGATCCTGAAATAAAGAAGATTATTAGTGATATGATTGAGACACTTGAAGACGTTGGTGGCATTGGTCTAGCAGCACCTCAGGTTCATGTTTCGAAAAGAATTGTAATTTTCTTTGTACCCGAAAGTCGGATTGAAGATGAAAAAGATCAAGTTGAGTTAACAATTATGATTAACCCAGAAATTCGACCTTTAAATGATAAGATAAATAGAGACTGGGAGGCTTGTCTATCTATTCCAAATTTGATGGGGGCGGTGGAAAGATATTCTCATATTAAATATTCATGGTTTGATGCAAATGGAAAGTACTTTGAAAGAGAAGCTTCAGGATACCATGCAAGGGTTGTCCAACATGAATGTGATCATTTGGATGGTAAATTATATCCCTTCCGAATTACAGACCTATCTATGTTTGGCTTTCAGGAGGAAATAAATTCTAATATAGAGTTATTAGAAAGAGGGCGAATAGTGTCATCTGATAATAAAATGTTGAGGAACCCAAATGCATAAAATGAATACTTTGAGCGACTCTGATGAATTGTTGTTGGCTATGCTCAAACACGTCCCATTTGATGGTTGGAGTTGGTCTGCGCTTAAGTCTGGTATTGCTGATCTTAACAAGGATCCAGATGATATTGAATTTATTTTTTCTCAAGGTCCGATTGATGCAGCGAGGCATTGCGGTATTTATTTTGATCGGATAATGAGTGAGACTCTCAAAGATACATCAATAGATGTGATGCCGGTAAGAGAAAAAATAAAATTTATAATCGAAACCAGGTTAGAGCTAATTTTGCCATTTAAAGAGTCTATTCGCTGCCTTCTCTCCTTTTTATCGCTACCGGGTAATAAGAGTGTCGCTCTTCAAATGACTTTTAAAGCCGTTGATGAGATGTGGTACTTGGCGGGAGATCAATCTACTGATTATAATTATTATTCAAAGAGAGCCTTGCTAGCCGGCGTTTACGGATCGACAATTTTATACTGGTTATCTGACAATGATGATGAGTTTCGCTCAACGCGGAAATTTTTGGAACGACGTATCAATGATGTTATAATGATTCCGAGAATTAAGCGCGCTCTTACCGATAAATTAGGGTCTTTTAGTAAAATTATAAAAGGGTTTAAAAAAATAAATTTGCTTAAAAATATTGTCCATTAAAATATTAGGTTTTTGATGTCTTCCCGTTTTATTCAAAAGTCGTTTATATTTTTATTGTATCTCATCAATGGGGTCTTCATTAACGTTTGCTGTTTGTTTTGCGCGATATCTATCTAGATTAACAGAAATTTTTTCGTCACTGAGAGCTATGATGCTTGTTGCCAGAATTGCAGAATTAATTGCCCCCGCTTTGCCTACTGCTAACGTGCCAACTGGAATTCCACCGGGCATTTGTGCCATTGCGAGCATTGCATCGAGGCCTCCTAGTAATTTGCCTTCCATAGGCACTCCTAATACTGGAAGGGGTGTTAAAGCCGCAACCGCACCAGGCAAAGCGGCAGCCATTCCTGCTCCAGCAATTAATACTAATATACCTCTCTCTTTAGCTGATTCGACATAATTTACCAGCCTAGAAGGTGTTCGATGAGCGGATATAATTTTTGCTTCACAAGGAACACCTAATTTCTCAAGGGTCAATTTTGTATGCTTCATAGTAGTCCAGTCAGATTGACTACCCATCATTATACCTACAATCGGTTTAATTGACTGCATGTTAGGTTTCCTCCGTATTTTGAATTATAAATCACTTCTGATATTATCAAATTACTTTGTATAAACGCAAGCAGTGGGAGTTTTATTCGTCTAAGAAAGCGAATAAAAGTATGTTTAAATAAATTTATTATAATTAATATAAAGAAATTGACTGCAATTGATTAATTTAATTCAATTCTTTATTGAAAATAGGAGCATAGAATGTCTGATATTCGAGTGTTGTCTGATAACTATCGAGTTCAAGAATTAGATGCAAATAATCAAACCAATAGACGTAATAAGAATCAGCACTATAGCTCTGGTTCTCACCAGAAGAATCATCCAGCGCGAACAACCGATCAAATAAAGGATACAGCCATTGTTATGGGTATTCCAATGGAATCTATTACTCCAGAGGTGCTTGAGGCGATGACCTTAATTTTGACTGAGATGGACTCTATCAGATGGAAGCTTGAGGCTAGTATCAGGCGTGAAGAAATATTGGCGAGTTTACTGAAAGAAAATCCCATGTTTTCTGTTTGCAGTTATCATGCATTTCAAATCCACCTAGCAGATACCATAAAGTATGCGACTGCGGCTGAGGAATCCAGTTTCCTTCTTTTTTTTAAGGTACTTAATTGTGAGGATTATTGGTTGCAACATGGCTATGATTTTGAAATTAACTTTCTAAAAAATATTATTGAAATTATTAAAAAAAATATTGGGAATTTAAATATAATGGGTAGTATTAGTAATACTGAATTTGGCATTATTTTTAATTTATATAGAGAATCTGATGTTGTTGAAAAAATGAAAATAATCAGAGAGTTATTGGCTAATAATCCGTTTGTTTTGAATGATAAGAGTTTTCAGATTAATACTAAATGGAGTTTATTGGAAATTACTGCTAGCTCAAATTCGTTGGATGTTTTGAGAGAAGCGAGTGACAATGCAAGAGTTGAATTATCCAATCATTTCGATAATAGTATTTTATAAATTATTCACTTTAATAAAAAATGGTAGAGTAAGAATTTTGATGAAATTTAGTCTAGATAATCCTCTATGGAATTTTTCGAATAAATTTTATAAGCATGATAATGTTAGAATTGCTTGTATTAAGCTTCAAAACGAATTTGGTTTTGATGTAAATATAGTTTTATATTGTTGTTGGATGGCATACTCCGGCTACCCAATAATAAAAATAGAAGAGTTATTGGAAATTATTAGAACGATAAAACCATGGCAAAATGAAGTGATTTCAGATTTACGAAAAGTGAGGGTTCGAATGAAATCTAATAATGGCATAAAATTTGGCCTTCATTCGAACGCATTACGTGATAAAATTAAAGATTGTGAGCTTCAAGCTGAGCGAATTGAACAGGCAATATTATTTTATTCTGGCGATAAGCTGGCTCCTAAAACTAATACAGACTCTATTCAACGGGGCTCTGTAGCGTTGAAAAATCTAGAAGCATATACCAATCAAATGGTTATTGATGACGTGACTATTTTGCATAGCTATTTGAATGTTTTGAAAGAAGCGCTTATTGAGCATGCCGATTAGAACTAAATTCAACTGTCTTGTTGCAGGATAGACAGCTCTCGCTTTCGAAATGCATTAAATATCGATTATTTATTTATTTTTTAAAAAAACTTGAATTTCAAAAAGTTAGTAGCTATTTGAGATATTGCTAAATTAGATTAATCTTTATCGTTTGTTATTGGTCTATAATAAAAATAAAATTTAGGCTTCCTTATTCCTCAGCCTGAACCTTTTTTGTATTAGAGGGGCCAAAGATATCATCACTATTTATCTCTTCCACTTCAATTGATTTGGGCGCTGATCCAAAAATTTCCTCAGCTGTAGGATTGGATTGTGAAAACTTCTCTAAAACGTCATTCTCGTCGTTACTCACTTTATCTTCCGATATTTTTGTAATTTCTATTGGTTGTAATGGTTCTGTTTGTTGATGATTGGAACCGGATTTTAAGCGGGCTTTATTTATGCTTGTTGCCAAATCGCCGCCTTCACATAAACCAAGGTAGACTGGGCTCTGGGGTTTAATGGAAGTCGAGCTTCTATGTGTTTTGTCTCTAATCGAATTAATAGTTTGCTTTGTAGTACCTATTAACCTGCAAATTTGTGCATCGCTTAATTCTGGGTAACTTCGTATCAGCCAAGCAATTGCATCTGGTCTATCTTGACGTTTTGAAATTGGGGTATATTTAGCACCCTTTTGTCTCGCTTTCGGCATTGGATTACTTGGTATTGCCATTTTAATACGATTTTCGATGTTATCTTCACATCGTATTATTTCTTCTTTTGTAAGTTGACCGTTAGTTGTTGGGTCTAGACCTTGCATTCCGGAAGCGACTTCGCCATCAGCGATGGCCTGTACCTCCAGAATGTGTAAGCCACAATAATCTGATATTTGGTCAAATGTTAGAGATGTGTTGTCGACTAACCAAACTGCTGTTGCCTTTGGCATAAGTGGTTGGGCCATCTTCCTTCTTCCTTTTTTTATAAAATTTGTGATTTTGAAGTTTTAAAACCGTTTCCTTTTATTTTATAAGGAGGAGGAGCACCTGCGTCAAACCTTGACGTGATAAAAATATTAAGGAAGAAATATTCAGTGTAATAAATTTCGCAACCTAAACGGTTAAAATAATAACATTAGAGGAGGTTGATTTTGGAATTTGATGAAGAAAGCTTAATTAAAAAGACCACTAACTCCATTAAATTAAAGAATATGTCAGTAGAAGATTTGCATGAATATATCATTGATCTTAAGCAAACAATCACGCAAGCTCAACTAGAAATTAGAATTAAACAAGAGGCAATAAAGGGAGCTAAAGATTTTTTTAAAAAAAAATAGTTACACAAAAATAATTCTGTCTTGATGTCTATAATTATCTAACATATTGTAAAAGTATAACTGACTAGATAACACTCTAGCGAATTTACTTACCAAGTAAATTGCTGTTCTCTAAATTAAAGGTAGATGTGCAGGTTTGACGGGGATTTCGGGGCAGTTTAAAAAAGCGTCCCTTTTTTTTTGAGTGGGAAGAATGAAAGAGGATTTAAAATTCCACTCTACAGGTGTTATTCGTTCTTTATTCCAAGGCCCTCAAAGCGCTTATTAAACTTCGCAACTTGTCCACCACTGTCAACTAATCTATGTTCTCCAGTCCAAGCTGGATGTGACTTCGGGTCAATGTCCAATTTCATAGTTTCGCCTTCAGAACCCCAAGTAGAACGAGTCTTATACGAGGATCCATCAGTCATTTGAACAGTTATTTCATGATATTCAGGATGTATGTCTTTTTTCATCTTTTTTTCCTTTTAGATCTTTAGTTGTATAAACAAGGCGATATGCTGGTGCAAGCAGGAAAGTAATTAAATAATAATTTTATAGTATCAGCATACCTGTTCTCTCGATATTTTAATTTATGGGTTTTAGTAAATAACCTATAATTAAGAATGTACCTACGAAGCTGTTTCATCGCTAGAGTACGGACTCCGATTTTAAGCTTTGCATAGAACTGTTAGGCTATGCGGTTTAATATTTTACGAGAGAAATATCCAGAGTGTTTGCGCCAAATTTTAAAAAAATACGATATTTATCGTTGAGTTAGTTTTAATTCTATTCTTCGATTCTTCCGATTTGCTATTTTACCGGCTCTTGGATCGATAGGTTGAAATTCGCCAAACCCAGTTGCTGCTAAATTATTTGGTTTAATTCCTTTTGAAGTTAAAAACTTTACAACAGAAATCGCCCGAGCCGTTGATAGTTCCCAATTCGATGGAAATCGTCGACTTTTTATCGGTACATTATCTGTGTGACCGTCTACTCTCAGTATCCATTTTATTCTGGGGGGGATTTTTTTTATGATATTTTGAAGTGTATTCGCTAATTGTGACATTTGCGCTTTGCCGGCATTTCCTAATTTGTCTGACCCTGTTGTGAATAAAACTTCTGATTGAAATACAAATCGGTCACCAACTATTTGCACTCCAGACTGGTTACCCAAAATCTCGCGGAGTTTCCCAAAAAATTCGGAACGATAATACGATAACTCTTGCACTTTATTGGCTAATGCGGAGTTTAATCTCTTACCTAGGCTGGTGATACGCACTTGTTGATTTTTAGCCTTTAACTCTGAATCATCTAACATTTGTGCTATTTTAGTTATTTGATTTCGTAGAACTGTAATTTGGCTATTTAAATATGCTATTTCAGCGCGCGCTTTTAACGATAGTTTCTTTTCATCCTCTATAGTTTTAGTTTTATTTGATAATAAAGTAAGTGATTTTTTAATTTTTTCTTCCAAACTACTCCTTAAAGCAATAAGTTTCTGAGTTTCCATTTTTAATAATTGGATCGCCTGAATTTGTTTAGTTATTTTTTCATTCTGCGAAGAAATTTGGTTATCTCTCTGGAATAAATCAGCATCAAGATTTGTGACCTTTGCTGCTAGCATGTCTGACCGAATAGTTAATTCTTTTAATAATAATTGTTGTTTTCCTTGATCAATGATCGACTCGGAAAGCCTACTTGATAACAATTGGATATCTTCATTAAGTTTAATATTGGTGGTTCGCTCTAGACTTAGTAATTCAGAAAGTTCGTTTGTTTGGACTCGGAGTTTGTTCAAGGCTTTATTGCTACCTGTCAATGCTTCTCCCAGGAAAAATTGAGCAATTACAAAAATCATAAGTAAAAATATAATTACCATTAAAAGTGATGCTAATGCATCTACAAATCCAGGCCATATATCAATTCTATTTTGATTGCGGCGGGAGAGTGAAGTCATACTTATTATCCGGTATTTTTGTTACCAGCAGCTATTGTACGGGCTAGTAATTTTATTTCACTACTTATTTGCTTTGTTAGGTCCGTTCTAGATGAGGACAATTCCTCAATCAATCGTTCCATGTAAAGATCTATATTGCGAATATGGTCTTGAGTGACTTGGTCAAATCCGCTGATATTTTTAGCAGATAGCATCATTTCAATGGCAGCTTTTAAATCACCCTGTTGTTCAGAGAAGGCACTCATTAAGGTCTGCTCAGTGCGCATTTGATCTCCGAGTTTTGAAAGAATTTCCGTTAAGTCCCCAATTTTTTTATTTGTTTGAATATTGCTTTCACCCTCTCTTTTTAACGTCTGCTGAAGGCTTCCAAGGCTATCTGCAGTTTGCTCTAGCAAGGCTTGTACGTATGCTGGAACTGATTGGTCTACGTCTGTTAACCGTCCACCTGAAGAGAGCCTTGTTAGCCCTGACAGCCATTCCTCAAGATCATTATAAAACCGATTTTGCGATTGGCTTGCTTGCAAATCAAGAAAGCCAAGTATTAACGAGCCCGCAAGACCAAATAAAGACGATGAAAAGGCGGTTCCCATCCCAGATAATGGCGCTGATAAACCCAATTTTAAATTATTGAAGATAATATTAAAATCACCAACAGAAACTGAAAGATTATCAATTACATTTCTAATTGAACCTACGGTCTCCAATAATCCCCAAAAAGTACCAAGTAACCCTAAAAAAATCAAAAGGCCTATGTTATAACGTGATAAATCACGCGATTCGTCAAGTCTTGACGCTATTCCGTCTAATAGAGATCTCATTGATTGGGCGGAAAGGCTCATTCCATCGGTTCGATCCCCAAGCATGGTCGCCATTGAAGATAATAATTTAGGTGGTTTCTGGGGTATGATGGATTGAAATGATTTACGGTAGTTTTCAATCCAATCTACCTCAGGAAAAAGCATCAGCGTTTGCCTGAAATTATACACTATACCGAGTAATAAAACACCAATTATTAGTCCATTAAGACCCATATTTGCTATGAAAGCCTCATGTAACGGTTCTGCCAATAAACCACAGACAAGGCCAACCGCGACCAAAAATAAAATCATTCGTATTACAAAACGTCTCGGGGATGCCATTTCTAGCCCCTTATTACATTTCTTAATATGTGCTTTCGTCGATTCATGTTATTTTTTTTCTCGTCAGATTTAATCTTTGATAATTTTTAGCTCAACACGATTTGGCGCCCCTAGGTTAGTTTTGTTTCCTAAGGCCCTAACATCAATTCGAGTGCTTCGAACGCCTTTTTTAATTAGATAAGAGCGAACTGCCAAAGCTCTTGAAAGCGAGAGTCTCCTTGCTTTGCTGGCAGTTAAATTTGGTTCACCAGCATATGCTAAAAGCTGCATTCTTATCTTCGCTTGTTTAGAGAAGGTTAGAGATAATAAGTCTAAAACTTTTTTTGATTCGTTTGAGAGTTTTGCCCCTCCCTGGTTAAACATTAGCGATCTGGCGCCACCTTTTTTTTCGTCCTTGGAATTTATACTTGCAAGTTGCTGGGGGCTCTCTATCTTTTTTGTAGCAGATTGATTTTTTGTAATCTTTTTATCAAATGCCTCGATGGTTTTTGCTGGCGGCGGCGGAGCTTCTAGAATTCGCACAGGTTTTCTCTCGATTGCTTTTGGTGAAACAGGCAAGTTTTTGCCTGCACTTTTTTTCTTCTTTACTTCCGGTAAAGTATTTATTTTTGCTATTTTAGTAATTTTCGTTTTTTTAATTGAAGGCTTTAAATTATCTGCGAGTACCCGCCGATCAGTCTTTATTTTTTGTTTTCTTATATTTTTCTTAGTCGATAATTTTCTTAGATTGGGTTTTCTCTTGGTCTTTAATGTAGGTTGCTTTAGTTTTATTTTTTGTGTTTTTAATTTTGATCTTTTTATTAAGTTATTACTGCCCAGAAACACTGAACGAGGAGTTTTTAAAGGGGGTTGTTCTAAAAAGATATTGGAATTTATGCTTCGATCATTAAGTTGAAATTTTTGGATATTTTGGGGTACTGGTAAATTAGTTACGCCCTCATCTATTATAAGTATTGTTTTGCTCTGTAACGGACTTCCGTTGGCATCAGAGAAAATAAATACTTCGCATATTATGAAATTTGAAATAATAAATAAGAATAAGATACTACGTCGCATGGCATGTTTTCCCCCTTTTTAACTAGTTTGGTTGTATTTTTTCAACCAATTAAGGTTAACCTTTGTTACCATAGTAAGCATATCTAAGCTGGGTTGTATATTCAACACAGTATTTTCAAGGTTTAGAGAATATTGATGCATGTTTTTCTGCAGGCAAAAAATTTAATAGCATTATGTTGGCGACTAATCATTTTTTTTCTGGATAATTCTTCGAAATTCGGTATACAAATTTGGATTAGTTGCCACCACTGATCCTGTTTCTAATAAGTTTTCACCCCCATTGATTTCTGAAATCATTCCTCCAGACTCTTTTATCAAAACAATTCCAGCCGCTATGTCCCATGCATTTAAATTTGTTTCCCAAAAACCATCAAACCGTCCAGCCGCTACGTACGCGAGGTCTAATGCCGCGCTGCCGAATCTTCTAATTCCAGCAGATGCGGTAATAACATTTTCTATTTGTTTAAAAATATTTTTTTGATTCTTTTTTTCTAATGGAATACCGGTGGCGAATATTGAGTCACGTATATGCTTACGGCCCGACACCCGAATTCTTCGATCATTTAGCCATGCTCCATTTCCCTTCTCAGCCCAAAACATTTGGTCATTAATTGGTTCGTAAACCACACCAGCTACTATCTCCCCATTGTCTTCAAGAGCGATAGAAATTGCAAAATGAGGAATACCATGAATGAAATTTGTTGTTCCATCAATCGGATCAATAATCCATCTTTTATTAACCTCTGAGCCAATAATTTCGCCAGACTCTTCCATCAAAAAACCGTATCCTGGTCGTGCATGATCAAGCGTATCTCGTAAAATTTCCTCTGTCCTAATATCTGCATTTGTTACAAAATCGCCAGGCCCTTTGTTTGAGATTTGCAATTGTTCAACTTCTCCAAAGTCTCGCCTTAATTTACTGGAAGCTTTGCGCGCTGCTTTTATCATAACAGTTATGTTAGGGGATTGGTTTGTTGCCATTTAATTTTTTGCCCGCTCTACATAAGAACCATCCTCTGTGTTTATCACTACCAAAGTACCAGTTTCTATATGAGGTGGAACAGTGGTTCTGATGCCATTTTCCAGAACAGCAGGCTTTGCACTCGATGCAGCCGTTTGACCTTTCACCACAGCGTCTGCCTCAACGACTTTTAGAGTAACATGATTAGGTAACTCTATACCAATTGGGTCACCTTCAAAACTCTCAATCATTACTAACATACCATCTTGTAAGTATATGGTTCGTTCCTCCCCAACTAACTGTGTGTCCAATGATATTTGGTCATATGTTTCAGAGTCCATAAATGTATGCATATTCTCGTCAGAAAATAAATATTGGTATTCTTTTTGATCCAATCTTACTTGTTCGACTGTCTCCGAAGATCTAAACCTTTCGTTGAGCTTTGTTCCACTTCGTAAATCCCTCAATTCTACTTGTAAATAGGCCCCACCTTTACCAGGTTGAGTATGTTGAATCTTTACTGCGCGCCATAATCGGCCCTGATGTTCGATTACGTTGCCTGGCCTGATAGAATTTCCGTTAATTTTCATTTTCTAGAATACTCATTTATTGCTGATTATGTTTAACTCTATGTTCGACAACATTAACTATCATTTTGTATTATGTGTCGCAATGCTAGTTACAGAAATGATTTAGCTATTATTTGAAATCACTCTATTAAATTCTTTTATTGCTGCGCCTGGACCACCGGCATGTTCCCAGACTGATGAAATCACAGCTAGGAAATTTGCCCCTGCTCTAACCAATGGAGCGCAATTTTTTGGCGTAATTCCTCCAATTGCTACGCTAGGAATATTCATCGTTTGAGACCAGATATTAATTATTTCAGGAGAAGCACGATTGTAAGTTATTTTTGTTTTGGTTGGGAAAAAAGCTCCAAAGGCGACATAATCGGCCCCGTTTTCCGACGCTAGTATTGCGAGTTGAGGATCATTCTTACATGTTACCCCAACCGTAGCCGAGGCACCAAGAATATCTCTAGCATCTTCATAAGCGGCATCTTTTTGCCCTATGTGAACACCATTACAACCACCTTGATAGGCTAATTTTGGATCATCATTCAGTATGAATGATACATTTCTCTCTTGGACGATAGGTCGCAATGACTCAATTGTCTTCATAATTCGACGTTCGCTTGCATTTTTTAAACGTAACTGAACGCAGGCAATATCTCCGCTATCCAGTGCTAATGCCAATTTTTGTCGAAATTCACTAAGTATAAAATCTGGAGGTGTTATAAGGTATAGGCGGCATTTATGCTTTGTGGTTTTAATATTCATGACAACATGCTTCTATAATTTCTATTGGTTACGCAGAATAAAAAAACTAATGACTTAATAAACGTGTTTAACAAATTTTTTGTTTTTCAAAGTAACCAATAAAAAACTTAAATAAAACAGATAAAATTATGAAATTCTTATATTTGTTTCTATTACCATAGATGTTGGGGATGATTTTAAATATTATAAAAAGTTATTATTGTGTTACTATTTATTGGGATTAATATAAAAAGCCTTTTATTAATAAATTGTTATACGGAGTAATTTTGTTGAGCATAATGAAGATTGATCATGTAGGAATACGCGTTATCGACCGGGCTAGGGCGGTTAAATTTTATGAAACTTTTGGATTCAAAATTGAGGTCGAGGTGGACTTTGACTCAGTGATAATTATGAAGAACGAGAGTGGTGTGGAGATTAACTTGATTGTAAATGGAATCGAATATGATGATGGTAAGAATGTCTTAATGGATATCTCATCTAAATATACTGGTTTTACTCATATTGCTTTGCAAGTAGATTCTATTCCCGTAATTTTGAATGTACTGGAAAAGAGTAATATCGAAATTACACAAGGTCCTGTTACTTTCGGCAAGGACGGCCATGTATCGGTTTTTGTTCGGGATCCTGATCGTAATACGATTGAATTTCGGGGGCGTGTGGAGAAGGAAGATGAGATTGAAGGGCTGCAATTCTATGACCCAAAAGCCTAAAATCAAGAATTCAAAAAGAATTACTTAGACTGACCCCTTGAAAATCATATCTATATCGTTTTACCAACAGTAAGAGCTGTATCAATCATTCGATTTGAGAATCCCCATTCATTATCGTACCAACTAAGAACGCGAACCAGATTATTGCCCATAACTTGTGTTTCTGAAGCATCAAAAATTGAACTAAGAGGATTGTGGTTAAAATCTATCGAGACAAGAGGCAATTCATTGTAACCCAAAACACCCAATAGACGACCCTTCTCTGAGGATGATTTAATGGCATTGTTGATTTCTTCCACACTCGTGTCTCGTTGTGAATTGAAGGTTAGATCAATCAATGAAACATTTGGCGTGGGAACTCTGATTGATGTGCCATCTAGTTTCCCATTTAATTCAGGTAAAACCAACCCAACTGCTCTCGCTGCACCCGTAGATGTTGGGATCATTGATGCTGATGCGGTCCTTGCGCGATGTAAGTCATCATGAAGTGTATCCAAGGTTCTTTGGTCGCCCGTAAAACTATGAATGGTTGTCATAAACCCGTGCTCTATCCCCACCGCCTCATTTAACACATGTGCTATTGGAGCCAAACAGTTTGTTGTGCATGAAGCGTTTGAAATCACTATGTGTTGATCCGTTATTAAATGGTCATTAACACCATAAACCACTGTTATATCGGCTCCTGAAGCGGGAGCTGAAACGATTACTCTTTTTGCTCCAGCAGTTATGTGAGCAGATGCTTTATCTTTACTTGCAAAAAAGCCAGTGCACTCAAAAGCTATATCAACATCTAGTTCTCGCCATGGGAGGTTGGATGGATCCCGTTCCGATGTGATTGTTACAGGGCCCTGGCCGGCATCTATCGTATTTTCTCCAACGATTATTTCATGAGGCAGTATTCCATGTGTTGAATCATATTTTAGCAAATGAGCGTTAGAAATTGTTGGCCCTAAATCATTAATGCATACAACCTCTAAATCTGCGATCTTTGACTCTAAAATTGCACGATATACCAATCTTCCAATTCTCCCAAAACCATTTATTGCTACCTTTAGGCCCATTAAAATCTCCATCCTTAAAATTATCAATTCAACAACTATGTGATTTATTTAAATCACCAGATCACAATCCTAACTTTCTTCCTTTTCGTCAAGTATGAAACTTAACGATCTTCGATTATAATAACATTCAATGAGGTGGTTGACGTGTTTAGTCTCAGAGGCGTACTATTCTATGATAAACAAAAGGATGCAGAGAAGTTGTTTGATAAATCATCACCTAACCCACTGGAGATAGACACGGTTGAACTTAAACTTGAGTTAGCTCTTAAAAGGCTAGAAAAAATAGCTGAGAGCAAAATCAATTCGAAAATTAAGTCGGATAGCATGGATAAAGAACTTGAATTAGCAAGAAAGAAAATTGATCAGTTTGAGGTAAAAAATAGTGAGATTAATGGTAAACTTAGTCGGGCAATGCAATCCGTCCGCAACATTTTGGAAGATTAATATTGGCTCAAGTCACTGTAGTAATAAATAATCGAAAGTATGACATAGCATGTGACGATGGCCAAGAAAAACACTTAACAAACTTAGCCCAATATGTGGATGGGAAAGTGAGTGATTTGGTTGCTTCAGTTGGTCAAGTAGGTGATGCTCGTCTGCTAGTAATGACTAGTTTATTAGTCGCTGATGAGCTCTCAGATGTATATTCTGAACTTGGTAAAATTAATGAGGGTAAAGCTGATAAATCAAATACGATGCTAAGTGCTACTGATCTTGAGAGCATAACCAGTCGTATCCAAAAAATTGCGGATAAATTGGAGGCAATTTAGCAGTTGACGCTGCGAGGCTCGAATAGCATTACACATCTCCAGGGCCAATAATATAAGAATGGGAGCCGTCACTGATGTATTTTTGGATACACTATATGGTGCCCACCTAGACCTCTCGGCCTAGGAGGATTAGATGTAAAACGACCGACGCGGCGTCAACTCAGTTTAAAGGATAGTTTCTTGATAAATAGCGAGACTACAACATTAGAAAAACAAAATATTCGCAAGAAAATCTTATCTCTTCGTAAAAAAATGAGTTCAAAAAAAGTCCAAAAAAATAGTTTAGCTTGCATGGAAAATTTTTTCAGAACTTTTAATACACAGGTTTTAAAGAAGGTAGCCGGATATTCCTCCATACACTCAGAACTTAATGTTATGCCCATTCTACAAAAATTAGATTTAGCGGGTGTCACTTGCTTGTTGCCAGTGGTTGATAAATATTCTCGAAGATTAAGCTTTAGAAATTGGAGATATGGCGATAACTTAATTTTATCAGAAATGGGAGTATCTGAGCCAATGGGTCGTAGACGCGAATGCATACCTAATGTGATTTTGACGCCTCTAGTAGCATATGATCAATTTGGTTCAAGGCTGGGCTATGGCGGGGGCTTCTATGACAGAACTATTGACCATATAAAGCAACAATTTATGCACGATCCCGATGATTTTTTAATAATTGGGATTGCATATTCTATGCAAAAAGTTGAGAAACTGCCCTGTAATGATTTAGATCAGAAATTGGACTGGATTGTTACAGAGAAGGGCGCAAAAAGTTTTGATTATGAAAAAAAATATTTTATAGGTGGCTAATGAAATTAGTATATTTTGGAGATGTGGTCGGAAAAAGTGGAAGAGTTGCACTACGCGAGCATTTACCTCGAGTTATTGAGCACCTCAACCCAGATTTCATTATTGTTAATGGCGAAAATGCAGCTCATGGTTTTGGTATTACCGAGAAAATTTGTAAACAATTCTTTGAGATGGATGTAGATGTTGTAACTACAGGGAATCACGTCTGGGATCAACGTGAGATTATTAAATTTATTGGGCACGAACCAAGGTTACTTCGCCCCCTCAATTATCCTGAATTAACGCCCGGCAATGGTAGTGGTATATTTAAATCTAGAAACGGGGAGAGAGTTTTGGTTGCGCAAGTTATGGGAAGGCTTTTTATGGATAGTCTTGATGATCCGTTTGTTGCGATTGATCGTCTGTTAGAAAAATTAAAATTAAGATCGCATTTTGATTGTGCTGTAATTGACATACACGCGGAAGCAACCTCGGAGAAGATGGCTCTTGGTCAGTATCTTGATGGAAAAGTTTCTATGGTTGTTGGAACCCACTCACATATCCCAACTGCTGATGCGCAAATCTTGAATAAAGGTACAGGGTATCAAACTGATCTGGGTATGTGTGGGGATTATGACTCTGTGATAGGAATGAAATCAAATATAGCAATAGATAAATTTACGAAAAAAATGCCATCTGAAAGGCTTTCGCCAGCTGATGGTGAAGGAACAATTTGTGGAATTTATTTAGAGACCAACAATCAAACTAGTATGGCAAGCAAAATTGATCCAATCAGGCTCGGTGGAAGATTAAAAAATTATATGCCTGATAATAAATAATCTTAATATTTGCGCATGTGTTGCGCCTTACGTTTTACACTTTATATTATTATGATAAAAGTTGATGTCAAAAAATACCGTTAGTTAAAAAAAATATGGGTAAGTGATTTATGGCTGGTCATTCGCAATTTTCTAATATTATGCATCGAAAAGGTGCACAAGATAAAAAACGAGCTAAAGTATTTGCAAAACTTATTCGCGAGGTAACCGTTGCAGCTAAGACAGGTATGCCCGATCCGGATGCAAATCCCAGATTACGATCGGCGATTGTTGCTTGCAGAGCAGCAAATATGCCGAAAGAAAATATTGATCGTGCAATTAAGAAAGTTGCTGGTGGCGATAATGATGAATCCTATGACGAGATTAGATACGAGGGCTATGGGCCCGGGGGATCGGCAATTATTGTTGAAGCATTAACCGATAACAGAAATCGTACAGCTTCAGATGTAAGGACAGCTTTTGCGAAAAATGGTGGAAATTTAGGAGAAACTGGCGCGGTTAGTTTTATGTTCAGCAAAAAGGGCTTAATTTCCTATCCATTCGAAATAAAATCGACAGACGACGTATTTGAAGCGGCCTTGTCAGCAGGCGCAGAAGACGTGATTAGTGACCAAAACGGACACAATATTTATTGCTCGGTTGAGGAGCTTCATATAGTGGCAGACAATTTAACGTCTGTTCTGGGTGATCCAGATAGGGCAAATATAGTATGGCATCCTCAAAATACGGTTGAAATTGATGAGATTAATTTGCGAGTGGTTTTCAGTCTAATAGAGACTTTGGAAGATAATGATGACGTCCAAAAAGTTTTCTCAAATATTGAATTTCCAGCAGATTTTTTATCTGTGTTAACCGGTTAATTTTTTAGTTCTTAATTAACACCTTTTGTCGTAAATTCTAATTTTATGAAACTTATAAAGTGATCTGAGAGAATATGTTGCTACTCGGAATAGATCCAGGTTTACGCAATATGGGTTGGGGTATAATAAAAGCTCAGGGCAATAAACTTCATTATGTTGGTGATGGAGTAGTAGCAACTGATGCCAAATTGGATACTCCTAAAAGATTAGTGCAACTTTACGATGGTTTAAAGAATATTATCGAAGAATATGAGCCTGAAGAAGCGGCGGTTGAGGAGACATTTGTTAATTCTAATCCGATATCTTCACTAAAACTTGGCCAGGCAAGAGGTATTGCCTTATTTGTGCCATCAAAATTTGGTCTTCCTGTTAATGAATATTCACCTAATTTAATAAAAAAATCTGTAGTTGGCTCTGGGCATGCTTCAAAAGAACAAATACAAATGATGATTAATATAATCCTTCCAGGCTGTAAGTTTTATTCAGCAGACTCAGCGGATGCGTTGGCTGTGGCTATTTGTCATGCACACCATCGAGATTACAATGTAAAAGTGCTTAAAGCTAAGAACATCTCAGGATTGAAAAAATGATAGCTAAATTGACTGGTGTTGTTGACCAAATTTTTGAAGACTCGGTGATTATAGATGTTAGTGGAGTTGGTTATCTTATTTTTTGTTCCAATTTCACACGTAATTTTCTCAAATCGCATGATGGTGTTGTCTCTCTCTTGGTAGAAATGCATGTGCGTGAAGATCATATACATCTTTTTGGCTTCTGTAATGAAGAGGAAAAAATCTGGTTTAATATGCTTCGAACAGTTCAAGGAGTTGGGGCTAAAGTTTGTTTGGGGATTTTGTCTGCCCTCTCTTCTGATGAGTTGTCCGCTGCGCTCAGATCCGAAGATAAGGTCTGTATTACACGGGCCCCAGGAGTTGGGGCTAAGCTGGCTACTCGAATTATCACTGAGTTAAAAGATAAATTTGAAACATTGATTATTGGTTCCACTCTAAATCCTGCGACTGATAGTGTGCCTTCAAAAGAATTTGAAAACGACGTTCAAAGAGACTCAATTTCTGCATTAGTTAATTTGGGCTATACGAAATCGGATGCCTTTCGCGCCATTCAGCTCGCTTCGGCAAAATCAGTTGGCAACCCCAGTGTAGAAATTCTCATAAAAGAAGCGCTTCAGGAGCTTATGCCAAATGGTTGAGGAAAGACTTATTAACAGTAGTTTGACCGATGAAGATTTGAATGATTCTGATACTCGCCCTAGCAGATTGAGTGAATTTGTTGGCCAAAGGGTGGTCTGTGATAATCTTAAAGTATTTGTTGATGCAGCGCGGGAGCGCAATGAAGCAATGGATCATGTGTTACTTTTTGGTCCGCCAGGATTAGGCAAAACGACATTAGCTCAAATAGTATCTCGTGAGTTGGGTGTCGGATTTAGAGCTACTTCTGGGCCAGTAATTTCTAAAGCTGGAGATCTAGCCGCCATTCTAACAAATCTTGAACCTAAAGATGTACTCTTTATTGACGAAATTCATCGCCTTAGTCCAGTTGTTGAGGAGACGTTGTACCCGGCTGTTGAGGACTTTCAACTAGATCTTATGATCGGTGAGGGGCCCGCAGCTCGCTCCGTTAGAATTGATTTACAACCTTTTACGCTCGTTGGGGCTACAACCAGATCGGGATTAATTTCAACTCCACTTAGAGATAGATTTGGAATTCCCTTGAGATTAACATTTTATTCGCCAACCGAATTACGGAGTATAATCGCACGTAATGCTAATATCTTGGGATTGCGTTTGGATGATTCGGGTGCGGCAGAAATAGCCAAAAGGTCGCGCGGTACCCCGAGGGTTGCGGGTAGATTGCTTCGGCGTGTGCGTGATTTTGCGACCGTGGAAGGTAATACCATTGTCGATGATAAAATTGCAGATGCAGCGCTAGGTCGCTTGGATGTCGATGCACTCGGTTTGGATGCAATGGATAGAAGATATTTATTATGTATAGCTGAAAATTATGATGGAGGGCCAGTTGGTGTAGAAACATTATCAGCGGCACTTTCTGAAGAAAGAGACACAATTGAAGAAGTTATTGAACCTTATTTAATTCAGCAAGGTTTATTAATGCGAACTTCGCGTGGACGGCTGCTGACAAATGGCTCGTATACACATCTGAGAATTCAAAGACCAAAAAATCATAAACAAATGGAACTTCTGGAGACAGCTATTGAGGATAAACCTCTTGAGTAATAAGGTTGAATATATTCCTGCTAGAAGGCAAATATCAGAATCTATTTTTGTTCGTGTTTACTATGAGGACACAGATGCTGGAGGAATTGTTTACTATGCAAACTACTTAAGGTTTGCAGAACGAGGACGAACTGAATTAATACGAAGTATTGGTGAACTCCAATTAAATACCGAGATACAAGACAAAATTAATTTTGTAGTCCAGAAATGTAATGTTGACTACTATAAGCCAGCTCGCCTCAATGATCTAATTGAGGTAAAGACAGAAATTAGTCTCGTCAGAGGGAGCGTGATTGAAATGTTTCAATACATTGTCACCGAGGAGGTTATGTTGGTAAAAATGTTTGTAAAGTTGGTATGCATAAATTTGGCGGGTAAGCCTGTTAGAATTCCCAAATATTTGCAAAAAAATTTTTTAAATTTAATTAATTAAAAGGATAAGATAATGGGTAGTGATGCAGTAGACGCAGTGCAGATTGCTGGAGTAGTTGCTTCTAATGATTTTTCAGTCTGGGCTCTATTTTTAAAAGCGGATATTATCGTTAAAGCTGTAATGGCATCACTTTTTTTTTCTTCAATCTGGTGCTGGGCGATTATCATTGAGAAAACCTTTAGCCTCCGAAAATTAAATAAATTAGCAATAGAGTTTGAAGATAATTTCTGGTCTGGGGGATCTCTTGACGCGTTTTATGAAAGATTGAATGTTCAGAAGTTGGATCCGATGTCCGCGGTTTTTACTGCGGCAATGAGGGAATGGAAAAGGTCTAAAGAGGTTGTTGGAGGCAGACAAACCGGGTCAAGTTTGATGGAGAGGATTGATAGGGTTATGGATGTTACAGTAAATCGTGAGATAGATCGAATTGAGAGGAATATGACTATTTTAGCCTCTACTGGCTCAACCGCACCTTTTGTGGGACTTTTTGGAACAGTTTGGGGAATAATGAATAGTTTTCAAGCGATCTCTCTTACAAAAAATACTAGTTTAGCCGTTGTCGCTCCCGGTATTGCCGAGGCACTTTTTGCTACTGCGCTCGGTTTGGTTGCCGCTATTCCCGCTGTCATTGCCTATAATAAGATTTCAAAAGATATGGGGCGTTATGCTGCAAGATTGGAAGACTTTGCAAACGAATTTTCAGCGATAGTTTCACGACAAATGGAAGGCCGTGAGTAAATGCCAATGGCAACAAATACAAAGGTAGGGAGAAAACGAGAGGGGCGTCGTGATGGAAATCGTCCAATATCGGAAATAAATGTGACCCCAATGGTAGACGTTATGCTAGTACTCTTGGTGGTTTTTATGGTAACGGCACCTTTGCTTACTGTCGGGGTTGAAGTAGATCTTCCAAAAACCAAAGCAGGAGTTATTAGAGAGCAGATTGAGCCATTGGCAATAACCATAAAGGCTGACACAACTATATATCTCCAAGATAAAGAAATAGCATTGATTTCATTAGTGCCGAGGTTAAAGGCAATAAGCGGCGCTAATCCAAATGTACGTATTTTTGTTAGGGGCGACAAATCGGTTTTATATGGACGAATAATGGAAGTTATGGGCACGCTTAATTTAGCGGGTTTTTCCAAAGTCGCTTTAATCACAGAGATGCCACAGCCAAATAATAGAAAGTCAAAAGCAACCAAGAATAGAAAATCTAGAAAGAATAAATAAATATGCGCTCAGGTATTATGGCTTCGATATTTTTGCACTCAGCAGTGATTGTAATAGGTATTTTTGGATTACCTGAAATTCGCAGTACCCCTAAAGTTGATAATGTTCCAATGGTTATTGAAATCGTGCCACTAAATCTAAAAACAAATTTGAGTGGAAATGACCAAATTAAGAGAAGCGATTCAAAGAAGACAAAAAAGCTAATTACCAAAAAAAATTCAAAGCAAATAAAAAAAAAGATAAAGAAAATAGCTAATAAAAATTCAATCGTAACACCACCCGCTAACATGCAAAAAGAGCCAAAGCTGATTATTCCAAAAACACAAAGAATTAAATTAAAAGAAAATAAAATTATAAAAAGGCCGAAAAAGAGATCAGAAATAAACCCAAACCGTGATCTTCTCAATAAAATTAAACCCAGACGTAAGCCAAGTTCACCGGATAGGTTTGCCATGGTTCTAAAAAATTTGGAGAAAGATCTTGAAAAGCCACTTACCCCAAAGAAGAAAATACCTGAAGTAAGTAAAGATAATTTGATAGACCGATTGACCAAAACTTTAGTCAAGAGCTCGATTGATTATAATCCTACTAAATCTTCCAGTATGAGCGAGCGACATTTGATGATAAACATAATTAAAAGAACAATGGAACCTTGTTGGAATTTTCAGGCTGGTTCAAAGAAAGCAGAGGATATAATCGTCGAAATTAAAGTTGAACTCCAGCCCGACGGTAAAGTTAGAAGTGCTAGAATAACAAATAGAAATTATCTCGAGACTGATTCCTTTAGGCTTGCTGCTGGTGAAAGTGCTTTAAGAGCAGTTTTGAATCCAAGTTGCCAGCCTTACAAGCTACCAGTTAAAAAGTATGAAATATGGAAAGATTTACAGCTTATTTTTAATCCACGTGAAATGTTGGGTAGATAAATATTAAAATATCAGTTAGATTTTGACTACATTTAATAGTGGGCGAATTATGAAACTATACAGAACTAACGTGAATTTGGTACTAGTGACTATTTTTTTTGCTATTACTTTTTCTGCCGAAGCGTTTGGAGAATTAAGAGTTGATATCACTCG
>JADHRD010000101.1 GCA_016777585.1 Rhodospirillales bacterium | reverse complement strand
TTTATCCATCCTGTGGCTCGTAACATACGCATACAAGCATCAACAAATGGCCATCCCGTCTCGCCCTTAGACCACGATTGAAAATAATGTTTATTATCACCTCTCATACCGTCATAAGCTGAATGCAGATTTTTCCACTCTAACTCCACTTCATCTTCTAATTTCTGTATGAAATGACAATGCCAATACAAACGACTATTAAATGATGACAAACTTCGACCCCAAGAACTAGAATTTTCAACTTTTCCTTCAAGGATAGTATTCTTTTGCTTCTGGGTTGCTTGAGAAACTTCTCGTATAGATAATGATCCATATGCTAGATGTGGTGAAATACGGGAACATGATTTTTGAGCAGATATAGGGGATGACATATCTACCCTATAATTAAGTCCCCTTTTGAATATAAAGCTTTCTAATGTCTTTAGTCCCTCGCTCCTGCCACCTTTTTGCCGAAAAACACAGTCATCATATTCAATTTTAAGATCTTTGCTTTTAGGTATTGACCCTAAGGGTAGCTTAGAAACATTCTTGTTTAAATTAGGAAGAGAACATTGTTTTCTACTCGCAAATTTCTTTCTCTCCGCAGCCCATTTATCGCGGTTTGATGGTCCTCGAATGACCCCGTTCTGAGGAAGCTCAGTCCATTCAATACCTCTAATTTTGCACCACCCAGCCACATTTTTATCTCTATTAAAAGTCCAAGCATTTCCTGTTTCTTCATGTGACCACAGATTTCTAAACTTATTACTTTGAAGAATTTGAGAGAGAATCTCGATTGCATTTCCACACCTTACGATTAAGGGCACACCCAACTGATCAAAAGTTTTACGAAGTTCAATCAAGCAATCGCGAATAAAATTCCATTGTCGAGCAGAGGTATCCGGACCTAACCAGTACTCTGGTTCTACAATATATAGAGGCAAAACAGGACCCTTTTCAGCCGCTTGAGTTAGAACTGTATTATCCTCGATCCTAAGGTCGCGTTTAAACCAGACCAATTGTGTATCACCATCTCCCATTCTATGGGTACGTACTCTTCGGTTAGTCAGATTGTCTTGTATCTGGTATTCTGCTAACTTCTTTATCATTGTAAATACTATCTTCATCATTATCTGCAATAGAAAGGTTGCTTATGTTGAAACTTTATCATCACGGATCTTCCGTTTGCGCAGCTAAGGTAAGAATGTTTTTGGATGAAAAAGAAATTGAATGGGAGGGTGTGTATATTGACATTCTTAAAGGCGATCAATTCCAAGCTAATTACCTAAAAATTAACCCGAAAGCCGTAGTTCCAACACTTGTTCATAATAAAGCAGTAATTAGAGAATCAACGGTTATTTGCGAGTATATTGAAAATGTATTTCCAGAGCCTTTTATCAGACCTCAAAATCCTATCGAATGTGCAGAAGTCATGTATTGGACAAAAGGCGTTGATGAGGATCTCCACCCCGCCTGTGCAGCACTTACATTTATGGCGTCCCATCGCCATACGATTAACAGACTAGGTAAAGAAGGTGTAAAAGAATTTTTGGAGAGCACTCCTCCATTTTCCGTCAGTCCAGATTGGCATGAACAAAAAAAGATTTATGTGCGAGAAGCCTTTAAGGCGCCTGATGCGGCAAAAAAAGTTAAACTTTATGATGACTATATTTCTAAAATGGAGAATGCTCTGTCTGGAAATGATTGGTTAGTTGGAAAGCATTTTTCCCTCGCAGATATTGCAATGGTTCCATATATCGTAAGATTGGATATGTTGAAAATGTCAGAGATGTGGGAAGGCGGACGCAGACCAAATGTAAAACATTGGTTTGATAAAGTAAAAATTCGACCCAGTTATCAATCAGCTCTGCTTAAATGGGTGCCAAATGAATTAGAACAAGACCTGAATAGAAATGGAGCCGAAAGTTGGCCCGATGTCGCTAAAATACTCGAAATAAGAGTATAAAAATTATACTTAATTAAAGTTAAGAGTTAAAATCAAATTTTATCATTTAAATCTTCGCGTCTGTAAATAATAAAGTTATTATGATTACCTCTAAAATAAAGGCTCTATTTTATGTCTGACCATTCATCGCTATCAAACTCAATAGAAGCCCGTGACTCCAATTCTGTAATACATCCACTTACAAATCTTAAAACTCATTTGGAAAAGAAAGCTTTAGTAATACAAGAGGGAGATGGCGTTTGGGTAACTGATGTACATGGAAATAAATATATAGAGGGTATGTCAGGCCTCTGGTGCGTCTCTCTTGGTTATGGTCAGGAAAGACTTGTCAACGCTGCTACGGATCAAATGAGGCGGCTGCCATATTATCATTTAACAAATCATAAAAGTCATCAACCAGCTATCGAGTTAGCTGAAAAATTATTAGAAATAGCACCAGTCCCAATGTCCAAAATTTGGTTTTCCAACTCTGGATCGGAGGGCAACGATAGTGCAGTTCGAATTGTTTGGTACTATTGGCATGCAATGGGAAAACCAGAGAAGAGAAAAATAATAGCTCACCAAAGAGCCTATCATGGTAATACCATCGCATCGGCCAGTCTCTCTGGGATGTATTACAACCATGCATCGTTTGGACTGCCTCTAGATGGATTTTTACATATTACGCCGCCTCATTACTACCGATATTCGAACCCACGGGAGAGTGAAGAAGATTTTGCTACACGCCTAGCAAACGAACTTGATCAATTGATTCGAGCCGAAGGTCCTGAGACAGTTGGTGGATTCTTTGCTGAGCCAATAATGGGTTCTGGCGGCGTAATCATTCCACCTCCAACCTATTATCGAAAAGTTCAAGATGTCCTTAAAAAATATGATGTTTTGCTAGTTGCAGATGAAGTAATAACGGCTTTTGGGCGAACTGGTAATATGTTTGGTACAACTACGATGGAGCTTAACCCAGATATGTTAGTCTGCGCAAAAGGGCTTTCTAGTGCTTATATTCCAATATCCGCATTAATGGTCAATGCACGTATTTTTGATGTAATTGCTAATGAAAGCGATAAAGTTGGAGTATTTGGCCTCAGCTTTACTTACTCGGGGCACCCTGTATCAGCAGCAGTAGCAAGAGAGGCCCTGAGTATTTATGAAGACGAAAATATTATAGAACATGTGCAATTAATGGAACCATATTTGATTGGCGGCCTAAAAGAACTTTTAGGTCACCCACTGATTGGGGAGGTGCGCGGAAAAGGGCTTCTTGCGGGTGTTGAGCTAGTTAAAAACGAAATCACCGGAGATGCCTTTGATCCATCACACCAAATTGGCGGATACTGTGCTGATCGTGCTGAGTCACATGGACTAATTGTACGTGCCATTGGTGATACAATATCCTTCTGCCCACCACTTATTATTAATGAAATTGAGATTAAAGAACTAATTACTCGCTTTGAGGCTGCTCTCGATGATACCCTAATAATGGCAAAACAGAATAATTTACTCTCCTAAGTATAAAGATAAATTAACATTATCGGAGCTTCAATGAGACAAGGATCTTAATAATCTTCTAATAGGATATTGCCACGAATTGTTATCAAATGTTTTACTAAACAATTACCAATTGTTAAGAAGTGAATTAGTTATAAGGTAAATCGGGATAGTTATGGAAAGAAAACTGAGTACAATTTTTGCTCTAGATGTTGTTAGTTTCAGCAAACTAATGGCTAAGGATGAAGCAAACACTCTAAAAACTTTGAATAAAAGACGCACATTCATTGATTCTTTGATTGAAGAGTACGATGGTAGAATCTTTAATACTGCTGGGGATAGCGTATTAGCCGAGTTTACCAGTCCCGTAAGGGCACTGGAGTGCGCGATACAAATTCAAAATAATTCACAAGCACTAAATAATATTGCCGATGATAATAATATCATGAGCTTCAGAATTGGTATTAATATTGGTGATGTTATGGTTTCAGATGACAACTTATTTGGGGATGCCGTAAATATTGCAGCTAGATTAGAGGCTGAAGCTATTGTTGATGGAATATGCATATCTCAGAGTACATTTGATATGGTCAATCTTAAAGTGAAGGTTTCCTATGAAGATGCCGGTGAGTTGGATCTTAAGAATATAGAGCGGCCGATAAAAGCTTACAATGTGCTTAAAAGTAAGGGAGCAACAAGGCGTATAGTTAACTCAGATGAAGCACCAAAAATAAAATTCGAAAATGTGACACCAGGTTCGGTGGCAGTTATGTTATTTAAAAATTTGAGTAAAGATGAGGAACAAGACTATTTTTGCGAGGGCTTCTCAGAAGATTTAGTATCCGCACTTTCTAGATATAAGAATTTATTTGTTTCATCAAGTAATGCCAGTTTTTCATATTCTTTAAAAGAAAAAGTCCCCGCAGACATTGGCGTAGAACTTGGTGTAATGTACCTATTGGAGGGAAAAGTCAGAAAGCTGGGTAACAAAATACGGATAACAGCCTCTCTAATTATAGCAGAAAATGGGAATACCATTTGGTCTAATAATTTTGATGCAGAGCTTGATAATATTTTTGATGTACAGGACGAGTTGATTCTCAACATTGTATCAAAGATTGTTGGAAACGTAGAACGTGATCAAGTCGAACAACTAGCAAATTCAAAACCTGAGAATATGAGAGCTTATGACCTCGTATTACAAGGATTAGAATTTCATAGAAAAAGCTCTATTTTGGCTGAAAATAATAAAAAAGCGCTAGCTCTTTTTACACAAGCTATCGAAGTTGATCCTTCATATGCACGGGCATACGCTTGGAAGGCTTGCTCTCTGGGGAATAATGCTGAGTGGTATCCAGACGATATGCCAAAAAATTGGATCGAAGATGCGCTTGGTTCACTAAACCGTTCTCTGAAGTTGGATCCAAATGATCCCGAAGCCCACAGAATAATGGGTGCTGTAAAATTACTATTCGAAGGGGATATAGAAAGTGCGATTTTCCATCATGAAAAAGCTATAGAAATATGCCCAAGTGATACATACCACATTGCAAGATATACAATTTTATTATGTTATTTGGGCAAACCAGATAAAGGTCTGCTCGAGATAGAGAGAGCAATGAGAATTGATCCTTTTTGCTCAGATTTAGTGTTAGAAGCTCAAGGCCTATGTTTTTACGTTCTAAAAAACTTTAAAGATGTTGTTACAAGTTTCAAGAAAATGCAAATAGATACGAGGAATAGTCTTTTCTATCATGCTTCGAGTTTACAGGAATTGGGGGAAAATGAAAAAGCGACAAACACTCTAAATATTGCTTTAAACGAGAGTGGCATGTCTATTGAAAAATTTATTTCCACTCAACTTTTCAAGAACAAAGATACTTTGCAGAGTTTGAAATTATCATTAGTTTCTATACAGCAGTAAAGGTATTGAAGAAATAAAGCCAATACAATCATCTATACTTAACAGAAATTAAAAGGAGAGAAAATGAAAACAGCTAAAGATTATCTTGATGAAGCAAACGCTGTCGTAAAGAAAATAGATACCGGTGAAGCTATCAAAAAACATAAATCGAGTTCTGCTATTTTTATTGATGTTAGAGATAGCGCTGACATCGCCAAAACTGGCACAATAACTAACGCACTAAAAATTCAACGTGGATTAATAGAATTTGTAGCTGATGAAGCAACAGGTTTGTATAATGATGCCCTTAAAAAAGACTCGGAAATAATTCTTGTTTGTGCTGCTGGAGGACAAGCGGCATTAACTGGGAAAACCCTGATAGACATGGGCTATACAAATGTTTCAAATGTTGGAGCAATAGGTGATTGGGAAAAAAATGGAGGCCCAATGGAATAATACTTTGAGAAGTTAACATTTCTCAACATTTAATACTCATAATTTAAAGACACCGGGGTTTTTAGCATTTGGGATTTAATAAGTTTATAAATGTAAGTAATTGTTTAGTGCTCCTTGATATTACCGTTAACCAGAGCATATCTAGTAAGTCTATGAAAATGTTGTAGCCATTTCCATAAACTGTCTTGATATCCGAGCTTAGATTTGTATTTTTTGAATTACTCTTAGTAACAACTAAATATTGATACACTAAATCGGCAAAAGAAAGCTGATGATATCCATCGGCTGGACGTTTCATGGATCTATGTTAATAGTCTCGCCCACGGCCATGGAGATAAAAGTATTTTGATCCATATTTAGTTTTTTACGCTGCTTAGATAACTCTATTATTGGATCGGCTGGGCCTTCAGCCGTAAGCGGAAATGTACCCCAGTGCATGCCGATTGATTTTTTTGCTCTTACGTCTTTGTGTATCTTCAGAGCCTCTTTAGGATCCACATGATAAAAGCGCATGAATGAACGAGGCAAATATCCACCAATCGGTATCAAAGCGAGGTCTACTGGCCCCAATTTGCGTCCAATTTCTTTGAATTGCTTGTCATTATAACCCGTATCGCCTGCAAACCAAATACTCATTCCTTTTAGATTAATACGCCAACTTGCCCATAGTGTTTTACGTCTATCAAACAAACCGCGCGCCGACCAATGTTGGGATGGTAGGGCTCTAAAGCGGGCATCAGGAAATATGGCTGTGTCCCACCAATCTAATTCTTTGATGCGATCTGAGTTTATACCATTTTCCAAGAACCACGCCTTCAACCTTAAGGGCACTAAATAAATAGGACTATTTCCAAGTAGTTGGACGGCAGCTACATCTAGGTGATCGTAGTGGTTATGACTTATTATCACATAATCGATGGGTGGGAGATTTTTATATTCTATCGCGTGAGGAATATACCGCCGCGGGCCAACGAACGATAGTGGTGATGCCCGATCGGCAAAAATAGGGTCTGTGAGAATATTCAAACCTTTCCATTGTAATAAAAAAGAAGAATGCCCAAGCCAGCTGACCCGAAGATTTTTTGGATTCGATTGAATAGATTTTAGTTTAAGGCGTTTGATTGGAACTTCTGTTGCGCGAGCTGAATGGTCAGCCCATTCAATGTCACCGAATAAACGCATAGCCAGAAAGCCAAATACAGTCTTTTTAGTATCATCAATATGTAGATTACGAAATCCCGTCGCTGTATGGTGGGCTGGCGTATCAAGCTTTTGAGCTTTTAGCGTAGTACAGGAACTTATTGTAAACATAACCAACAAAATTAATAATTTCGGAAAAAAAATAGAAATAAACTTATTGTATAAACGGAGGTTTTTGTAGATATCAGCGGTCAACACCTCATTTGATGCAAAAAACATAGCGAACATACCTAACAATTTTTCTATTGATAAAATGACTGGCGATATATGACACGTGACTTTTAAATTTACTTTATAAGTATAAAATTTAAAAGCATATAATAATGCTTATTGCAATTATGTAATGTAATGTTATAACATTACAATAGTAGCTTTCAATGGTGATTAAATCAACTCCTATGCATCAAATTCACCACATGTAATATGATTAAGATAGTTTTATTGGATATTGTTATGTTAACAAAACTAGAAATTAAACCAAACAAAAAAATCAACAGTGAGTCGGAGATATTAACGACCAATAACGAACAAGGCTTAGCCAAAATTAAT
>JADHRD010000013.1 GCA_016777585.1 Rhodospirillales bacterium | reverse complement strand
ATCAATTTAGCTAATAGTATACTCGATTGGAATCCTACTACGAAACTAAAAGATGGTTTAGAGAAGACAGTCTCTTATTTCGCGAATAATATTTAGCTAATATTTATTTAAGTTTCACAAAGATTTCTTAATAATAATTTTTGATTAAACTATTAGCTATGGAAAGGCTTTATTAACCTATTTATAGGCATGATAAAATATGGTGCTTGTTTAACCCTATGATACGCCCAGAATAATTATTTATTCTCGGATTTCTGTGTTGATTGAACAGGATTTGGATTGTTATTAAATATTTTCTGGCTTCTTTCTTAACTTTAATTTTTTGTTACGAAGTTAGCGGTTAATGTGAGACGTATTGAGGCTACAAAATGGCCACGTTAATATTTAGACGTTTTAAAATGATGGATATTACGGGAAGAGTATTAGAATCTTGGCTCTTATATACTTCAATCTGTATGATTGACACTCGGCTAATAAAGACTGCAATAATTTCTTCAATATATCATGTTCCAAGATATTTTTTTAAAAGCTCTACTAAAGATTGTGGTGAGCAATCTACACTGCAGTCAGTTAGTATTAATAATAATTTTAACATTGTTTTTTGCAAAAAAAATAACTTCGCTAAGATCTTTATTCAGAATCTATTGCAATTCCTCAGGCAACTATTGTCTAATTCGACCATTAAAAAACGAGAATTAATTATTGCTGAGGATAATATTCATAAGGTTGTGAGATTATGCATACTTTTAGCTCGTAATTTAGCTAATTTTAGATGCACTAGCATAAACACGTGTATTTTAAATATTAAAAAATATTAACATGAATAGGAGTATTAGATTTGCCTATAACTCATGAGCCCGTATTGCGAAAAGAAGTTATTACTGGCTTAAATCTCAAAAAGGGTGGAGTTTATGTTGATGGAACTTTTGGTCGGGGGGGATATACAAAAGCTATTCTGGAAAAACCCTTAACTAAAGTTTTTGGCATTGATCAGGATCCAATAGCAATTGATTTTGGAATTGAACTTAGCAAAAAGTATCAGGGTCGACTGATAATGTTAAAAGGTTGCTTTGGCGATATGGCCAGTTTGATAACAAAACAATCTATTGGAAATATTGATGGGGTAACATTGGATCTTGGCATATCCACTCCACAAATTGATGACCCGGTTCGCGGTTTTTCTTTCAGATTTGACGGACCACTTGATATGCGAATGAGTAATCAAGGTTTTACAGCTGCAGAATTTATTAATAATGCGGCAGAAGAAGAAATAGCTAATGTTATTTATCAATTTGGAGAAGAGAAATACTCTCGAAAGATAGCGAGAGGTATAATGAAAGCTCGTGAATTAAAACCAATAGTATCGACAGGAGAGTTGGTTAAAATAATTCATGCGAATGTAAAATGGCCTCGGAATGGCAATAATCCAGCGACTAAAACTTTTATGGCCCTTAGAATTAAAGTAAATAATGAATTAGAGGCACTCGATAAAGGTCTAATTGCAGCTGAGAGGATTTTAGCACCTAGGGGGCGGCTAGCAGTAGTATCTTTTCATTCTCTCGAAGATAAAAGAGTAAAAAGATTTCTTTATAAAAATAGTGGTAAAAATATTGGAGTATCAAGACACTTACCACAAAACCCAGAACCAAATATTGCACCTAGTTTTAGTCTTATTACAAAGCATGTGATTAAACCAGAAGTATTGGAAGTCGAAAAGAATCCAAGATCAAGGTCCGCTCGATTGCGAGTGGCCGAGAGGACAACGGCACCAGTGGTTTTGCTTTAGACAGTTTAAGGGAGAGGGCGGAAATGCGTCAAACGACGATTCTCACACTTTTTGTGGCGGCTTTTATGAGTTTAGCGCTTTTTTATCTTAAATATGAGGTAGCAAATTTAGAAGATAGAATTTCATATCTAAATAGTTCAATAGTAGATCATGAAGAGGGAATACATGTCTTGAATGCGGAATGGAGCCATTTAAATAATGTATCGAGAATTAAAGATCTGGCTTCGCGTTATTTGCAAATGAACCCGACCAATCCCGATAGAATTAAATCTATTGATGATCTGATTAATATCCCTAGTAGTGAACCAAATAAAAAAGAACAAAAAAATTGGAATATAAAAGTTGGCAATATAAAAGTAGCTCCAAATCAAGAAGGATTTGAGCAATGATATTCGAGAGAATCCAGCATCCATTCCGACCAAATGCGAAAGCAAATGGATATTTAAAAAAGAACAGTCAGTCTCCTATTCATATAAAATTTGATGGTGCGCGCCGCTTAGCATTGGAAACAGGGCGAAATCGGCTTTTAGTCGCCGGAGCTTTATTTACCATGGCTTTTGCTGTTTTAGCTGGCCGCTTAGTTGAATTGGCAATCTTTGATGAAGGCGTCAGAGAGTCGAGGTATCATAAAATAATACCAAACTTAAATAAGAGAGTGTCTCGGGCTAATATTAAAGACAGGAATGGTATTTTGCTAGCTACTAGCCTGCCAACAGCCTCATTATATGCTAATCCCCGTCAAGTATTTGATGCAACTTTGGCTGCTGAGAAACTGAGCAAGATCTTCCCAACTCTGGACCAGGCTAAGATTGAAAAAAAATTGGCATCAAATAAATCCTTCGTTTGGTTAGAGAGAAACTTGACACCCAATGCACAATTCTTAGTAAATACATTGGGTATTCCTGGCCTTAAGTTTCAACGCACTGAGAGAAGGGTGTATCCTCATGGCCAGACTATTTCCCATGTTTTGGGATTGACAGATATCGATGGCCGAGGATTATCAGGGGTGGAAGGTTATTTTGATAAAAGCCTTTTCAAATCCGATATACCAGTAGTGTTGTCCCTTGACGTCAGGCTGCAGTCAATTCTGCGCGAAGAGTTATTGAAGGCCATGAATGAGTTTAAGGCTATTGGTGCAGCTGGTATCATTATGGATGTCACAAATGGTGAGGTCAGGGCGATGACCTCTCTACCTGACTTTAATCCTAACAAGCCTATAACTGCAAGTGGCATTGCTGGCTTCAATAGAGCAACAAAGGGTGTCTATGAGATGGGCTCGACTTTTAAGCTGTTTACAGTTGCAATGGCCTTAGACTCTGGAACTATTAAATTACAGAATCGGTATGATGCGACCAAGCCAATTAAGGTTTCCAGGCATAAAATATCTGATTATCACGCAGAAAATAGATGGTTATCAGTACCAGAAATAATAGCATTTTCTTCAAATATAGGTACAGCTAAAATTGCTCAAGACATTGGTACCAAAACGCAGAAAAATTATTTGAGACGTTTTGGTTTGCTTACCCCGGCACAACTTGAACTGCCAGAAATAGGATATCCAAAAGTTGCAGGATGGCGAGAAATTAATACTGTTACAATGTCATATGGACACGGTATTTCTGTGAGTCCAATTCAACTAATTTCAGGCGTTGCAGCTTTAGTAAATGGGGGAACTTTATTTAAACCACGTATCCGCAAAATCTCTCGTGGTGAGGAGGTAAGAGGCCTAAAAATTATATCTGATAATACTTCAAAAAAGATGAGAGACCTTATGCGGGTGGTTGTTCGCTACGGTACAGGTAAAAATGCAGATGTTTTGGGTTACCTTGTCGGCGGTAAAACAGGTACTGCTGACAAAGTAGGTCCGCAAGGTGGCTATGGAAAACGTCGAATTATCTCGTCTTTTGTGGGTTCTTTTCCAATGAATAGACCTCGGTATGCTATCCTGTTGATGGTTGATGAGCCCAAAGGAATAAAAAGAACTTATGGATACGCCACAGGCGGATGGGTAGCTGCCCCTGCGGTTGCGAATGTAATTAAAAGAATGGCTCCTCTGCTTGGTTTGAAAAGAACAGAAAACAAAGAAATTGATTTTAAACTCGGCGACGACTTATTTATTTCAGTTCAGAAGAAATCTCGATAGAGAATAATATAAAGGTAGAAGGAAATTTTTTTGTATCTAATAGATCTGCTTAGAGGTTTTGAGTTTCAAAGTAAGTACGATAGAATTTTCAAGAATTCTCAAATTACTGGTATAACTGCCGACTCGCGTAAAGTGAGGCCAGGATTTTTATTTTCTGCTTTGCCAGGGGGAAATCTACGTGGTCTTAATTTTATTCAAGATGCACTAAGCAGAGGTGCCGTGGCAATAATGGCACCATTAACTGACGCGCCATATTTTTTAAAAGATCGGGCAATAAGTATTTTCTATTGTGAAAACGTACGAAGAGAGTACTCAAGACTTGTGGGAAATTTCTATTACCCTTATCCACAGAATATTTCTGCCGTCACGGGTACAAACGGAAAAACATCCGTAATAGAATTTAGTCGTCAGTTATTAAAAGCGTGTGACTTACCCTCGGCAAGTTACGGAACTTTAGGGCTAATATCTACAGGGCCGCATAGTGATGCTGGATTAACTACACCAGATCCTTCTGATCTATATTCTAAGCTTTCTGGTCTTGAGAGGAATAATGTAAATCATGTAGCAATTGAAGCTTCAAGCCATGGGTTAGATCAATATCGATTAGACGGGCTAAATATTAAAGTGGCCGCTTTCACTAATTTTTCTCAGGATCACCTAGATTACCATCAAACTATGGAAAGATACTTTGCTGCGAAGCTCAGATTATTTAATGAGATTCTTGGTTTAAATGGGATCGCCGTAATTAATGCTGATGATAAAATGACCCATATGATTTTAGATATCCTCACTAAGAGAAATATAACATTCCTAACATATGGTAAGAAGGCTACTGATATAATTCTTAGAGGAAGGGTTGGTTCCAAAAAAGGGCAAATAATTTCAATAAATGTAGTTGGAGAAGATTATGAATTGGAGGTTCCGTTTATTGCAGATTTTCAGATCTATAATGCATTATGTGCTTTAGGAATAGTTATCGCTAATGGAGTGAGTCCGAAAATTGCTACGAGAGCATTGGAGAAATTAGAAGGCGTAATTGGTCGTCTCCAACTAGTATCCGAGTTGGATAATGGTGCCCGTATCTATGTGGATTATGCTCATACCCCAGATGCAATTGCAAATGTTCTCTTAGCGCTAAGAAAATGTACAGCTAAAAAGTTAAATATTGTTTTTGGGTGTGGAGGTAATCGCGATAGAGATAAACGTGCTCAAATGGGTAAGATTGCATCTAATTTGGCCGACGAGGTGGTGGTAACAGATGATAACCCGAGGGACGAGAATGCAAGCGATATTCGTTCCCAGATCATTAAAGCTTGCCCTGGTGCTATTGAAATTGGTGATCGTAGAAAAGCTATTAAAATAGCAATTGGTAAACTTTCTGATGATGATCTTTTAGTGATAACTGGTAAAGGCCATGAACAAAACCAAATTGTAAAAGATCAAGTTTTTAAATTTGATGATATAGAAGAAATTAAACAAATTGTGGGATATTCAATGTGAACGATGAACCTGTTTTATGGCGATCTAATGAGGTAGCAGAAATATTAGATGGGCAGTCGCCTTTTGATTGGACTGCTACTGGCGTGTCAATTGATAGCAGAACCGTTTGCTCTGGTGATCTATTTATCCCCCTGAAAGGTGATAATTTTGATGGGCAGGATTTTATTTTAGATGCTTTTAATAAAGGTGCTGTTGCGGCAGTTTCTGAAGATAAAGGTAAAAATTTAGAGGGGCTTCCAGTATTAGCTGTAAATGATGCATATGAAGCGCTTAATAAGCTCGCTCTCGCGGCAAGAAAAAGGTGTCATGCAAAAATAATTGGCGTTACAGGTAGTGTAGGTAAAACGAGTATAAAAGATGCTATTGGAAAGTTATTAACGGCCCAAGGTAGAACATTTTATAGTCCAAATAGTTATAATAATCATATCGGTGTTCCTTTATCTTTAGCTCAAATTCCAATCGAAACAGAATTTGCTATTCTGGAACTAGGTATGAATCATGCTGGTGAAATTAAATTATTATCTGAAATGGTAAAACCAGATATCGCAATCATATCAAATATTGAACCTGTACATATTGAATTCTTCTCTTCTCTTGAGGCGATTGCCATGGCAAAAGCTGAAATATTTCAGGGACTAAAATCAGATGGAGTTGCAATATTAAATAGAGATAATAAGTATTTTGACCTTCTTGCTGAATTAGCATTTAAGTCAGGAGCTAGTAAAGTCGTTGGTTTTGGCATACACGAAGATGCTGACCTTAGACTTATAGAAATTAAAACTAGTCCTACTAATTCCATTATAACGGCTAGCATCAATAATAAAAAATTTGATTACGAAGTAGCAATTCCCGGCGAACACTGGGCTTTTAATAGTTTAGTAATTCTCGCCGCTATTAATTATGCTGGAGCTAGCCTAGAATTGGCTGCGAGCTCATTTTCTCAGATTAAGCCCCTAAAAGGTAGAGGCGAGATGCATATTCTTTCATCGAATAAAGGCAATATAAAGCTAATTGATGACAGTTATAATGCAAGCCCAGCCTCTGTTTCAGCCGCTATCAGTTTAATAAAGAAGGCGGTAGTAAAAGAAAGTGGGCGCCGAATAATGGTGCTTGGGGATATGATGGAACTTGGTAAAAATACTAAAAAATATCATTTAGAGTTAGCTCCCAAGATAGTAGAGGCAAAAATTGATCTGGTTTATGTTACCGGTAAAAATATGGAAATGATGAGTGAAATACTGCCTGATGCGGTATCTGTTTTTGTCGGTAAAACTTCTCAAGAACTTATCGATCCATTACTCAACACTCTTCACGGCAATGATTTGGTTTTAATCAAGGGATCGGCCGCAACCTCAATGAGCAAGGTTGTTAATGCAATCAAAGACCATCTTGCTGTTATAGATCCGAAAATTAATACGTTTAAGGAGAGACTTGATGCTTTTTAATACACTTTCACAATATTCCGATCAATTAGCAGCCTTAAATATTTTTCGTTATATTACTTTTAGATCTGGAGGCGCATTGATTACAGCGCTACTCGTTAGTTTTATCTGTGGCCCATTCATAATTAGTTGGCTTAAATTGCACCAAAAGAAAGGCCAGCCAATTCGTTCCGATGGACCCGAAAGCCATTTAATTTCTAAAGTAGGAACTCCAACAATGGGTGGCATTATGATTTTGTTGGCTTTGGTCGTAGCCACTCTATTGTGGGCTGATTTAACCAATGGTTACATATGGGCAGCGTTGGGTTTAACGGTTGGTTTTGGTATAATAGGGTTTATTGATGACTATATAAAGGTATCCTCTCAGGAACCAGATGGTTGACCTGGAAGACTAAAACTTCTTTTGCAGGTAATTATAGCATTTTCTGTAACATTATTTGTTGTTAATCTCACTCGAGATCCCCTGTCCACCTCATTAACCATTCCATTTTTTAAAAACATATTAATTGATATGGGTTGGTTCTTCTCTGTTTTTTCTATATTTGTTATTGTTGGTTCGTCAAACGCTGTTAACTTAACGGATGGTTTGGATGGCTTAGCAATTGGTCCCGTTATAATAGCTACTGTCGTTTTTGCTATAATAGCTTATTTAGTAGGTAATTCAATTTTCTCGCAGTATTTACAACTGAACTATGTGCCGGGAGTAGGCGAGTTAACTGTATTTTGTGCTGCACTGATCGGAGCTGCATTGGGATTCTTATGGTTTAATGCGCCTCCAGCCATGGTTTTTATGGGAGATACGGGGTCTTTAGCCATTGGCGGTGCTTTAGGAGTGATAGCCGTAATAACAAAACATGAGCTCGTATTATCAATTGTGGGAGGGCTCTTTGTATTGGAAACAGCATCGGTAATCGTTCAAGTGATTTCTTTTAAATTAACTGGCAAACGTATTTTTGCGATGGCTCCGCTCCATCATCACTTCGAAAAAAAGGGTTGGGCAGAGCCTACTATTGTTATTCGTTTTTGGATAATTGCTATAATTTTAGCGATTGTTGGGCTTGCAACGCTTAAATTAAGATAAATTTTTGGAACTGAGTACTTATGATAAGAATTACTTCCTTTGCTAATAAATCGATAGCGGTATTTGGGTTGGGAAAAACCGGTATTTCATCTAGTCGTGCACTTCTAGAGGCAAAGGCCAATGTTTTGGCATGGGATGACTCTGTTGAGGCTCGAAGTCACGCAAAATCAGAAGGTTTGAAGTTAACGGACTTATATCGAGTAGAATGGAATAATATTGATACGATATTACTTAGTCCTGGTATACCCGATCGGTTTCCTAAACCTCACCCACTTGTTGAACGAGCAAAGAGGTCAGGCTGTGAGATTATATGTGATATAGAATTGCTAGCAAGAGAAACTCTTAAGCCAAGAATTATAGGTATTACTGGCACAAACGGTAAGTCTACAACTACAGCTTTAATTGGACATATTTTTAGTCAAAGTAATAAAAAATATCAAATTGGGGGCAATTTTGGTATTCCTGCCCTTGACCTAGAAATTTTGGACCAGTCTGGAACATATATTTTAGAGCTATCATCATATCAATTGGAGCGTGTTCCATCGCTACTATTAGATTTAGCTATACTAATGAATATTTCACCTGATCATTTGGACAGACATAATGGAATGGAGGGATATATCAACGCAAAAAGAAATATCTTAAACAGCCTGAAACCTAATTCAAAAGCTATTATTGGCATGGATGATGGGTTTTGTAGGGCTATTTGTCTGGAACATATGGTCAAAATGGGTGGTGATAACATTATACCAGTTTCTATAAAAAATAGGGTGCCTGGTGGCGTTTATGTTGATGATGGTCTGCTATTTGACGATATTGAGAATAATGCAAAGGTTGTGTTAGATTTGAGAGACTTGACAATTCTAAGGGGAACCCATAATTGGCAGAATATTGCATTTGCTTATGCCGCTTCAAAAATGTGGGGTATTAGTGAGCAAGATACATTAGCTGCAATTAAAAGCTTTAGCGGCCTTGAGCATCGTCAGAATTTTGTCAGGAAGCTGGGTTCCATCGAATTCATTAATGATAGTAAAGCGACAAATATCGAGGCTGCCGCGCGTGCTCTTGAAGCAAATTCTAAAATTCTTTGGATTGCTGGTGGAAGATTAAAAGAAAATAATATTGATGCTCTATTGCCTTTCTTAGGAGAGGTTTTGCATGTTTATTTAATTGGGGAGGCGGCTGAGGCATTGTCTAATCTTCTGGATAAAATAGTACCTACCACCATTTGTAACAATATGGATGACGCTGTAAATATAGCATATATTGCCGCTCTAGAGAAAAAGTCGGCAACGGTTCTTCTCTCACCTGCATGCTCATCTTTTGATCAATACAAAAACTTTGAGGAAAGAGGTGATGCGTTTTGCTCAATAGTAAAAAAGTTAGAGGATAGATAATAATGACAAATACGTTTTCCAGAACTGATGAAAGCTTGTTTGGACGATGGTGGTGGACAATCGACAGGTGGATGATTGCTATAATATTTTCCATATCGGCATGTGGTGCAATACTTGCTCTAGCAGCGAGTCCGGCGGTTGCAGAGCGGCTTAATTTGGACACCTTCTTCTTCGTACGACGCCAATTTATTATTTTACCTTTAAGTCTAATGGTTATGTTTATGGTCTCTTTACTCAATCGAGAAGGAATCAAGCGATTAGCTATTGTGTGTTTTGTTTTTGCCTTTCTTATGATGATTTACACTTTAATTAATGGGGAAGAAATTAAAGGTGCTATAAGGTGGGTAAGATTTGGTGGGCTATCTATTCAGCCTTCTGAATTTATTAAACCAAGTTTTGCGGTAATAGCAGCTTGGCTATTATCCGCATGGCGAATTAAGGATGATTCTCCGGGCTATCTATTGTCCATAGGTATTTATTTATCCGTGGTAGCCCTTCTATTGATGCAGCCTGATGTTGGAATGGCAATATTGGTAAGCGTTGTTTGGGGTGTTCAGTTTTTTTTAGCTGGATTACCAATGTTTTTGGTATTAGGGGTGGGAATTATTTTTATTACAGGAGGATTTTGCGCATACTTTAGCTTTAGCCACGTCCAAACTCGGATTGATCGATTTTTTGATCCCGCGGGAACTGAGGCCTATCAAGTTGCTCGCTCGCTAGAGGCGTTTCGAAATGGTGGAATTTTTGGGAGGGGGCCTGGAGAAGGAAGGGTAAAGGAAATATTACCAGATGCACATGCCGATTTTATTTTTGCGGTAGCAGGAGAAGAGTTTGGTTTGATTATGACCTTATTAATTGTAGGGCTATTCTTTTTTCTCATTCTTAGAGGGTTTATTCGGGCTTTTAAGGAGACTGACCTATTTGTTCAGTTGGCGGTAGCGGGTTTACTTATCCAAGTTGGTCTTCAAGCAATAATTAATATGGCATCAACTTTAAATTTGATGCCCACTAAAGGAATGACGCTTCCCTTAATCTCATATGGTGGTTCATCTATTTTAGCATTGGCGATTGGTTTGGGATCTGTCTTAGCTCTAACAAGAGAGCGTCCCGGTCAAAACGATTTACTCGATGATTTAGGAGGCAAGTATATGGAAGGTTATAAATTTTGAAGAAACCTATTTTATCTAAACCGCATATCTTTTTGGCTGCGGGTGGTACAGGTGGGCATATTTTTCCAGCAGAAGCTCTAGCTATTGAACTAATATCGAGAGGATATAGATTGTCACTTCTAACCGACAAACGAGGAATTAAATTATCAAAAAAAATTAGTCATTTAGGCGCCTATGCTATTAAGTCGGGAGGCGTATCTGGCAGAGGTCTCTTGGGGAAAATTCTTAGTTTAATTAGCGTTTTTATTGGTTTTATTCAGGCTTTATTTTTGTGTATCCGCTTGAAGCCACAAATTATTGTTGGGTTTGGAGGTTATGCCTGTGTCCCAACTATGTTAGCTGGCCTACTCTATAGAATTAATTTAGTAATACATGAACAGAATGCTGTACTTGGTAGGGCTAATCGTTTGTTTGTATCAAGTGCAAAAAAACTTGCCATTTCTTATGAAAAGTGTTCACACGTTCCAAATATTTTGGATGAAAACATAGTTTTTACTGGAATGCCACTGCGTCCAAGTGTTTTGATAGAATATAAAGTTAAGTATCCGATACTTGATCCTAAAAGTAAAATAATACTTTCCGTTTTTGGTGGAAGCCAGGGTGCAGCTGTTTTTAGCGATGTTGTCCCATCAGCGTTATCGAAAATAGAGAAAAGTCTAAGAAGTCGTGTTACCGTAACACATCAGAGCCGGCCAGAGGATATTGAGAAAACAAAAATAGCGTACAAAAATATAGGAATAGACGCTGATGTTGAGGATTTTTTTAACGATGCTCCTAAACGTATTGCGTCATCACATTTGGTTATATGCAGGGCGGGAGCATCAACCATTGCCGAACTGTCTGCTATTGGAAGACCTGCAATCTTAGTACCTTATAAGTATGCAGTCGATGACCATCAATTACTTAATGCAAAGGCATATGAGGAAACGGGGAGTGGGTGGTTAATTAAAGAGAATGATTTCACGAGTTTAGTGTTAGAGCAAAAACTAAAATCATTATTTTTGAATCCAGGGAAGCTTAAAGCTGCACAATTAGCATCTAGGAAGTTTGGTAGGCGGGAAGCATCGAATGAAATTGCTAAAATAATTGATGAACTTATCGAAACTGAAGTTAAATTAGCTGGAAGGCAAACAATATGAGGCGATTGCCACTTGATATTGGTACTATCCACTTTGTGGGAATTGGTGGAATAGGGATGAGTGGAATTGCTGAGGTTCTGTATAACCTTGGTTATTCTATTCAGGGTAGTGATTTATCAGAGAGCGCAAATGTCGAACGCCTACGTGGCCTTGGAATTAAAGTTATGTTAGGGCACTCCGATAAGAATATAGATGGCGCCAAAGTATTAGTAATATCATCTGCTGTAAGTGATGATAATGAGGAGCTAAGGGCTGCCCAAAAGTCTTTTATTCCAGTTGTGCGCCGTGCAGAAATGTTGGCAGAGCTTATGCGACTAAAATGGTCTATTGCTGTTGGTGGTACCCACGGTAAAACGACAACAACTTCGCTTGTTGCTGCACTTTTGGATACTGGCCAGATGGATCCAACTGTCATAAATGGTGGAATAATAAATGCGTGGGGTACGAACGCTCGATTAGGTGCTGGAGAGTGGATGGTAGTCGAAGCTGACGAATCTGATGGAACATTTGTAAAGCTCCCATCAACAATTGCCGTTATAACGAATATTGATAATGAACATATTGACCATTATCAATCCTTTAAGTCATTAATTGAAGCTTTCGTAACGTTTGTTGAACAAATCCCTTTTTATGGCCTGGCTGTTTTGTGTATAGATGATCCTGAGGTTCAATCATTAATCCCTAAATTATCTAATCGGCGAATTATTACTTATGGAATTTCGCCACAGGCGGATCTTCAAGTAATTAATATAAATGAAAAGCAGAATGGATCAAATTTTGATATTTTAGTTAAAGATAGGCTATTGCAGAATGAGCGGATAATCGAGAGCCTATATCTGCCAATGGTTGGAAAGCACAATATATTAAATGCTCTGGCGGCAATCTCAATTGCGATTGAATTAAATGTTGCTGATGAGGTTATTCGAAACGGATTGCGAAAATTTGAGGGTGTAAAAAGGCGCTTTACAATAACGGGAATAGTCCATGGTATTAAAATTATAGATGATTATGGTCATCACCCTGTCGAAATTTCTGCAGTATTGGCGGCCGCGAGAACCTCAACACCTAATGGACAAATTATGGCCGTTATTCAACCACACAGATATTCACGTTTGCAAAGTTTATTTGAGGATTTTTGTACCTGCTTTAACGACGCTGACATTGTTATAATTTCTGATGTGTATTCAGCCGGTGAAGCTGTTATTAAAAATTTTGACAAGAGTAGTTTAATTGATGGCTTACGGTCTCACGGACATCGAATGGTTCTGCCTCTTAACAAACCAGAGGATTTAGCCCAACTTGTTGATGAATATATGACCTCAGGCGATATAGTGGTTTGTCTTGGTGCAGGTAGCATCACTCACTGGGCTAACAAGTTGCCTGATGATTTAGAAAAATTACAAAATATTAAATCGGTCAATTAGTGTTGTTAGAGAATAAAAAAGAATGTGAGTTAATAAATAGGCTCCCTCGGGTTAAGGGTCAATTGCGAGCGAATGTTGATTTATCGAAATTAACTTGGTTCCGAGTTGGCGGGCCTGCTGAGGTTATGTTTTGGCCATATGACTTCGACGATTTATCGTATCTTTTAAAAGAACGGCCACAAGATATCCCAATAACAATCATTGGGACAGGATCGAATATAATTGTACGTGATGGTGGTGTTCCGGGGATTGTTGTTCGCCTTAACCGTACTTTTAATCATATTTCTATTAATAATAGGATTATTAAGGTTGGAAGTGGTGTCTCCAATCTAACTCTTGCAAATTTTGCTCGTGATCATAATGTAACAGGTTTAGAATTTTTGTACGGTATTCCGGGTACAATCGGTGGCGCAATATTTATGAATGCTGGTTGTTATGGTTCAGAGATAAAAGATGTCGTCAAGGAAATCGAGGTGGTAAATTCTCAGGGTAATGTTTCCAAACTTTCTTCTTCTGAAATAGAATTTGGGTACCGACAATCGAAATTACCCGATGGTTTAGTAGTTTTGGGCGCCGAATTACAAGTAAGTTCAAGCAACATTATTCTAATTTCTAAAAAAATGGATTTAATTCGTAAGGAGAGAGAAACTTCTCAACCCATGAAAAAAGCAACTGGGGGAAGTACCTTTACAAACCCACAAGGTAAAAAAGCGTGGAAATTAATTCATGAAGCTGGGTGCAGGGGTATGTCAATTGGTGGAGCATCAGTATCCGAGAAACACTGTAATTTTTTGATTAATAGGGGTTCTGCCAGCGCATTAGATCTTGAAAATTTAGGCGAAGAGATTCGTAAACGTGTATTTGAAAACTCCGGAATAAAGTTATCCTGGGAGATCAAAAGAATTGGTATTGGATTTAACTCATAATAAGGGAAATTCTATAATGAAAAATCATGTGGCTGTATTGTTGGGAGGTTATTCAGCAGAAAGAGAAATCTCTTTAATAAGTGGTGCGGCGGTATGCAAATCATTAATTGCTATGGGGTATAGAGTAACTTCGATTGATATACAGCGAGATATTGGAGCTCTCTTGACTCGCTTATATCCAAAGCCAGATGTAATATTTAATTCTTTACATGGCCGTTATGGAGAGGATGGTTGCATTCAGGGACTGCTGAATATTTTAGATATACCTTATACTCATTCCGGCGTTCTAGCCTCTGCAATTGCAATGAATAAACACATGGCTAAATCTATTCTTGAAGGAGTGGGCATTAAAGTAGCAAAGCATGAAATAATTACCAAAGATGATTTTAAGAATGGTAATTTTTTATCACCTCCCTTTGTGATAAAACCAATAAATGAGGGCTCTAGTATTGGAATTCATATTGTCGAATCTGATGCCGATAAACCTTACTTTGATGAGAAGGATTGGATTTTTGGTAATAATGCAATGATCGAGGAGTTTATACCCGGTCGTGAGCTTACCGTGACGGTTATGGGAGACCGTGCATTGGCTGTAACGGAAGTGATTACCGAAAGTGAATTTTATAATTATGAAACAAAATATACAAGTGGTGCATCTACACATGTAGTGCCGGCTGATGTTGCCCCGGAAATTTATAATGAGGCTATGCGGATTTCGTTGCTCGCACATAAAACACTTGGTTGCAGAGGTATATCTCGGGCTGACATTCGTTATGATGGCAGTGATCTGTACATGTTAGAAATAAATACGCAACCAGGTATGACGCCCACATCATTGGTTCCTGAACAAGCTAAATATTTAAATATTTCTTTTAACGAACTAGTAAGGTGGTTAGTAGAGAATGCAATTTGTGATGATTAAGAGTAATATTTAATGCATTGGTTTAAGTCAATTTCTAAAAAATCCAAAAGCGCACGGCTTCGTCGCCGAAGTGGGTCTCTATTCTGGCGCAAAAAATTATTTCTTATTGGCTTGGGAATTTTTCTCATAGGAACGTGTGCAACATTAGTTGGGTTAAAACAATTTGGCTATTTTGGAAAGATTATTGAAATTGCTACTCAGTCATTTTTTATTGATAAAATAATAAAACCCGAACTAAGAGTTAATTATATTTTTGTTGAGGGTAGATCAGAGACTTCGAGTAAGAAACTTTTGCAATCCCTTAGGCTGAACCGCGGGCAATTCATTTTGGATTTTAAGCCTGAAGAGGCTAGATTGAGAATTGAGAAGTTACCTTGGGTGGAGACAGCAATTATTGAGCGTCATTTACCCGATACAATTCGTTTAACCATAAAAGAGAAGAAGCCATTGGCATTGTGGCAAAGAAACGGCGAACTTTTATTGTTAGATGCTAAGGGAAAAATAATAAATCTTCCTAATATTAATTCTTATACGTCACTGATTATTATTATAGGAAAAGATGCGCCAATTAGAGCAGAGAGTTTATTTAATGTTTTGGCGGCCGAACCAATATTGGCTAGGGAGGTAAAGGCTGCGGTGAGAATAGGTGCAAGGAGATGGAACCTTTACCTGAAAAATAATATTCAAATTCTTTTACCAGAAAATAACACTAGCGCAGCTTGGGGACACCTTGCTCAGCTAAATAATAAATATAAACTATTATCCCGAGATTTAGTCTCGATAGATCTAAGATTGTTAGATCGAGTTATTATTCAGGATCAGTCTAAAATAGAAATTAAAAAGTTGAATAATATAGATGATAAATATTCTACCAAAATAGAAACTAGAAAAAGAACAAAAATAGTAAAAAATATAATCTATTCACTCAAGCAGAATGCACATGGGTCAAGTGCTTCGGTTTCGGATAAACCATTATGATTCAAACAAGCTCAAAACAGGTGTCAAATAGATCAAGTCTTTTTACAGTTTTAGATATTGGAACGAGTAAAATTGTTTGTTTTATTGCCAGGCCCTTAGCAAATGGTAAGGCCGAAGTAGTGGGCATTGGTCATCAAGTATCTAATGGCATAAGAAATGGTAATATTGTTGACATGGCTGCTGTAGAAACCAGTATACGTTCAACAGTTGAGTCTGCTGAAGAGATGGCAGGCGAAAATGTTCGTGATTTAAGTTTGTGTATTTCAGGGTTAGTTCCTGAATCAAAGTTAGTTTCCTTTGATGTCGCAATCTCTAGTAACCAAATTGGCGACACAGATTTGAAACGAGCAATTGATCCCACATGGTTGCATAGTCAACAGAATGATGATCGTCTAATTATTCACGCTTTACCGATCAACTATAGTATTGATGGAAATTCGGGTATTAAAGATCCGAGGGGTATGCATTGCGGTAAGCTGGGAGTTAATATGCACGTGATAACTACTTCTATTGGGGCGATTAAAAACATTACCGCATGTGTGAATCGCTGTCATTTAGACGTCGATAGCCAGATTTTAGGTTCTTATGCGGCGGGTTTAGCCTGCTTAGTTGAAGATGAGAAAGAGTTAGGAGTGGTTTGCCTTGATATAGGGGGGGGGACAACTGATATAGCTGTTTTTTATGATGGCGAGCTTGTTTATACGGATGCGATTCCAATAGGTGGTACTCATGTTACAAATGATATAGCAAGAGGGCTCTCAACTACATTGTCGTTCGCCGAGAGAATGAAAACTTTGTATGGAAGTGTTATCCCAAGCCCCTCAGATGATCAAGAGGTGATAAAAGTGCCACTAGTTGGAGAAAAAGATGATGGTGAGAACCAAATATCACGGTCAATTTTGGTTGGTATTATTCGACCAAGAATGGAAGAAATTTACGAGTTGGTTCGTACAAAGTTAGATCAGTCTGGATTTGGGGGAGATGAGGCACGGCGTGTGGTTCTAACTGGTGGGGGAAGTCAATTGGTAGGATCCCAAGAGCTGGCGGCTGAAATATTAAATAAGAAAGTACGTCTTGGAACTCCTGATTTTATCAAAGGTTTGCCTGAATCTGTGAGTGGACCGGGATTTTCAGCTTCTGTCGGCCTAATAAGATTTATGATAAATCAAAAAAATAATAGATTATTAGAAATATCTTCGAATACTGAGGATTTAGAAGGTTTTTCAGGTTTTATAAAAAAATGGTTCCGTGACAATGTTTAGGTAACCTTTTGAAAGTATAATCTGAATTAAAGTTTTAGTCTCAATTATGAATGATTGAGTAAATATTGCTAACAAATGGGATAAGCCTGGCATTTTGTTGAATAACATAAAGAATGGAGTTTACAATGAGCATTAATCTTACACTACCCAGTGGCGCTTTAAAATCTGAGTTGAAGCCCCGAATTACAGTAATCGGTGTTGGTGGTGCCGGAGGAAACGCAGTCAATAACATGATACAGTCAGGATTAGAAGGAGTAGAATTTGTTGTTGCAAATTCAGATGCTCAGGCTCTGTCCTTGTCAAAATCTGAACGCCGTATTCAGATGGGTATTAATGTGACCCAGGGATTGGGTGCAGGCGCTAATCCAAATATAGGAGAGGCAGCAGCCGAGGAATCACTCGAAGAGATACTCTCTCATATTCGAGATACAAATATGGTATTTATAACAGCTGGACTTGGGGGTGGCACGGGCACAGGAGCCGCACCAGTGATAGCTCGAGCGGCAAGAGAGCACGGTATTTTGACGGTTGGCGTAGTTACAAAGCCGTTTCAATTTGAAGGCGCGAATAGGATGAAGATGGCTGAGGCTGGACTAGAAGAGTTACAACAGTATGTGGATACTCTCTTGATTATTCCGAATCAAAATTTATTCAGAGTTGCGAATGAAAAAACTACTTTTTCTGATGCATTTAAAATGGCAGACGACGTGCTTTACTCTGGAGTTCGTGGGGTTACGGATTTAATGGTTATGCCCGGTCTAATTAATTTAGATTTCGCCGATATTAAATCCGTTATGAGTGAAATGGGTAAAGCTATGATGGGCACGGGAGAAGCTGAAGGTGAGCGCCGTGCTACGGAAGCGGCAGAACAAGCAATCGCCAATCCCCTATTGGATGATACCTCTATGAGCGGTGCTAAAGGTGTGTTGATTAATATAACAGCAGGAAATGATATTACTCTGTTTGAGGTTGATGAAGCGGCAAATCGTATACGTGATGAGGTAGATGGAGATGTTAACATTATATTTGGTTCTACATTTGACGAGGGCCTTGAAGGTCGCGTCCGAGTTTCAGTGGTTGCTACCGGAATTGAGTCAGCTATTGGGGCAAAACGTGAACCAATTATCAGGAAGATTAGTAATGGTTATGAAAGTAAACAAATAACACAAAACTCTAATATTAGCCAAATGCCAAAAGAGCATATCGAGAACAATTCTGTTGCGACTATTTCTGAAATTCAGGTCCAAAAAGAAGGTGAAGCTGAGGAAAATAAAAAAGAGATGGAGCTTGATTCTCAATCAGTATCTCCCTCAGACAACACATTAGAAGACATCATCAATGCAGAGCCTCAAATCGCCACAAATAATGTTACAAGTGGGACGGATGAGGAAATCCCGGCATTTTTGTCGAGTGCAGACTTGAAGAAAGATGTTTTTATTCCTGATGAGCCAGCAAGTGCATTGCAATCTGAAAAGAATATTGATCCCTTCGCCGCAGCAGACATGGTTAATGCCAATAAGGATACAAAAACTCAGGGCACATCGAAGAAAACTGGAGGTCTCAGTCTATTTGAGAGAGTCACAGGTGTAGGCAGAAGTCAGAAAAAGCAAGATCAGGAAATGGGAGATGAATTAAATGATGAGCCTACCAATAATAATGATAAATCGCTTCTTTTATCTCGTGAGCATAAAAAACCAAATAATGTGAATTTGTCTGATGAAGTTGATAATAGTGAAATAGTCGGTTTAGTGGATCAAGAGAGTAAAGAGGGATTTGAGGAAAATAAAGATAATGAGGCTTATGAAAATTTCCAAGATAATATCGATGTATCTATTACAGAGAATGGCTCAGAAGAAACAGCGTCTAATCCCAATAGCTCAAATATTGATAACAATTCAGAAAACAAAAGTTTGTTGGGTGGCCTTAATGCATCGGATCGAATAAAAGCATCAAATGTCGACGATGATATTCTCGATATTCCAGCCTTCTTACGTCGCCAAGCGAACTAAATGTTTAAGTAATATTTTGAGAAGCGATGTAATATTCTGAAATATTTGTTGATTTGAGTAATCAATTAGTCGTGTTAACATACAATAATTAAATAAAGTATTGAATTTAGGATCAACTTAGTAAAATTTTTATGAATAAAATTAGTACCGAAAGACTGACAAGTATTATACCAAATAAAGGTAATCCCTCTTATATAGAGGTATGTGGAAAGCAACACACTATTCAGCGTGCGATAAGTTGTATTGGTGTGGCACTACACACGGGTAGCAAGGTATATTTAACACTTCATCCCGCAGAACAGAACACTGGCATAATATTCCGTCGTACTGATCTAACTGGGTCAAACAATATTCGGGCAAGTTGGGATAATGTTGTAGATACACGATTGTCGACAAAAATCGGTAATGAACAGGGTAATATAGTAGGAACAATCGAGCACTTAATGGCAGCTTTATCCGGATGTGGGGTGGATAACGCTTATATTGAGTTAGATGGACCGGAAGTACCTGTTATGGATGGTAGTGCACAACCTTTTGTCTCGCTCATTGAGGAGGCAGGGCTATGTGAGCAAGAGGCAGCCGGCAAAATAATAGAAATTTTGAAACCAGTTCGAGTAGAAATCGATGATAAATTAGCGGAATTAACTCCAAGTAATGATTTTTGTGTTTCATGTGATATTGATTTTTGCGATACGCTTATTGTAAATCAATCGATGACTGTGATAGTGAATTCTGAAACGTTCAAAAGAGAATTGGCGCCAGCTCGAACCTTTGGTTTTATGCATGAAGTTGAGCGACTGAAAGAAGCTGGCCTTGGTTTGGGGGGGTCACTTGATAATGCTGTAATTGTTGATGGTGATCGAGTTCTTAATAAAGAGGGACTCCGATACAAGAATGAGTTTGCCCGCCATAAAGTTCTTGATGCGATTGGCGATTTATATACTGCAGGCGGGAAAATTTTAGGAGCCTATAAGGGCATTAAATCGGGCCATTCTATAACCAATCAATTACTAAGGACTTTATTTTCAGACAAAACCGCTTGGCGTTACGTAACTCCAGAATCTCAAATAATGAAAAATATGGTTAATACCCCGATTGAGGTAAATAATTGCTGCGCAATTTAGGTTTATCAGACATTTTATTCACTCAATAATGGTTTTCCAATTATATTTCATGTTTTTTGGCAGACAAATCGGATAGTAGTGGTATATTAAGACTTTCGATTTATTGAATGGATGCCAAATCATGTTGATGCGTATTACGCTCCATATTTTTCTAACAATAGTTCTCCTAACTGGCTGTTCAAATAATGATGTCGCCATATACAAGGATGAGCCAGTAGAGTTACTTTATAATAGAGCTCTTGCACAGCTTCAATCTGGAACTTATGGGCCGGCAGCAGCGGCATTTCTGGAGGTAGAGCGGCAGCATCCATATTCTGACTGGGCAACAAAAGCACAGCTAATGGTAGCGTTTTGTTATTATCAAAGTAATAAATATGACGATGCTATCTTGTCTTTAGAACGATTTATTCAGATTCATCCTACTGATAGTAATGTGCCATACGCGTATTACCTTAAAGCTATATCATACTATGAACAAATCTCAGATGTTGGTCGAGATCAACAAATGACTCGTTTAGCGCTAAAGTCGCTAAAAGAAATTATAGTCAGATTCCCGAATAGTAAATATGCCCGCGATGCCATCTTGAAAATTGATTTAGCACACGACCATTTGGCTGGCAAAGAGATGGAAATAGGGCGTTATTATGAGAAGAAAGGATATTATTTGGCCGCCATTAATCGTTATAAACAAGTAATTACGCAATTTCAAACCACGACCCATGTTCCTGAGGCTCTCCATCGATTAACAGAGTCTTATCTAGCTATTGGCTTAAAAGAACAGGCTAATAAAATGGCATCCGTTTTGGGACATAACTTTCCTGGTTCAGATTGGTATGTTGATTCATTCAAGATTGTTAAGGGAAAGACATTTTTAGAAGATAAGAAAAAGAAATATTGGTACTGGCCTTTTGATTAAAATATGATTTCCCTAAATATATGGAATAAATCACGATCATGCTTCTAAGTCTCTCCATTCGCAATGTGGTATTAATAGATTATCTTAATATTGATTTTGATAATGGATTAGTTGTTCTGAGTGGGGAAACAGGATCAGGAAAATCAATCCTTTTAGATGCACTTGGTCTAGCCATCGGTGCGCGAGCAGGTGCGGACCTTATTCGCCACGATGCTGAGCTAATAACTGTTATTGCTGAGTTCCAAATACCAAGTAATGGGATAATCGAAGAGTTATTAATCGAGCATGGGATCCAAATGGATTCGACACTATTGTTAAAGAGAACAGTTTCGATCGAAGGTCGTTCGCGTGCCTTTATAAATGACCAACCTGTGAATATAGCTTTCCTAAAAAGAATTGGTGAATTATTGGTCGAAATTCATGGGCAATTAGAAACTCATGGTTTGCTCGATCCAATAAATCACCGAAAGATCTTGGATAATTATGGAAACTACCCTGAATTAGTAAAGTCTGTCTCTAGTAGTTTCGAAAAATGGAAGGACTTACGATCAAAACATGAGACTAGGGTTGAAGAGTTCATTAATTTAAAAAAAGAAGAAGAATTGGTTCGATTTTTGGTTGATGAATTAATTGATCTCAGCCCTCAAAAAAATGAAGAAGGTCTTTTATCTGATAAACGTAGTTTATTGATGAATGCGGATAAATTAAACAGCATAACCAAAGAGGCATTTGAGCAACTTACGGATTCTATTGAACCTAATTTACGCGAAGTTATTCAAAAGGTAATGCGGTCATTAGAAAAGGCTGGGGGCAAGTTTGATCAATTGGCAAAGTATCTTGAGCGAGCGCTTCTTGAATCAACCGAAGCAATTTCGGAAATTGAGCGATTAAGTGACCAATTAAATATTCATCCGGATGATTTAGAAAAAACTGAGGAACGGTTATTTAAATTACGAGCTTTAGCTCGAAAACATGGAGTTTCTGTCTCTGAATTACCAGAGTTATTATTGCGGCTGGAAGAGCAGCTAGCTAATGTGATTGATGGCGAAAGTAATTTAAAAATCATGGAAGCTGAGATTATTAGACTTAAAAATATATATATAAATTATTGTGAAAGCCTAACAATAGCCAGAGCTAAAGTGTCTAGCAAACTTGATGAGCTGGTAAGCTCGGAATTACATCCTCTTAAACTTGAATCAGCAAGATTTGTGACCCAACTTCATAAACTCGCTGAATCTGATTGGAATGAATATGGTGTTGAGAATATTTCATTTGAGATTCAAACTAACCCAAATACGGATCTTGGACCATTAAATAAAATTGCCTCTGGCGGTGAGTTAGCTCGGATCATGTTGGCTTTAAAGGTTATTTTGGCTGATTCTATTAAAATACCAACTATTATTTTTGATGAAGTTGATGCCGGAATTGGAGGAGCTGCGGCCGCCGCTGTAGGGGACCGATTGGAAAAATTGGGAGTGAACACTCAAGTCTTGGTTATTACACATTCTCCGCAAGTTGCAGCGCGGGGAAATAATCACATACAAATTATTAAAGAATCGAATAATGACGGTAATCGAACTATTTTAAGACGATTAACGTCAAGCTCGCGAAAAGAGGAAATTGCAAGAATGTTATCTGGATCTGAGATTACAGATGAAGCTAGAGCTGCTGCACTAAAATTACTTAAAAAACATATTTAATTGAGGTTAGAGTGAATACTAATAATACTGCTTTAGTGAGCAATATGAAAGAAGACGAAGCTAGATCAGAGTTAAAAAGGTTGTCCACTGAAATTGACGGCCATAATAAAGCCTATCACCAAGATGATAATCCTGTTATTTCTGACGCGGAGTATGATTCACTTCGTCGACGCTATTTAGACCTTGAAAAAGAGTTTAGTCATTTGGCCACGAAAGATGGTCCATCTAGCAATGTGGGCTATACCAGCCATGCAGCTTTTAATAAAATACAGCATACTGTGCCCATGTTGTCATTAGACAATGTTTTTTCTGTTGAAGGCCTTAATGATTTTATCTCAAGTATTAAGCGTTTTCTGAAAGAGTTTAGCAATCATTCTTCTATTGAACTAGAGATGGTAGCTGAACCAAAAATAGATGGTTTGTCAATATCCCTCCGGTATGAGACGGGTCTTTTAGTTTCTGCGGCGACCCGAGGGGATGGAGAAGTTGGAGAAGACGTAACTGAAAATATTAAGAGTTTAAAAGAAGTGCCATTAAGTTTGAGAGGCCCAGTCCCTAAAATAATTGAAATACGGGGAGAGGTGTATATGTCTAAGTATGATTTTCTGGAGCTTAATAACAATCAGAAAGCCCTTGGAAATAAAGTTTTTGCCAACCCTCGAAACGCTGCTGCGGGCTCTCTTCGGCAGTTAGATCCAAAGATTACTGCAACTCGTCAATTAAAAATGTTTGCTTATGCATGGGGAGAATTTAAAGGAGTTTCGTGGGAAAGTCAGACTGAATTTTATAATTATTTAAAGATATGGGGTTTTGCCGTAAATCCACTCATGAAAAAATGTAATAGTCCTGATACTTTAATATCTACCTATAAAGAAATATCCAGATTAAGATCTGAATTAGATTATGATATTGATGGTGTTGTTTATAAAGTTAACAGACTGGATTGGCAAAAACGATTGGGGTTTGTCAGTCGGGCTCCGCGTTGGGCCGTAGCGCATAAATTTCCAGCGGAACAAGTTGAAACAATAATAACCGAGATTAATATACAAGTTGGAAGGACGGGGTCATTGACTCCGGTCGCTAAATTATTGCCAGTAAACGTGGGTGGCGTTTTGGTGTCTAATGCGACACTTCATAATGAGGGGGAAATCCAGCGTAAAGATATCCGTAAGGGAGATGCTGTCTTAATTCAGAGAGCAGGAGATGTTATTCCGCAGGTTGTGAAAGTGATAATTGAGAAACGTCCAAAGAAATCTGAGACTTTTAGATTTCCCCAAGTTTGTCCCGTTTGTGGATCAGACGCACCGCGTGTCGAAAATGAGGCGATAAGGAGGTGTTCTGGAGGCGCTAGTTGCAATGCTCAATTGGTGGAGAGATTACGCCATTTTGTGTCTCGGGGGGCTTTTGATATTGAGGGTTTTGGAACTAGAAATGCTGAAATATTTTTTGAGAAGAATCTTATTTTGAGTCTTACTGATATTTTCCGGCTAAAAAATAATAGGAAAGGGCTTGAGAAACTTGAGGGTTGGGGATTTAAATCTACCGAAAAGCTTTTGAATTCAATTGAGAGTCGGCGAATAATTACACTAGATCGTTTCATCTTTGCACTTGGTATAAGAGGAGTAGGTCGCGCTAATGCCCGCCTTATAGCAAATCATTATTTATCTATAAAGGCTTTGCGCTCATCAATGAACGACGCAGCTATAATTGGCTCAGAAGCTAGAGAGGATTTAAGTAATATTGATGGAATTGGTCCAAATTTAGCCCGTGACTTAATAGTATTTTTTAACGACACTATAAATGCTCAATTACTTGATGATTTTGAAACCTTAATTACTATAAATCCTCACAAAGTTATGAATTCTATATCCTCACCAATTTCTGGCAAAACTATCGTTTTTACCGGTACATTAAATACAATTACCAGAATGGAAGCAAAAAATAGTGCTGAGGGTCTTGGAGCAAAGGTTTCTGGTTCTGTATCTTCGAAAACAGACTTGGTTATAATTGGGGATAATGCGGGCTCTAAAGCAAAGAAAGCCGCTGAACTCGGAATAAAGATGTTAAGCGAGGCAGAGTGGATTCAACTGGTGGAATAGCACTATTAAAGGTTGAAAAATTTCCATTAAATTCTGACGAGTGTAATTTTAATATGTTTCTCAGCTAAGTCTATCGGGTAGTTCCGTAATAGCCTCATCGATAAGTTCATCAGCCTTGTATTGTTCAATCTGTTCAGAGAGAACCTGCCGTGTAGCCGCTATTGCCAGGTCTGCAGTTATTGTTCGAAATTCTTCCCTAGCCTCATTCTCTGCTTGCGATATTCGTTCCATCGCCTGCTTTTCTTTTCGTTCCAATGTTGCTTCTAATTCTCTTGTTAATTTATCTTTTAAAGCTCCTGCATCTTCTCTCGCCTTACTTATTATATTTTGGGCTTCTACCTCTGCATCAGATAGTTTTCGTTTATACTTAGCCAGTAGATCCTGAGCATCTTCACGGAGTTTAGCCGATTCTTCAATAGAGTCCTCAATAGCCTTGATTTTTTTATCTAATGCAGACGTCGCAAATTTCCAGATCGGTTTTGTAAAAATGACAACAAAACATAAAAATGCAATAGCTACCCAGAAAGCGGGACTGTAATAAAACACTTGCGACTCAATTCCGTTAGCAACATTTGCATAGGCTGATGAAATCATTATTTTAACCTTCTGGATGTTCTCTTAGTTTAGCTGAAACTGCATTTTTTATTGAGTCTTTACTTGGCGCAATCCCAATTAACGATTCTGCTGCATCCAACACAATATCTTCTGCCATTTCGCCAATATTAGACATCGCTTTTTTCTTTGCTTGGGCTATTCTTTCCTCAGCAGATTTAACTTCACTCACTAATCTATCATTCAATTCACTTTGTCGTCTTTGTGATTCTTCCGACATTTCTTTAATGGCTAACTGGGTACTGGTCCGTGCTTGCTCACGGGCTTCAAATATTGCAGTTTCATAAGATTCGGCGTCTACTTCAGATTCTCTTTTTAAATTTTGAGCCATTGCCAAGTTATCTTCAATTCTATTCTGTCGTTGCTCAAGAATAGAACCTATACGAGGCAGGGCTAATTTAGCCATAAGTAGGTAAAGCACACCAAATGTAATAATTAGCCAAATAATCTGCGGCGTAAAAGTCGATATATCTAGTTGTGGCACATCACTAACCTAATGATTGAAAAATTAAAATTGGTTTTCATCGGTTAACCAAAAAGAATCAGTAATGCAATGGCTAGAGCAAAAATTGCAAGTGCTTCAACCAACGCAAAGGATACCCAAGCTGTTGTAGTCACCGCGTCTGCAGCACCTGGGTTTCTTCCGACTGTGTTTATTAACGCTGCCCAAATCAAGCCAATGCCAATACCAGGTCCCACAAAGCCTAACGTTGCCAGTCCCGCGCCGATCATTTTAGCTGCATCTAATTCCATTTTATATATTCCTTTTTTGGTTTGTTATCTAAATTTCTAGTAGTCTAATGTCTTTTTAGTGAAGGTGGATCGCATCATTAATATAGATACATGTTAATATCGTAAAGATATATGCTTGCAGAAAAGCTATTAAAAACTCAAGTCCCATAACTGCGACTAACCCAGCTACTGGCACAAATCCAAAAATACCTAGTGGCACTACAAAACCGCCAATAACTTTCAGCAAAGTGTGACCAGCCATCATATTTGCAAACAACCGTACACTGAGGCTAAACGGTCTTGTAAAATAAGAGATAACTTCAATGGCTATCATAAGGGGTGCTAATATTATCGGCACACCCTCAGGTAAAAAGAATGAGAAAAACTTCATACCATGCTTAAAAAAAGCAATTAAGGTGACCATAATAAATATCAGTAGCGCCATGGTCAGTGTAACAGCGATATGGCTCGTGAATGTAAAACTGTAGGGTATCATACCTAGTAAATTACCAAACAATACAAATATAAAAATTGAAAAAATAAGAGGGAAATAAGATCTACCTTCCTTCCCAATATTATCTGCGACCATTTTTGCTATAAACTGATAACTTAATTCAGCCAAGAGCTGCCAGCGGCCTGGAACTCCTGCTCGGGGTCTTACAGCTAGAACCATCAGAGCCGTCGCACATATCACTGATAATAGCATGAATGCGGACGAGTTCGTAAACGAAGCGTCAAAGTCACCAATTTTAATGGGAACCCATGCCTGTATAACAAATTGATCGAGAGGATTATGTGCTTCAGCCAAAATTTTCTACCTTCAAAACTTAAATGTTATATACTATTTACCGCTTCAGCTACTTCTTGTGGTTTAAGCCTACTCGGTAATTTTTACCATTCAACAACCTGTATATATTCCAAAGACCAGCTGCATTCCCTAAGAGTAAAAATACAATTAAAAGCCATGGTTTCGTTCCTAGCAGGTCATCTAAGAAAAAACCAAATCCTCCGCCTACTCCTACGGCTACGATAAGCTCTGTACTGATCCTTAGTGCTTGTCCTTTTCCATTCTTGCTACTATCAACATTTTCTTGGCTGTTAGCCCCAGAATTTTTTTCTACGGCGATATCTAACCTTCTTTTTAAATCATCTAGCTCGTTTGTTTCACCTTTATCGAGTCGCAAACGAAGCTCCCTTGTTGAAACCAAGACCAACCATAAATTTTTTTCGGAACATAACTTTCATCTAAAGGAGTGTCAAGATTCAATAATTTGAGGGTAATTTAGTTAAGCTATTGAAAACATTTAATTATTGGCGATTTCCCATTTAAGCCGATTCTCGTAGTTCTATGGCTTTTCCTAAGTCAACAGATACAAGTTGGGAAACGCCTTGTTCCCCCATTGTAACGCCGAATAAACGGTCCATGCGGGCCATTGTCATCCGATGGTGAGTGATAACTAGAAAGCGCGTTGATAATGTATTTGCCATTTCGTCTACAAGTGTGCAGAAACGGTCAACATTTGAATCATCTAGAGGTGCATCTACCTCATCTAGAACGCAGATCGGTGCAGGATTACACATAAAAACTGAAAATAAAAGTGATAAAGCGGTTAGTGCCTGCTCTCCACCAGACAATAATGATAAGACTTGAAGTCGTTTTCCTGGGGGACTTGCCATTATTTCTAATCCGGCTTCAAGTGGATCGTCTGATTCAATAAGTTCCAAGTGGGCGCGACCTCCGCCAAACAAACGGACAAATAATTTCTTGAAATGTGTATTTACTTCCTCAAAAGATTTTAGAAGGCGTTGGCGTCCCTCGCGATTAAGCTCACTGATACTACGTCGCAATTTGCCAATTGCAGTTATTAGGTCTTCCCGTTCTGATTGAAGAGTTTCAATTTGTTCTTCGAGCTCGCTCGCTTCTGACTCGGCTAGTAAATTTACTGGCCCCATATTTTCTCGCTCTCTTAATAACCTCTCAACTCGTTTTTCGGCACTCTCCACGTTAGGAAGTTCGTTTGGATCGCCAACACCAGTTATTTCAGTTAAGTCAGAAGGATTGCAATCAAGCCGTTCAGTCATGCGTTCTTCCAATGATTTGGAGTTTATTTTGAGTTGATCTAAATTAGCTTCGGACCGAATCCTCTCTTCCCGTGCTCGGCTTAGGGCACCTTCTAACTCGCGAACATCCTTCTCAGCTCCTCTCAGTTTTGTTTCCGCTTCAGCCAATTGATCTGCAGCAGCTCTTCTTTTCTCTTCCGCACCAGTAATACTCTCGTCAAGATTACGTTGATTTGTCTCTAAAATTTCTGGCTTTTGATCAAGTTGTCGGCGTTGTTCTTCGATGGAGACTTTTCTTTGTGTTCGCTCTTCTAGTTGAGCTTTTGCCTCACTTTTTCTCATTGACCAATTCGTGATTTGGCTTGTGATAGCTTTCAGACGATCCTGCCGCTCTCTTTGTTGAGCATTTAACGTGTCAAATCTTGTTTGTCCGGCGACTAACTCCTCACGTTTATCTCCACAAGTTACCCTAAGCTCAGATAACTTTATTTCTGTTTCCTCATTCTTAGATAAAGATAATTCAGATAAGTTTAAGTCTGATAAAATTTTTGTTGCTTCTTGAATGTCAACAGTGATCCGTTCCAGGGCTTCTTTGCGCGAGATAATTCTCGCTTCTGTTTCACTGAAGATATTATTTATCTGTGTCATTTCTTGCTGAGCCTTATCACGAGTAAGCTCCGCATTCCTTGCCTCGGTACGAGCTTTTTTTTCATTATCCATGGCTGATTCAAACTGTTTATCGGCTTCTTCAACCAGAGATTGAGAAAGTTGAACTTTTTCTTGAAGGTTTTTGAGCCTTTCTTCGGCCTTAATCAAACGATTCCGTTGCTGCAGTTTTATTGCGACAGTGGTTGAAGCCTCTGCTGAAGACGTATAGCCATCCCAACGCCAGAAATCTCCATTACGAGTTACCAACCGTTGACCTTGTTTCAATTTGGGAAATAAATCCCAACCCGTCTTAATATCATCAACAATACCAATTTGTGATAGCCTAGAGACAATTATACTGGAACCACTCACATAATTGCTCAGCGGCTTAGCTCCACTCGGAAGTTTTGGCTGATCACCTTCAATTTCAATTGATCTCCAGTGGACAGGAGCTGAATTACTTGTCGCAGCGCTTAGATCTTCACCCAGAGCTGCACCCAAGGCTGTCTCAAGTCCTGGTTCTACACTCAGTGTATCAATTAAGGGTGGCCACTGATCAGGATCGCCGGTCTCCAAAATTTCGGTTAAGGCTTTTATTTCAGCTTGTAATTTATTGGTCTCAGTGAGAACAATTTGTGACTCATTTCTAGCCGTTGTTAAGTTTTGATTAGCCAGAATCCTCGTCTCTTCCATTTCGTCTGCATATTTACGCATTTGATCCTGCGATTCTTGGGCAAAAGAAAATGCGCTCTTATATTTATCAATTTCGACTTTATCTATGACGTCTTTTTCTAATTTTTCGAGTTCAATCAGTCTTTGTTTTTCTTCAGTTTGTAATCGCGAAAGTCGAGTTTCAATCTCTTTTTTTCTTTGTTCGAGGTCATTACGCTTAGCTTGTTCATTAGCCGACTCCTGGGTTAATATACCCAACTGGGTCTCTAGATTTGCATATTCTTCGCGAATCTTTGCCAACTCATCACCAGCATTACCGATATTCTGCCCTTGGTTCGCCTCAAGATCAGAAATACGTAATTTTTCTTCCTCTAAATTTCTGGTGGCTGCTTCCGCATCAGAGGTTAGGTTTTTCTCTCTTTCTATATCCTGGCTAATTTGTTTTAGGCGGTTTTCACATTCTTCTTTTTGCTGAATAAGGCGGGTTTTTTCTTCTTCAAGGTTTTCACGCGCTAAATTTAGTCTTTGCAGAACTGCGGAGGCTTCGACTTCCGTATTTCTCAGTTGGGGAAGGTGATCTGCAGCTTCGTTTTGTATTATTGTGGCGCTTGATGTTTTTCGAGTTAAATCCGTTACTGTTTCATCCCTAATTTTCAAAGCTTCTTGAGATTTATTGATCTCAGTATTTACAGAATTCCACTGAATCAAAAGGAGGGTCGCTTCTGCTTTCTTAATATGATCATTTAAATTGCGGTATCTCTTTGCTTGTCGGGCCTGTTTTCGCAGAGTTAACATTTGCCCATCAAGCGTAATCATGACGTCATCAAGACGCTCAAGATTTGTTTCAGCACCGCGTAAACGGAGTTCAGCCTCATGCCGGCGAGTGTGCAAGCCCGATATACCAGCTGCTTCCTCGAGAAGTTTTCTTCTTTGAGCCGGTTTGGCAGAGACTATTTCACCAATTTGCCCTTGGCTTACGAGTGCTGTTGAACGCGCGCCGGTTGCAGAGTCAGCAAATAATAGATGCACGTCTTTCGCTCTAACTTCCTTGGAATTTACCCGATAGGTTGATCCTTTTTCGCGCTCGATCTTTCGAGTAACATCAAGTTCATCCATTTGGTTAAATTGAGCGGGTGCTTTTCGGTTTGAATTATCCAATCCCAATCCAACTTCGGCAATATTGCGCGCTGGCCGGTTTCTTGATCCCGCGAATATGACGTCATCCATATCTCCGCCCCGCATCTGCTTTGCGGATGTTTCGCCCATGACCCACTTAAGAGCTTCAACAAGGTTGGATTTACCACAACCATTGGGCCCAACAACACCAGTTACGCCGGGGAGAATATCAAGTTCAGTCGGATCAACAAATGATTTAAAACCAGTTAAGCGGAGTTTTGAAAATTGCACGGTCGCCCATGTCCTTTATTAATTTATTTTTTTAATAGCGCGTTTAACTCGGATCGAAATGCTTTGATAGTTTTGTCGCCTTCAAAGGTTTTACCATCAATTAAAATTGTTGGAGTTGCCTTAATATTGAATTTCTTATCACCATCGTTCCGAATTTTCATAACACCTTCGTATATATTTTTATCGATAATGCATGCATCAAAAGTCTTTTTTGACATGCCTGCTAGTTTGGCAATTTGTGCCAAAGCGGCTGCGGGATCTGGTGCTCTCGCCCAACTTTCTTGAGATTGATAAATTATATTTACAATTGCAAAATATCTTTCTTTTGGTGCACATCGCGCCATCATTGCTGCTGCGAGGCCAAGACGATCAAGGGGAAAATCACGGTATATAAACTTCACTTTTCCCGTTTCCACATATTCTTTCTTTATTAATTTGTAAGCTTCAGTATGAAATTCTGCACAATGTGGACACGTCATTGAGGCGTATTCGATCATTGTAATAGGCGCACTGGGATCGCCCTCAATTCTATCAGATAAAATTTGTTTTATGGGTGGCAATATCGTTTTTCCATGGCTATTTGCTAAAGCTTCGGTTGTAGCAATTGTCATGAAACATAAGGTGGAACATGCGATTAAGACCATAAACCGGTGTATTGCAAAATTATTTACTACATATTTGATCAAAACAGACTCCTCATACTATATCTTGATAATATAAATGGCATTATTCCCGTGGACAAGTCGGGATCTTAGAAAAAAGGTGGAAATTTAAAAAACTTGGGGATAACTTGGTTAGAATAAGGTCATATATTTATGGATTTTACAAAAAGTCCGAGTTTTGCACAAAAAATATATTAATTACTCGTTTTGACTTCTGACCCAAGAGCTTGAAGGGCTTGTTTCAAATCGGGGTCGCTGATCATATCAAGGGTTTCGGAAAGCTCTCGATGCTCATTCTCTGTTAACTTACGTTTTGGTTTTGGCCCTTTGTTTTCTTGTGTTGGCAAAGTACCTTGTATTAATTTGATCCGTGTAACGGCTTTAAAACCAAAGTGGGTATTGATCCGCTCAAGCATCTGGATTTCCATGTGTTGTAACTCTAATGAGAGCGCTGGGCTATCAATTCGAAGAAACAGGGTTCCATTTATCCTCTCCGTTGGAGGGTATGATATTTTTTCAGGGAATGTATGCTTAGAGAGTAATGCGCCGACAATGTTTGGCCACTCTGATAGTATTTTACCTGAGCTAAACCCACGCCCTCCAAATATAGGACGCGTCAATTTCTCTACTGTATGACTAATACTTCTTGATTGGTAGCGGCGTATGGTCATTTATTCTCCAAGTGAGAGTAACAAAGCTTTTCATTTATCAGCCAGATTTCTTATGGTATTGAGAAAATCTGGTCTTATCAACCTAACATAATTTAGATGGCAAGTATGGAACCAAGTCTTGGATGAAAAGCAAATAATTGAAGACCGAGTAATAAAAATTCTGGGTTGGTATGATGCACATAGACGCACCCTCCCTTGGCGATCTGAGCCCGGTGTTGTACCTAACCCTTATCATGTTTGGTTGAGTGAAATTATGCTTCAGCAAACAACGGTCGCAACGGTTAAATCCTACTTTGAATATTTTCTGACGCGTTGGCCAAAAATAGAGAATTTAGCCAAGGCATCTTTGGATGACGTTCTTCACGCCTGGCAGGGCCTTGGTTATTATGCAAGAGCCCGTAACCTGCATAAATGTGCACAAGTTATTTCTTCTGATTATGACTGTAGATTTCCAGAGACGGAGAGTGCTCTCCTAGCTCTTCCTGGAATTGGCCCGTATACGGCGTCAGCGATTATGGCCATTGCTTTTAATAAAAAATCAACACCAATGGATGGCAACATAGAAAGAGTGATAACACGGCTACATGCGGTAATGGAGCCACTGCCAAAATCTAAGAAATATCTCTACCAATTGGCGATAAAAATGACTCCAGATCTAAGGGCTGGGGATTATGCTCAGGCGTTGATGGATATCGGCGCGACTATTTGTACGCCAAGATCACCAAATTGTGGCATATGCCCTATAACGCGTAATTGTGTTGCAAATCTAAAGGGTCTTGAGGAAGAACTACCAAAAAGGGAGAAGAAGCCGGTGAAACCGGTGCGGCGAGCGATTGTCTTTTGGGTGACCCGTTCATCAGGTAAAGTGCTTCTAAGAAGGAGACCAGAGAAGGGTTTGTTGGGGGGGATGATTGAAATCCCCTCTTCATCTTGGGAAGTGGAAAAAAAATCGCATAAAGAATTAATTGAACAAGCGCCCTTTGACATTAATTGGACGATTATTCCGGGTAGCGTACGACACACATTTACACATTTCCACTTAGATTTGGAAATTCTCTCAGGAACGTATGAAGATGAGAGTTTAAAAGGAGATATTTGGAGTATGCCCCATCAATTTAGTGATCACGCCTTGCCTACAGTTATGAAAAAGGTCATTGCTCATATACAGGCCGTATCGGGTTAGGCTGAGATATTTGTATTTTGTCCA